>NZ_AHAM01000096.1 GCF_000236565.1 Mesorhizobium alhagi CCNWXJ12-2 | reverse complement strand
TACACGCCGCGCGGACCGGCGCGGGAACGACCCGGCTCCAAGATGAAGGCCGAGGCCGAGGAGGCGAGCGGGCCGCAGACGGTGGCCGCTGGTCAGCTGCGCGCCTTCATCGAGCGCATCGAGCGCGTTCAGGAGGACATCGACGCGCTCTCCGATGACCGCAAGGAAATCTACGCCGAGTGCAAGGCCATGGGATTCGAAACCAAGGCCGTCCGAACGTTGATCAAGCTGCGGAAGATGGACCAGGCGGAACGCCAGGAGGCCGAGGCGATCCTTGACCTTTACAAAGCTGCGCTGGGGATGGAATGAAATACCAGCTCCTCCCGCCGCTTTCCGCCGAAGAATATGCCTCGCTCGAGGCGTCGATCATCGCGCACGGCGTGCTCGTGCCGGTTGAATACGACGAGGACGGCGAGATCCTCGACGGTCATCACCGCGTTGCGATCTGCGAAAGCCTTGGCCTGGTCGACTGGCCGCGCTTCGTGCGCAAGGGGCTCAGCGAAACCGACAAGCGAAAGCTTGCCCGCGAACTCAACGTTTCGCGCCGGCATCTCACCACAGCGCAGAAGCAGGCGGTGATCGCCGACCAGTTGCGCGACACACCCTCGATCTCGTCGCGGGCGATCGCCGGCATGCTCGGCGTTCATCACTCGACTGTCGAGACGGTTCGCAAGCGCATGGTCGATGGTGGCGAAATTAGCCACCATGAAGAGGTCGAGGGCCGCGACGGCGTCAAGCAGCCGGCGCGCAAGACCATCAAGACCTCCTTCATGCCCGATGCCGACAATCGGCGCGAACTGATGAAGGTCGCCAAGGGCCTGCGCGCCGAGCAGCAGAAGCTGCGCCACACCGTGCGCATCGCCACGATGCAGCTGACGGCGGAGCGGGGCAAGGCAACGTCGCGGGTGTGGTGGAAGGACGGCGAGGCCGGTCCAACCTACCCGGTGATCTACGCCGACCCGCCACACAAGTTCCTTGTCCATTCCGAGGTTACCGGCCGGGAGAAGAGCGCCGAGAACCACTATCCGACGATGGACCTGCAGGCGATCCTCGATCTCGGCTGCCCGGCGGGCAAGGACGGGGTGCTGTTCCTTTGGGTGACCGATCTCGCCAACGGCCTGCGCATCATGGAGGCCTGGGGCTTCACGTTCAAATCCTTCTGGGGCTGGAAGAAGGTCTATCCAGGCGAGCAGCTTGGCACCGGCTACTGGAGTTTCGACAATCTCGAACTACTCTTGATCGGCACGCGCGGCGACGTGCCGGCGCCCCTGCCCGGAACGCAGCCGCAGAAATGCACCGAGCATCCCGTCGCCGCGCATTCCGCGAAACCCGACTGGTATGCCGAACAGATCGAGCGGCTCTATCCCGGCGTTCCAAAGCTTGAAATGTTCTGCCGCTCGCCCCGGCCGGGCTGGGACCATTGGGGGTTTGAAGCCGGAGAGGAATCCGAGCGGGGAGTGACGCGAGAGGACAAGCCGCAACTGAGCGGAGAATGCCCCGAAGCCCCACCTGTTGAAGAAGCCCCCGCCGTCGCGGTCGACAGCGCAGCGGAGTCACAGGGAACAGCGTCAGCCAGTTCGTCGGTCACGGCCGATGAACTGGCCGAATTCAAGGCGCTCGGCGCGATCGGCGCCGGCGTCACGGTCAAGGGGCCGCTGATCGACAGCCTGAACGAGCGTGGCCTGATCTGGGCCGGCAAGGAACTAACCGTCGGCGGCGCACAGCGCCTGGCTGAACTCGGGCGCATGGTCGAGGCCGCCAGCGACGGCGACGCCGTGAACTTAGCGCCAATTGCAGATGCCGCTGACGTTCCCACCAAGAAGCGCGGGCGCCCGAGCAAGGCGGTGCCGGCATGATGGCATCAATCGGAGACGTTACCTTCATCGCAGACAACAAGGTCCGCGCTTTCCGCACCGATAGGTGGTGCTTCGAGCCTGAGTTTCGTCGTCCTGTCATGGTCAAATGCGTCGCGATAAGAAATGACGCCAAAGACGAAAAGTTTCCAAACGCCCGCTTGCATTCCTTGCCTGATGTCTGCGGGCTTAGGCTCCTCAGGGCTAAACTTGAGAGTTTTTGTCTGTCCCGGCCCAATGTCGCCCAGGGCCTTTGTCGCAGTCGGTTGCGCTTCAAAATCAATCGTGGTTGGCGAGCCTGCAACAAAGTTGCCAGAAATATTGACGCTGTAAGCCGGCGTCTGACCTGTGTTCATGATCACCAGCTTCATTTCCATGTTGCCTGCAGCAAGCCCGGAAATGGTCGACGATCCCACGTACATGTAAGCCCGCAACTGGCGCTCGCTCGACCGCCGCATGTGACGAAGCGTCTGCCAGAGGACGATCAGCGTCAGCAACACGCCGAGGGAACCCAGAGCAACAAGCCATGCCTGAATGGTGCATTGGTCGCCGCGACATGCGGCGCTTCCGACAATTTCTACGGAATTCCAGAAATTTTCCCCCATCGCCGTCCGAATAGCACACTGCGTCCACAACTGGCGAGGGCGGCATGAACGCGCCCTCCCGTCCCGTCCTTCGCTGGCATGGTGGCAAGTGGCTGCTGGCGCCGTGGATCATCGGGCACTTTCCACCGCACCGGATCTATGTCGAGCCGTTCGGCGGCGCGGCCTCGGTGCTGCTGCGCAAGGCTAGCGCCTACGCCGAGGTCTACAACGATCTCGACGGCGACGTGGTCAATCTGTTCCGGGTGCTCCAGGACCCGACCGGGGGGGGGCAGGCTCATGCAGCTGCTTGAGCTTACGCCCTTCGCCCGTGCCGAGTTTGAGCTTGGCTGGGATCCGACCGACGATGCTGTAGAGCGCGCCCGCCGGCTGATCATCCGCGCCTTCATGGGATTTGGGTCGAACGCCCATTCCGACATGGGGCGCGGGCATCGCACTACAGGATTCCGCGCCAACTCTTCCAGGTCGGGCACCACGCCGGCGCATGACTGGGCCGGGTACCCCGAAACGCTCGAGGCGGTGGTGCGGCGCTTTCGCGGCGTGACGATCGAGAACCGCCCGGCGCTGGTGGTGATGGCCGCGCACGATCGCGCCGACACGCTTTTCTATGTCGATCCGCCCTATGTGCATGCGACCCGCAACCGCAAGAATCCCAACGACGCCAAGCACCAATATCGCCACGAAATGAGCGACGCCGACCATGTGGCGCTGCTCGATGCGCTGCGCGGCCTCGCCGGCATGGTGGTGCTCTCCGGTTACCCCCACCCGCTCTATGACGGCGCCCTGCCGGGCTGGACACGGTTCGAGCGGGAAGCGCTGGCCGATGGCGCGCGCCCTCGCACCGAAGTGCTGTGGCTCAATCCTGCCTGCGCGGCGGCGCTGGAGGTCCGCGCTGGCGGGCATGGCACGCCGCTGTTTGCCGAATGTGAAAGGGCGGTCGGATGATTGCTCACCCAA
Source organism: Mesorhizobium alhagi CCNWXJ12-2 (assembly GCF_000236565.1). Taxonomy (GTDB): domain Bacteria; phylum Pseudomonadota; class Alphaproteobacteria; order Rhizobiales; family Rhizobiaceae; genus Allomesorhizobium; species Allomesorhizobium alhagi. The sequence goes on along the minus strand of NZ_AHAM01000096.1, from coordinate 43,665 downwards.
CCGCCCTCGTTTCAGGCTGCGTCGCGAACGTCGACCACCACCTGCTTTCCGAGTGCAGCCAACGCCGCGGCCAGCAAAGCCGGGCGCGTGCCGTGGTCGGGGTCGAGGATCCTGCGCGCCTCGTTCTCGGCCTTGCCAAGACGGCGGGCAAGCTCGGTCTTGGAAATGCCGGCGGCGCGGAAGGCCTCGACGACGGCGAGCTTCATCGCCGTTTCCGGGTCGACCGCGACCGGCACCAGGTCGCCGCCCGATGCCACTGGCGCCGGCAGGCTTTCGCCGTCTACCAGAACGCCGCGCAGCGCCAGACCCAGCGCCTCTGCGGCGCTGGCCAGGGCGTCGGCACGGTCGTCGCCCTGGGTAATCGCCTCCGGAACATCCGGAAACGTCACAAGAAATCCGCCATCCGCTTCCGGCGCGAGATGGGCGGCATAGACATACTTCATTGCTCCTTTTCCTTTCTTTTTTTGGTGAAGCGCAGGGCTCATTGCTGGGGGTCAATCGACCCCCAGCTGTTGCCTGATGAGCTTCACATATCCCGGTCGCAGTTCGCCCGACTTGATGATGGTGCGCTTGCCGCCGAACCTGACGAGATAGTGAGAGCCCTTTCCGCTGTTCTTCTGCACTTCGAAAGACTTGCCTTGTTCTCTGGCCAGTTTCCGAAGCTCCCGGATGAGGGCTTCACGCTTCATTCCAAACCTCCTTTCTATGCATGGATATTCGCACACATGTGTGCGAACGGCAAGCTGAAAACGTACACATGTGTGCGAATATGTTGGCAGCGAGGTGCGGGATGAGCGCGCCCTTGCCAGACTTCTCGCCGGCCATGCTCGCCTTCTTCCTGCGCGCCCGCGCGGTGATGGCGCATGCGGACAGGCCTTCCCGCTGCGGCATGCAGGCGACCGTCAAGCGGGAAAGAAAGCGCTGGAAGCAGCTTTCCGGCCTGACGCATCTGCAGATCGAATGGGCGTGGATGGGCAGGCTGTGGGACGCTGAAGCGCGCGCCAGGCTGTGGGCCGTGCTTGGCCATTTCCCTTCCGATTTCGGCGTCGTGCTGACCGACCAGGGAGGGCAGGACGTTGGCTGATCCCTTCGCCCGCGCCCGCTTCGCCGCCGCTGTGGCGCGAAAGCTCGACGGCGTTTCGTATCGGCAAACAGCGGCTGCGTTCCCGACGCTCAACGTCGCCATGATCTCCCGCGCCGCGCGCGGCGAGAACCTCACCATCGGCAGCTTCCTGACGCTGTGCAGGGCCTTCCGGCTGAAGCCGATGAGCTTTCTCGATGACGGCGTGAAACGCCGCCGTGTGACGCGAAAAGCCGTTTTCAAACAGGCTGTTACAGCGTCGGTTCGACGTGAAACAAACGAGGCTGCCCCACGATGACTCACGCGACCGACAGCCTCGACCCGTATGTGAAGAAGATGCGCGAGGCCGAGACCGACGCCGGGCGCGCGCTGGTGCTTCTGGAGGCGCCGGTGTTCACGCTCATGCGCTGGCGCGATGTGTTCGATGAGAGTTGCCGCCGTGCCCAGTTCGAGGAAGGCCGGACCTATCTCGACGAGTTGCGCGCGGCGATGGCGCGGCCACGCCACCGGGGAATCATCGGCGGCTCGATGCCGCTTGCCGGTGCGACCACGACGCTGCTCGGCGTCATCGAGCGGGCAGGGCGCACCGGCATGCTCACCGGAGAGGATGTATCATGAGCGCGGCGCGGAAAAGGGCCGAGCCGATGCATGTCGCGCTGCCCGGCGCGCTGTCCGAAGAAATCAGGCAGGCGGCCAAGCGGCGCGGCGATGCGCCGACATCGCTTGCCGCCGCGATCCTGTTTCGCGTGTTCGGCGAGCGCAAGGTGGAAGACCTGCTGCGCCAGACGGCGGCGGAGCAGATCGCACCCGGCCAGGCGCGCGATGCGAGCGGCCTGACCAAGCTGCAGCGCGGCGTCGTCTACATGATTGGCCTGCACGCCGAGGCGGACGGGTTCTGCCGGCTCTCGCCGGACAATCTCAGCTACCTGCTTTCGATGTCGTCGGGGTCGGTCCTGCACGGCGTCATCGCCTCGCTGGAGCGCAAGGGCGTGGTCGAGCGCGGTTGCCGCCTTTCCGGCCGCGCCACGCCGTGGGGGCTGACTGCCGCCGGCAAGGCAATCTTCAGAACACTGGCCGGCACGGAAGCCGAAGGGGGCGAAGCTTGAACTCTGCAGTGTTTCCGCTCGACAACCGAATGACCATCGTTCTGTTCGCCGGCCTCGGCGGCGGTTGTGACGGTCTGGAGCTGGCAGGCTTTCCGGTTCATGTCGCGATCAATCACGATCCGGTCGCCGTTGCCGTCCACAAGATGCGGCATCGCCACACGCGCCATCTCCAGTGTGACGTGTTCGAAGCCGATCCGCGCGAGGTTTGCGGCTCTCGCGGCGTGCGCGTGCTGCATGCATCGCCCGACTGCACGCATTTTTCCGTGGCCAAGGGCGGCAAACCGGTGTCGAAGCGGCGCCGGTCGCTGGCGTGGGTTGTCTGCCGCTGGGCTGGCACCGTGCGGCCGGAAACCATCACGCTCGAAAACGTCTCGGAAATCCAGACATGGGGCGGCTTGATCGCCAAGCGCGACCCGGCGACGGGCCGGGTGTTGAAGCTAGATGGCACGATCGCGGCCAACGGCGAGCGCGTGCCGGTCGACGAGCAATGGCTTGTGCCCGATCCGAAGAAGCGCGGGCGCATCTGGCGCGCCTGGCTGAAACACATGCACGGCCTCGGCTATTCGTTCGAAGGCCGCGTGATCGTCTGCTCCGATCATGGGATTCCAACGATCCGGAAGCGCTATTTCGGCGTCGCCAAGGCCGACGGTTCGCCGATCGTATGGCCGGAGCGAACGCATGCGCCGCGCAAGGTTTTCAGAAAGCTAGGCCTGAAGCCATGGGTCGGGGTGCATACCTGCATCGACTGGTCGCGGCCAGTGAAGTCGATCTTCGGGCGACCGAAGGACCTGGCCATGGCGACGCTGCGGCGCACGGCGCGCGGTGTCATGCGTTATGTCGTGACGGCATCAAAGCCGTTCATCGTGCCGATCACGCATTCCGGCGGGTATGACCGCGTCCATTCGATCGACGATCCGCTCCGCACGCTGACGACGGCACACCGCGGCGAGATGAGCGTGGTGGTTCCGCATCTCGGCGTCATGCGCAATTCCGCCAAGCCGACCTATGCCGCGGACGAGCCGTCGCACGCCTTCACGGCAGGTGGGGCTGGGCATGCGCTGGTGGCAACGACGCTGATCCGGACGGACCAGCATAGCGGCGCGGCGCGCAACGGCGTCCACGACATAGAAGAGCCGGTCAATACGATGCACACCTCGTCATCCATGGCAGTGGTGGCGGCCGGGCTTTCGCCATTCACCATGGGCGTCGGCGGACGGGCGGCGCAATCCGAGCCGCGCGGCATGGACGAACCGGCAGGGTCGCAGACGACAAAGGAAGACCGCGTGCTCTGCGCGGTTTCCATGGTGCAGAGCGGATACGGCGAGCGCGTGGGCCAGGCACCGCGCGTGCTGGATGTCGAAGAGCCAGCCGGCACTCAGGTTGCCGGCGGCAGCAAGGCGGCGATCGTCGCGGCGTTCCTGGCGCAGCACAATAATGACAGCCGGCGGATAGGCGGCGTGAATCCTGGCAGGCCTGCGGACGAGCCGATGTCGACAAGCACCGCCACGGGCTCGCAGCAAGCCGTAGTCGCCGCCTCGATGCTGGCGCTGCGCGGCACGAATGCTGCAGGCCGCGATATAGCCGAGCCGGCGGCGACCGTAATGGCCGGCGGCAATCATGCCGGTCTGATCCTGGCATTCCTCCAGAAGTATTACGGCAGTGGCGGGCAGGACCAGGCGGCAGATGAGCCGCTCGGCGCATTGACCGCCAAGGCTCGGCACGGGCTGGTCACCGTCAAGGTGCGCGGTCTGGACTATGTCATCACCGATATCGGCATGCGCATGCTGGAGCCGGAGGAGGGTGCGGCGGCGCACGGCTTCAAGCCGGGTGCGCTGCCTGACGAGATCGAAATCGACGGCAAGCGCCGGCGGCTTACCAAGACCGAAAAATATCACCTCGTGGGCAATTCCGTGCCGCCCGAGATGGTGCGGCTGCTGGCCTCGCTCAACGTGCGCCCGGCGCTGGCGCTGGAGGCGGCGGAATGAGCATTAAGCAATTCATCGGCGGCCGAACAATCTATGGCGCCGACGGCGAGCATTGGACGCCATACCTTACCCAATTCCGTATCGGACGCCTTCACCTTCACATCTTCCACCGCGGTGACGCCGATCCGGATGCTCATGACCATCCGTGGGATTTCTGGACGTTCCCGCTCGTCTCCTACGTGGAAGAAGTCTGGGATGCCGAACGACGGGAGAAGTCATACCGCCGCGTCGAACGTTTCCGCCTTCATGCCCGCAACGCGGAATTCACGCACCGCGTAATTGGCCGGGCGGCGAAGGTTGTTTCGCCGGCTGACAGTGAACTTCTCGGCGAATGGGCGACGGAGCCGGGCAAGATCATCACGATCGTGTGGAAGGGCCCAGATCGCCGCAAATGGGGTTTCTGGAAAGATCGCGGCTCTTGGTGCTGGACGCCGTGGCGCACTTACGCCTTCGGCGGCGGCAAGCACACCGGTTGTGAAAATGAGGGGGAGGCTGCGGAGTGACGGATGGCGCTCGCCTCGCCCGGATCCGGGACCAGCTCGCCGGCATCGCGCCGGCTGAGTGGACGCGCGTGCACGATTCCGAAGGCTGCTTTGTCGAGGCGAGGACAAAGACCGGCATGCTGCTGCCGATCGCGCGCTTCGATCCGGGCGCCAGCGAGGACGAGATCGCCTTCATCTGCGACGCGGCCGGCTCGGTGCAGTTTCTGCTGGCGCTTATCGACAGGGCCATTGCCAAGACGAAGGCGCTGCAGCCTGAGTGGCAGGGTCAGCCGCCGGCCGGGCCGGTGGCCGACATGCGGAAAAACTATGCGGCCGAAGCGACGATGAAGTGCTCGGAGTGGCGATTCCTCGAATTCCTGGCGGCGCGGCACGGGCTCCAAGAACCGCTGACGACGGCACGCGGCATCCAGAAGCTGCGCTCGGTACTCGGCATCAACAGCCGCAAGGAACTCAACATGGACGATCAGGCGGCGGCGCGCTGGAAGGCGATGCGCGGCGATTTCGAGAACTGGAAGAGGACGGGGAATTGAGCTTGCAGCCGACACTTTTCGAAGGTTCGAAGCGGCTCGTCTATGACGACGCCGTCGAACTCACGCTGCAATCCATGCAGGCCTACGGCCCCGCTCATGACCATTGGGGCATCGCATGGTCCGGCGGCAAGGACAGCAGCGCCACACTGACGCTGATCGTCCATCTGATCGATACCGGCCGCCTTGCGGCACCGAAGAGCCTAACCGTCTTTTACGCCGACACTCGGCAGGAACTGCCGCCGCTCGCTATCGCGGCAAGCCGGATCATGGAGCAGCTCGTCGCGCGCGGAATCCGCTGCGAGGTCGTCCGCGCGCCGATGGACAAGCGGTTCCTCGTCTACATCCTCGGGCGTGGCGTGCCGCCGCCGAACAACAACACGCTGCGCTGGTGTACTCGGCAGATCAAGATCGATCCGATGGCCGAAGCGCTCGAAACGCGGCTCGGCGAACTGGACGGCAAGATCCTGATGATCACCGGCGTCCGCCAGGGCGAAAGCGCAATCCGCGACGACCGCATCGCCATGTCGTGCGGGAAGGACGGCGCGGAGTGCGGGCAGGGTTGGTATCAGGAGGTGCTGCCGAACGCTAAGGGCATCCGGGGCCGGATCGCGACGCTGGCGCCGCTGCTCCATTGGCGGGTCTGCAACGTTTGGGACTGGCTGCGCATCTACGCACCGATGCCCGAATATGGCGGCTGGGCGACGGCGGCGATCGCGGACGCATACGGCGGCGACGAAGCGACCGAGATCAACGCTCGCACCGGCTGCGCTGGCTGTCCTCTGGCCAGCAAGGACCTCGCGCTCGATACGATCGTCGCGTCGCCGGCGTGGTCACATCTCGCGCCGCTGAAGGGGCTGAAGCCGCTCTATCGGGAATTGCGCGAGCCACGCCACCGCATCCGCAAGGCAGGCCTCGATCGGCTGAAGGATGGATCGGTCGCCGCGAATCCGCAGCGCATGGGCCCGCTGACATTCGCGGCGCGGCTGATGGGGCTCGATCGCGTGTTGGCGATTCAGGCGGAATGCAACGCCGTGGCGCAGCGCCTTGGCCGTCCTTTGCTGGATATCCTCAACCATGAAGAGGAAGCCCGCATCCGCGACCTGATCGCGGCCGAGACCTGGCCGAACGGATGGGACGGCGACGAGCCGGCGGCCGACACTCCCATGGACAGCTATTTCTCGGACGGCTCCGTGCAGCCGCTTCTGGTGTAGAGATGAGCGCGTTCCTCCTCGGCACCGGCTTTCGCGCCGACATGGGCACCTGCATCCGCAAGCTGGTGCTGCTGAAGCTGATCGACGCCTGCGAGGACGACGGCACGCGCATCTTCCCGGCCATCGCCACGGTGGCGCGCGCGGCGCAATGCTCCGACCGCCAGGTGCAGCGCGAGATCAAGGCATTCCTCGACATCGGGCTGCTGTCGCTGGTGCGCGCCGGCGGGCAGGGCCGGCGCTCGACCAACGAATACGCGCTCGACCTCGACGTGCTTTCGGCGATCAGCAAGGCCGGCTGGGACGCCTATGCGGCCGAGCGTGGCCTCAATCCTAAGGGTGACACCCAGTCACCCTTAGACGAGGACGCCAAGGGTGACAAAACCGGCCCTAATAGGGTGACACCGGAGACGCCTAAGGGTGACAATGGGAGTCCACCAACCCCTCCAGACCCCTCCCTTGATCCCTCCATTGAGAGAGAGCGCGAGCGCGAGGATGGGGAAGAAAATCCGAAACGTGTCGAGGCTCGCGGCTGGGCCCTGCTGAAGGACTGGCCTGGCTTCGCCGGCATGCCCAAGGAACCGGCCATGAAGGTCTGGCGGACCATGTCGGCCGAGGACCGCGACAAGGCTGAACGCCGCTTTCCCGCTTGGCTGGCGCTGCTCAAGGCCCAGAAGAAATCCCACGTTCCGGCGCCCTCGACCTATTTCGGGCAAAACCTGTTCGACGAGGTTGCCGATCCGCAAGAGCCGGAAAAGCCGCTGTTCGTCGATGCCGCGCCGTTCGGGCCGATGTGGCAGGGGGGGCGACTGAAGCAGCTGATGCAGCCGCCGGTGCAGCTTCCCCCGCCTCCATCGGGCTTCCTGCGGCAGATGCTGGAGCGGCAGGACGAGACGGGCGAGGCGGCGAGGCGGGAGCGTCAGGCAAAGCTCGGATGGCCGCGCGTCAACGTGATGCACGATCGGGCGGCAAGCCGGCAGGGCGTCACGGTGGCGACGGCGCTGGAGCCGCTTGCAGCGATGATGGAAGCCGTGCCGGTCACCTCCGACACATTCGAGGCGTGGCGGTTGGAGCACGAACTGCGCGGCTGGCCTTGGCTTCCGGATCCGGGGCGTCAGCCCGTGGTGTATTTCCCGGTAGGCGGACCGGGTGCGTTGAGTGCGTTCGAACAGGCGGTGAAGCAGGGCAACGAGGGAAACACCGATGATGGCGGTCAACGGCAAGCGGCTGAGTGAGAGCGAACGCGTCTGGCTCGACCGCAAGGGCGATCCGATCAATATCGATCGCGCCTGGCAGAAGAGCGATCAGCGAATCGCACTGACGCGGAGGGAGCAGGCGATGCTCGCCGCGGCGGGCATGGATGGGCCTGAGGCGCGTTGGTATGTGCTTCGCGTCGAGAATGGCTGCGACAAAGCTGTGGATAAGGCGCTCGACGATGCCAATGTTGAGCGCTGGATGGCCTCCCGCCGCGTCATTCCTCCGAAGCATCGGGGCCGCAACGGCAAGCGTCCGGAGCCCTTCGATGCTCCCGCGCTGCCCGGCTATCTGTTCGTGAAAGTGGTATCATGCCCAGCTTCCTGGGCAGGGCTCAAGACCTTGGAGGGCGTGGTCGACGTGATCGGCGGAGCGGACAATCCGAAGCCGGTGAAAGAGCAGGAAATCGTTAAGCTGCAAGCCTTTATCGAGAAAGACCCGAAGGCGATCGAGGTGCTGACCAACGCTCTCAAGGCGGGCGACAAGGTATCGATCGACGATGGCCCGTTCAGGTCGTTCGAGGCGATCGTGGTGCTACTGGGTGAGGGCGAGCGGCTCAAGGTTGAAGCCTCCCTGTTCGGGCGTGCCGTGGCTATCGACCTCGAACTTGCGCAAGTCACCAAACTGGATTAGCGAATCTCACCTAGGACGAGCCGAAAGAGATTCGCACGCTCACATTGAGTGGCAGCGCCATCGGCCCCAGGTGAGGCGGACAGCCTCACCGCAATGGAAGCGATTCCTCCCCCTTAAAAAGCGAACAATGGCCAAGCTCCGGATGATGCGGCCGTCCATCAAGACGATGGACACGCGGACCGTGAAGGTCGCGCCTAAGACAGCCGAACCGTTCTACCTGTCGCCTGAGTGGCGAAAGCTGATGGCTGAGGTCATCGCGGAACGGGGCAGGCGGTGCGAGGAATGCAGTCGGACCAACACGCGCATCTTCGGTGACCACATCGTCGAGGTGAAGGATGGCGGCGCGCTGCTCGACAAGCGCAACGTCAAATGCCTTTGCGGCTCATGTCACACGAAGAAGACGGCGGCGGCGCGAGCGAAGAGGATGGCGGAGAGGTACTGATGGGTGAGCAGATGGATCGGGCCAAGCAGCTGATCGATGGCCTTACCGACGAAGGTGCAACCATCATCGTGGCCAGGAGTGACATCGGCCGCTGGTTGAAACAGGGCATCTTCGAACGTCGAGGCAAGCTTGTTGCTGACTGCTGCAGGACGATCACGGTCCAGCACAGATCCGATGTCATCAAGCTCAGTGGGCTCGGTGGCCACGTCGTCATCGACGACAGCTTCACGAACGGCAACATCAGGCCTGAGGTGAAAGCCCTCGTCGAGCGAGAGGTCGCAGTCATCCGAGCGAAGCAGCCCGCCTGACCCCCAAGGGGGTGGGGGGTCGGATCTCTGGGGCCTTTGGGGCCCCTAACCGCATTGGGGGCATTCAGAGGTTTTTTTTCGATGGACGCGAATTTTGACCTGCTTGGCGACCCGATCCCGGAAGGATGGGGAAAGCGCGGCCGGCCGCAGCACATTCCCACCGAGCAAAACCGCAACAAAGTCATGATGTTGCTGGCGTTCGGCTGGAACAACGAGCGGATCGCCAAGGCGCTTTCGATCACGCCGCCGACTTTGCGGAAGAATTATTTTCGGGAGCTCAAGTTTCGCGACGAGGCGCGCGACCGGGTCGAGGGCAACCTCGCCTCCATGTTGTGGGAATTCGCCAAGGCTGGCAACGTCGCCGCGGCGAAGGAATTCCGCAAGCTGATGGAGCGGAACGATCTGATGGGCCAGCACCTGGCCGCGCACCATGTCGGTGCCGAGAAGGCGAAGAAGGAGCAGAAGCTCGGCAAGAAGGAACGGGCGCAGCTCGAGGCGCAGACGCCGAACACCGACACGCCGCTGGGAGAACTGATGGCGCAGCGGGCGGCGGCGGCGGACAAACTGAACTGACATGTGGGATCTGAGTTGCGTCGATTGGGAAGAGCGGATTCGCTCGGGGCGATCGCTCATCCCTGACCTGCCGCTGTTCCAGCGCGAGGCCGATCTGGCCGTCAGGTTCTTCGATGCGCTGCGCCTGCCGGACGTGCCTGGCATGCCGCTGCTTCGCGACGCCGCCGGCCCATGGTTCCGCGACATCGTGCGCACCGTGTTCGGTTCCCGCGATCCGGACACCAACGAGCGACTGATCCGCGAAGTGATGGCGCTGGTACCGAAGGGCCAGTCGAAGACCACCTATTCCGGCGGGCTGATGATCACCGCCATGCTGATGAACCTCCGGCCGCGCGCCGAGATGCTGTTCGTCGGACCGACGCAGGCTATCTCCGACCGCGCCTACAACCAGGCGATCGGCATGATCGAAGCCGATCCTGAACTGCTAAAGCGCTTTGACCCGGTCCCCCACCTGAAAGAGATACGGGATCTGCTCAACCAGTCGAGCATGAAGGTGAAGACCTTCGACCTCAACATTCTGACCGGAGCGATGCCGGTCGTCGTTTTGCTCGACGAACTCCACCTGCTCGGCCGCAACCCGCATGCGGCCAAGGTGATCCGGCAGATTCGGGGCGGACTGGAGAAGAACTCGGAAGGGTTCTTCCTGATCATCACGACGCAGAGCGACGAGCCGCCGGCTGGCGCCTTCCGCGACGAGCTAATCACCGCCCGCAAGATCCGCGACGGGAAGTTCAAGGGGCAGATCGTCCGGTCGATGCTGCCGGTCCTCTACGAATTCCCGGCCGATATCGCGCGCGACCAGGCCAAGTGGCAGGATCCTGCGCTCTGGCCAATGGTAATGCCGAACCTCGGCCGTTCGATGCGCTTGGACAGCCTGGTCAGGGACTGGGAAACGGAGCGGACCAAGGGCGAAAAAGACATCCGGATTTGGGCCAGCCAGCATCTCAACATCGAGATCGGAATTGGCCTGAAGTCAGATGGATGGCCTGGCGCCGAGTTCTGGGAGCGTAGTGAGGACCCGGCGATCACGCTCGAATTCATCCTCGAGCACTGCGACGTCGTTGTGGTCGGTATCGACGGCGGCGGCCTTGACGATCTGTTCGGTTTGAATGTCACCGGCCGTCATGGCGAAACGCGGGAATGGTTGTCCTGGTCGCATGCATGGTGCCACGAAGGCGTGCTGGAGCGCCGCCAGACCATCGCGTCTCGCTTGCGTGATTTCGCGGAAGCGGGCGAACTCACCATAGTCGATGACGAACTCAAAGACATCTCCGAGATCATCGAGATCGTACAGATGATCGATGATACCGGCATCCTTGCCGCGGTGGCAGTGGACCCGGCCGGCCTCGGCGAGTTCATCGAAGCGCTGGCCGAGATCGGCATTACCCAGGAAGACGGCCGTGTCATTGGTGCGCCGCAGGGCTACGCGATGATGAACGCGATCAAGACGGCCGAACGGAAGCTGGCCAATGGGACGCTGAAGCATTCCGCATCGAAGCTGATGGCCTGGTCCGTGTCGAACCTCAAGATCGAGCCGACCGCAACCGCGATCCGGGCGACGAAACAGAATGCCGGCGATGCGAAGATCGATCCGGTCATGGCGCTTTTCGACGCGGTCACCGTGATGGTCAAGAACCCTGAAGCGGCCGGCTCCGCCGAAATATTCGTACTCTGAAAGGCGGCCGATGGGTTGGTTCTCACGACTATTTGGCCGCGACAACGAGGCCAAGGCTGTCGACCTCTCGCCCGAACTCTGGGCCGCGATCAACGGCGGCTGGGGGATTCCGACGAAGTCTGGGGCACAGGTCTCGATCTCGACGTCGTTGCAGGTGACGCCTTTCTATCGCGGCATCCTGGTGATTGCCGAAGGCATCGCGCAGTTGCCCGTAGAGCTGCACAGGTCGACGGATCGCGGTACGGAACCGGCGACCGATCATCCGGCCTACGATGTCCTGCTCAACCGCGCCAACAACCTGCAGGATGCTTTTCAGTTCTGGCGCACCACCTTGATGCATGCCGCTGGCGCCGGCAACGGCATCTCCTACAAGGTCGTGGTCAATGGCCAGCTGCGGGAGATGATCCCGATCAGGCCGGAATGCGCGTCGATCAATCTGCCGGATCGCTTCAACCGGGTTACCTACGACCTCACTTTTGAGGGTGGCGACTTCGCAACGGTCGGGGCCGACCAGGTTTTCCACATCGCTGGCCCGTCGTGGTCGCCATACAAAGGGCTAGACCCGTCGGTTGTAGGCCGGGAGGCGATCGGTCTCGCGCGCACCACCGAGGAGACCCATGCGCGGCTGCACGCCAACGGCGCCCGCCCGAGCGGGGTTCTGGAGACAGATCAGAAGCTCACCAAGGCGCAGATTGATATCCTGCGTGAGCAGTGGCAGCAGAGCTTCAGCGGCGTTTCGCAAACCGGGAATACCCCAGTCACGGCGGGCGGTTTGAAATGGAAGCAGGTCGCCCAGTCCGGCGTCGACGCCGAGCATCTGGGCACCCGAAAACATCAGATCGAGGAGATCGCGCGCCTTCTAGGCGTCTTCCCGATCATGCTCGGCCATGCCGGCGACCAATCGCCGACCTTTGCCAGCGCCGATGCTTTCCTCGAGGCGCATGTCCGCTACAGCCTACAGCCATGGATCAAGGCTGTTCGCTCGGCTGTGGAGACCCAGATCCTGACCAAAGAGGAGAGGGAAGCCGGCTACCACTGCCGCGTCGACAGCTCGGAGCTGCTTCGCGGTTCTCTCAAGGACCGCACCGAGTACTACAAGGCGGCGCTGGGCACCAATTCATCGCCGGGCTGGCTGAAGCCCAACGAAATCCGTGAGGATGACGGCTGGAATCCGGACGATGATCCGAAGATGGACGAGGTTTGGCAGCCAGCCACGATGGCGCCGGCCGGCCAGCAACCAGGGGAGCCTTCGGCCGCCGGCGCGGAGGCGAAATCCAGTACGCCCCGTACGCTTTACGTCAGCCGGCGCCTGCTGAACGCCGCTGCTGTTCTGAAATGGGCTCGCGCTCAGGGCTTCGGGAAGACGCTTGCCGCCGACGATCTGCATGTGACGATCGCTTACAGTCGGGCACGTCTCGACTGGATGACGATCGGCGAGGCCTGGACCTTCGGGGACAGCAAGGGAAATCTGATTGTTCCGGCGGGAGGACCTCGTGTCGTCGAGGCCGTCGGAAGGGAGGGCACAGTTGCCCTCAAATTCGCGTCGTCTGAGCTGTCCTGGCGACACATGTCGATCCGGGAAGCCGGCGCTTCGTGGGATTGGCCGGAATATCAGCCTCACGTCACCATCAGTTACGACGCTGGGGACGTCGATCTGGACAAGGTTGAGCCGTACCGCGGCGAGCTGCGGTTCGGACCGGAGATTTTTGCCGAGGTAGATGAAAACTGGAAGCCGCGCCGACAAGCGGGCAACGCGGAGTAGAGGAAAATGGATTTCGGCTGCATCGGGACACCCTTCGAGGTGAAATTCGCCGACGAAGGCGCGCCGGCGGGCTCATTCGAGGGCTACGGGGCGGTGTTCGGGAACATCGACAGCCACGGCGACCTCATCGAGCCGGGCGCGTTCGCGAAATCGCTGCTGGAGCGCAAGCGCGACAAAGGCAATTTCCCACCGATGTACAAGATGCACGGCATCATGACGGGGAACCGCCATGAGCCGATCGGCGTCTGGGAAGATATGTCGGAGGATACGAACGGGCTGCATGTGAAGGGCAGGCTGATCGGCTTGGACACCGAGCAAGGGAAATGGACCCACGCCCAGCTCAAGGAAGGCGCCCTGAAGGGTCTTTCCATCGGCTACCGGGTTGCGCCTTACGGAGCCCGCAAGGGCAGCGGCAAGGCCGGAGAGCCGGCCCGCTTCATCAAGGCCGCCGTGCTGCGCGAGGTCTCCCTCGTCGACGATCCGTCGAACGCCCTGGCCCGGGTCTACAGCATGAAGGCTGCGGCGGCCGAGGAATCGTTCTCCGATGAGATCAAGACAATTCGTGAATTCGAGGACTTCCTACGGGATGTAGGCGGTTACTCGCACAGCGCCGCCAAAGCGATCGCCGCTGGCGGCTTCAAAGCTAAGCCGGACCCTCGGGATGAGGACGGGATAGGCGATCACATCCGGGCACGCCTCGGCGAGCTCGCAACCCTCATCCAGAAATAGGAGTCCATTATGGATCCGACTGAAATCAAAGCCGCGGTCGACGCCGCGGTTACCCCGGTCATGACCGCCTTCGAGGCTTTCAAGGAAACCAATGACGCTCGGCTAAAGGAAGTCGAGAAGAAGGGCGTCGCTGACCCGGTCACGACCGACAAGCTCGCCAAGATCGAAACCACGCTCTCGCAGTACGAGAGCCTGAACCAGAAGCTGACGGTTGCCGCCGATCAGGCGAAGGCCGCTAAGGAGGCATCCGATCGCATCGAGGTCATGCTGGCCCGCCTGCCTGACAATGCACGCGGTCGCGGCAACGAGGTCGAGACCAAGGCTCGCCACGGCGCCTGGGGCCTTGCGGTTATCCGTGCCCACGCGCTTGGGGTGCTGAATCTCAATGCGGACGAACAGAAGATCTTGGCTGACGTAGCCAACGAGGCGAAGGCGCTGAATGTCGGTACCGATACGGCCGGCGGCTATCTTGCCCCGACCGAGTACGTCCGCGACATCATCAAGGGCGTCACCGAGCTCAGCCCGGCGCGCGCCCTGGCACGCATCCGCAACACTGCCGGGAAATCCATCCAGCAGCCGAAGCGGACCGGCCAGTTCGCGGCCCGCCGTGTCCACGAGAACGGCGCGAAGACCGAAACGACCGGTCTTGCCTACGGCCTCGAGGAGATCGTGGCGCCGGAGATGTACGCCCTGATCGACATCTCCAACCAGATGCTCGAGGATTCGGCCTTCGACATGGAAGCCGAGATCCGCGAGGAGGCGTCGGAGCAGTTCGCCGTCAAGGAAGGGGCGGAGTTCGTCTCCGGTACCGGCGTCGGCGAGATGGAGGGTATCCTGACCAACGCCGGCGTTGGCGAGAACCACTCCGGATCGGCGGCCACGATCGCGGATGCCGATGGCCAGGCCAACGGTCTCCTCACGCTCAAGCATGCGCTGAAGACCGCGTATGCCAAGAACGCGTCGTGGATCATGAACCGCACCACGATCGGTTCGGTTCGCAAACTGAAGGATGCGGACAAAAACTACATCTGGATGCCGGGAATCGCACAGGGCCGCCCGAACACGATCGACGGCGATCCCTATGTCGAGTTCCCCGACATGCCGAATGAAGGCGCCGGCCTCTACCCGATCGCCTATGGCGACTTCAAGCGGGCCTACACCATGGTTGATCGCATCGCCATGGAGATGCTGCGGGATCCTTACACCCAGGCGACCAGCGGCAACATCCGCTTCATCTTCCGCCGTCGCAACGGTGGCAAGGTGGTTCTCGCCGAGGCGATCCGCAAGCTGGAATGCGCCACGCTCTAATGGCCTGAAGCCCGGGCCGGTTTCGGCTGGCCCGGGCCTGCATCCTCACCCTTCCCCTGAACTCCGAAATGGAGAATTCAAATGGACGACCTTTACAGCGGTCTCAACGCGCAGCGCGTCATCTCGCCCGTCGCGGTTGGCACCACCGGTACCGGCAAGACCGGCAAGATAATCGATCGCAAGGGCTATATCGGCCCGGTGCTCTTCTCGGTCGGTTACGGTGCGATCACTTCCTCGACGGCCGTGTTCACGGTCACCGTCAAGGAAGGCGACGCCACTGGCGCCCTGACTTCCGTTGCCGACGCCGATCTGATCGGCACTGAAGCCGGAGCCGGCATCGCCGCCGGCGCCCGCGCTTCCGGCACCACCATGAACGTGACCAAGAAAGTCGCTTACAAGGGCGGCAAGCGTTACGTTCAGTGCAGCGTGAAATCGACAGCCACGGCCGGCACGCCCGTGCATGTCGACGCGATCCAGCAGGCCGCCAGCAAGCCAGCCGACTGATCCATAGCGCGCCGGTTCCGGCCGGCGCGTTTCCCTTTCCTGTCCGACAACAGGCTTCCCCACATGAACATGCACATCACGGCCGGCGCCGACGCGCTGGACAATGGCGAGCGCCAGGTCGCGGAAACGCTGGAAGGCATCCGGCGGGACCACGTCGCCAGATACCAATTCGCGGCCGGCGTCATCGGCGGCAGGAAACGCGTCGTCGATCTCGCCTGCGGCATCGGTTACGGCGCCGCTCTCCTCGCCGAAGCCGGCAATGATGTCCTCGGAATGGACCGCAGCGAGGCTGCTGTTGCCTTCGGTCGGATACATCACGCTGCGATCACTGCCCGGCTCCAGGTCGGCGATGTCATGGATGTGGCCGGCTACGAAGATGATTCATTTGATGCCGCGGTCTGCTTTGAGACAATCGAGCACCTCGCCGATCCGCTCCCGATGTTGAGGGCGCTCCATGCAGTCGCGCCGTATCTGATCGCGAGCGTACCCAACGAGACGGTGTTTCCGCACCGCGGCAGGATCCTTCACCATCACCGCCACTACACCCGGGCTGAATTCGCCGCGCTACTGGAAAGCGCCGGCTGGCGGGTCACCGGCTGGTACGGCCAGAGAGGACCGACCTCGGAAGTCGAGCGTGACATCGAGGGTCGGACGGTTGTGGTTACAGCGCAACGCGCCGACATTGATGGCCGGCCGAGCGTTGAGCCTCTCCCGGACCCAACTGTTCGCGCAGTCCCTGCCCATGTCGTTATCTTGGGGCTTGGACCGTCTCTGGAGACGTTCGTCGACCTCACTAAACGGCTCGGCGGCCGTCACGCACTCTGCGACGAGGTCTGGGGCATCAATGCCGTCGGCGGCGTTCTCCAATGCGACCGCGTTTTCCACATGGATGACGTCCGGGTCCAGGAGGTCCGCGCCGCCGCGAGACCAGAAAGTAACATCGCCAAGATGCTTGAGTGGATGCGCCGGCACCCTGGCCCGATCTATACCAGCCGGCCTCATCCCGATTATCCGGGGCTGGAAGCTTTCCCGCTGGAAGATGTCATCAACTCCTGCGGCATCGCCTATTTCAATTCGACGGCCGCCTATGCGGTGGCATACGCGGTGCACATCGGCGTCCGCCAGATCAGCCTTTTCGGCTGCGACTTCAGCTACCGCAACAGCCACGACGCCGAGAAGGGCAGGGGATGTGTCGAATTCCACCTCGGCATAGCGAAAGCTCGGGGAATCGAAATCGGATTCCCGGAGACGACTTCGCTGATGGATGCCAACGCTCCGATCACTGAGCGCATCTACGGTTACGACACCGTCGATCTCAGTTTCGATGGCGGCGGCGAGGATCCCGTTCGCGTCACCATGGCCGTGCACGACCGGCTGCCATCCGCCGAGGAGATCGAAGGCCGGTACGACCATTCCCGTCATCCCAACCGGCTCGTGGAGGGCCAATCGAAAGGAACTACCGATGTCTGACATGCTGAAAGTGAAGGTACTGCGCACCGTTCGTGTCGCCGATGGTACCGCCTACGGGCGCGAGATCGTCAAGGGCACCGATGACGAGGTTCCGGCCGGGCTGTTCGACGGGCTGAAAGCCGAGAAGTATGTCGAGGCCCTGAAGGCGGGGAAGAAGACCGAGGTTCTTCGCGATGATGGACCCACCATCGCCGAGTACGTCGCCGCTGGCTATCCGGCGTCGAAATATCCGCCGGAAGGCTATGCCTCGCGGAGCACGCCTGAGGAAATCGAAGCGGCCGTGACTGCTGAAGACGCCGCAAAGGCCCTGGAGGCGATGCGCGCCGATCTCACCAAGATGACGAACGCGCAACTGCATGAGCTCGCCGACGCCGAGAAGATCGCGGTGGAAACCGACGACAACAAGGCCACCATGGTCGACAAGATCATGGCTGCCCGCACCGCACCGGCTGCTGCATAAACGAGGCCTCCGGTGCGCTCCATCCTCACTGTCACGACGCCGGCGGCCGATCGCAACTTGCTTTCGGTCGCCGAGCTGCGCGCCGCAGTCGGTGTCTCGGACAGCAGCCGCGACGCCGAGCTGGCGATTGTTGGCGCCAGGGTGGCCGCGACGATCGCGCGCATCTGCAGGGTTGCTACGGCAGGAGCGACACCGGCGACGCTGCGCGAGGAGGTTTTGAGCGAAACCTTCCGCCTCGACCGGTCTGCCGATTGCCTCATCCTTTCGAGGCTTCCGGTTTCATCTGTGGCATCAGTGACGGAAGACGGCACAGCGGTCGATGCCGCCGATTATGAGGTCGACGCCTCACCGGGGATGCTTCTCCGGCTTTCCGGTGACGATCCGGCATGCTGGCGATGCGGCAAGATCGTCGTTGCCTACACCGCGGGCTGGGCGACGGTTCCCGATGATCTCAAGGATGCCGCTGCGCGCATGGTGCGCATCTTCTCGGCCGACGCGACACAGGAGCCGGGGCTGAAGCGCGAAAACATCCCGGGACTCATCGAGAAGGAATGGTGGGTTGCGCCCGCTGATGATCCTCTCGCTCCCGCCGACGTCATCGAACTTCTCGGCCCCTACATCCAGCACTGGATCTGATCCATGGAACGTCCCGGCATATACGATCTCGGCACTGCCACCATCACGGCGGCGGTGACCGATTCCGTCATCACGGATGGTGTCTCCGCGGCCGGCGTCGCCCAGGAACTGATCGACCGCCTGGAAGGCATGGCATCGGCCACGCTGTATTGCGAGTTCGTCTATGGCTCGGGCGGCACGACCTGCGCCGTCATCGTCCAGACGAGCATCAACCAGGGCGGCGACTGGATCGACGTCTGCCGGTTCGACTTCACGACAGCGAACGCCTCGAAAACCTCCAATCTGTCAGCTGAAGCCGCCGCGGCGGTTGCCGCGGTTGCCGCCCTGTCGGTCGAAGGCAAGGTCGACGGCGTGCTCGGCGACCGGCTGCGGGCCAAGGTGACCAGCACAGGCACCTATGCCGGCAACACGTCGGTATCGGTCCGCGCGGCGGTGCGGTGATGGGCTACCAGCCGCGCACCCGTATAGCCTCGTGTCCCCGCTGCGGACGTGATCCTGATGCACGCTTCAAACGGCTGTTCAGCAGCGAAGTCCGGCTAGAATGCGAATGCGGCGTGGCTGGCCAGTGGCGCCGATACAGCGGTCGTAGCGATCCCTGGCATGACGCCGCACCTGGCTGGGTAATCGTTTTTCAGGCGCCCGACATCGGGCCTCCGCCGAGCCCGCGCAAATGACGCCGGACTCCATCAAGGCCAGCTATCGCCGAGCCCTCGGCGCGTTCGAAGAGATCGTCATCCGTCGGTACACCGGGGCTGGGGCCAACCGGCCCTATTTCGATGCGCCCGTGCTGGCCCGGGTCACCGGGTATGAGCCGAAAGAGCTTGTCGGGACCATACAGCAGGGCGACCGCAAGCTTATCGTGCTGGCCGATGATCTCATCGCCGCACAAGTGCCTCTCGACCTCAAGAAGGGCGACAAGGCCGTTGTCCGGGGCAAGGAGCTCAACATCGAGGCTGCCGACGACAGCACCAGGCGGGTTGCGGGTGTGCTGATCGCCTATGAACTGCAGGTGAGGGGCTGATGCGCATTTCAGCGAGCGACAGAGACCCAGGCTACAGGCCCGAAAGCCGCTTCGCCGTCATTTACCTCGACGGTGAGCCGGTCGACCACGTCATCACTGCCGACGAAGAGCAGCGGGCCGTCATTGTCCATCCTTATGAGAACGGCCGGCCTGTAATTCAGGGTGAAGGCGATGAGGCGCGCTTCGCAATGCGGGTGCTCGTTGGGGATGTGAAAATCAAGTTTAGGCACGACGCTCCGAGTTGGGTTCGCCTGGAGCATGCCAACCGTATCGAGGCCGCCTAATGGCTGGTTTCGAGGCATTCGAACGCGATCTCCGCATCGCGACGGCCGGGCTGGAGCCGGAGGCGATCTCGAAGGAACTCGCCCGCTTCGCGCGCGCCGAACTCGCAAAGGCGATCGCGGCCGGGGCGTCGCCTCAATATGAGCGATACGTCAACGGCAGGGCAGGCGCTCCGGAGGAAAGCGTCGTTGCCCCGGGCCCGATCGTCTACGAATTCACGAACTGGCCGCTGATCATCAATGCGGCGCTGGCGGAGTTGCAGAAGCGGGCACCGCGGAAGTCGGGCCGGTTCGCCTCATCATTCATCGTGATTGCCGGCGGTGCTGTCGTGGCCGATTTCAAGTCGATCCCGGCTGAGGGGGAGGTCATCATCACAAACTTCAGCCCGACCGTGAGGAAGGTTGAAACAGGACGGCTCGGCATCCCGCGCCGCCGTCTCTTCGATGGCACCAAGAACGTTCTGGCTCGCCGCTTCGGAGCAGTTGCCCGGTTTGAGACCAGGTTCCTCGACATCAAGTCTGGCGTGCATGCGATGATCCCATACCGGCTTAAGCGGTCGGGCGCCCGCAAGGACCGCCTGGCCGGCATGCCGATCACCTATCCCGCAATCATCGTGAACACGCTCTGATGTCCAGCCCAGAAGCTTTCGAGACCATCGAACAGCGCCTCCGCGCTCAATGGACGGAAACGCCGCTCGTCTTCGAAAACGAGGATTATCCTCTGCCCGACGTGCCGGCGCATTTCGTCTATGTCGAGGTCTATGGCGACTTCTTTGACCAGGCGTCGATCGGGGCGGAACCCAGAACCGACAATCTCTGGCGGGAGGTCGGACAGCTTTATCTTCACGTCATGACGCCGAACGGCATCGGAAGCGGGACGGCCAGGCAGCTAGCACGCCAGCTCGTTGACCTCTTCCGCGGCGAGGACATCGGATCTGTGACTTTCCGCGAGGCCTCGATCGGCGCCGGCGAGCCCGGGCGTGAGTTCGGCAATTATTACGCCATGACGGCGACAATCACCTGGCAGAGGGACGAATGATGAAAACCGCGCTGAAACCGTTCAACACCCGGCAACGCCACTTCAAGGACGGTGACGTCGTCCGCCCTGCGGACGATCTTCGCCCCTTCACCTTCGCAGATCTCCTCGCCCGCGGCTTCGTCGGCGACAATAAGCCGGAGCCAAAGCCCAGCAAGGGCAAAGCCGCAGGCTAACTCCTCCCAAACATCCTCAACCGTGTTTTCGCCCGGCCGGCCTGACCGCGGCGCCATTTGCCATGGAGAAATGTCATGTCGGACTCGAACAGATTGCGCCTAACCAGCGTTCGCGAAACCACGCTCGGTGTGACGCCGACGACGCCGCGCATGCGCACTGCCCGCCTCACCGGTGAGCAGCTGCGGTTCGCGCCGCAATTCGTCACGTCGGAGGAGATCCGCGACGATCGGATGAATTCCGACCCGATCAAGGTCAACGAGCAGAACCAGGGCGCGATTAACGGCGAGCTCTCATTCCCGGTCGACAACTCGCCGTTCTCGGACTGGCTCGAATCCCTGTTCTGCAAGGAATGGGTGAACACGCCGGTTCGCGACAACGACGGCACAGCCGACAGCGTCATCACGGCGGTGACCGACACCACGGATGTCGTCACCGTGACCACCGGCGATGCCTTCGTTGCCGGCCAACTCGCATTGCTCAGCGGCTTCACGGCCGACGAAAACAACGGCGTCTTCAAATGCACCACCGGATCCGCGACTGTCCCGGCATTCCTGGGCGCCGGCTTCGTCGCCGAAGCAGCTCCACCTGCAGCAGCTAGGATGAAGGTTGTCGGCTTCCAGGGCGCCTCCGGCGACATCACCGCTCTCGCCGCGGGTCTCGGCTCCACCGCGCTGGACCTCACCACGCTTGGGCTCGCAGTCGGGCAGTGGATCAAGATCGGCGGCACCGCGACCGCCGATAAGTTCGCAACAGCTGCCTGCAATGGCTGGGCCCGCATCACCGCTATTGCGGCCACAGAGTTGACGCTCGACAACCTGCCGACCGGCTGGACCACGGATGCAGGCGCCGGCAAGACCATCAAGGTCTGGTTCGGCGACCAACTCAAGAACGGGCTTCTCACGCTGGGCCAGACCATCGAGCGCGGTTTTATGGGGCAGTCTGTCCCGACCTATATCGCGCAGCGTGGCATGGTGGCCGGCCAGGGCGAGTTCAGGTTCGTGACCGAGCAGATCGCCACCTGGTCCCTGACGTTCTCAGGTCTCACCGGCACCCAGGATACGACCTCGCTCGATGCCTCGCCCGATGACGCGACCACCAATGCGATCATGGCCGCCGCCGTCAATGTCGGCCGTATCGCGGAGAACGGCGTCCCCGTCGGCGGCCCGAACTACATCCGGTCGGCGACGCTCACCATCAACAACAATCTCCGTCCGATCGGCGGCATCCGCTCCGACGGCCTCGTTGGGCCGGAAGATATCGGCAAGGGATCGGTCGACGTCGGTGTCTCGCTGGAAACCTATTTCGGCTCCAACGCGCTGCTGACGAAGCTTTTTGCCGGCACCGCGACGAACATCAACATCCGGATCGCGAAGGACAGCCAGGCGATGATCTGGGCCGTTCCGCGGCTGACCTATACCGATGGGGCGCCTAACGCGACCGCGAAGAACACGGATGCGATGCTCCCGCTTTCGAGCCAGGCCAGCAAGGACACGCTGACCTCGGCGCACGCCATCCTGGATCGCCTCGAGTATTTTGAGGTCTGACGAAATCCCCGGCCGACACCGGGGACAAGGTTCTGCGCGCAGATAGGCGGCGGGTTGTCGGACCCGTCGCCACCCCTTCCGACAAAAGGATCTCCGACAAATGACCATCAAGCTTTCCTCGCTGAAGGCCGATTTGACGCGCGAAGCCAAGGGCGACTGGGTAGATTTCCCGGATTGGCCGGGCGTTGCGTTCAACGTCTCCTCCCTCCATCTCCCGGCCTTCACGATTGCCCGGGATCTGATGTTCCAGCGCCTGGCGCGGACCTATAAGAAGAAGCCGGTCCCGAAGGATGTTCTCAGTTCAGAACTCGGCAAACTCTATCACACCCACATCCTGCACGGCTGGCGCGGTCTCGACGTGCCGTATAGCCCCGAGAAGGCTGGCGAAATCCTCCCCGATCCCGAGTACCGGAACGTTGTTGCCGCCGTGGAATGGTGTGCCGGCACTCTATCGGAGGTGGAACTCGAGTTCGTCGAGGAAGCGGAAAAAAACTCCGATCGGCCTTCCTCTGGCGATTGAGCCAGGAAGGCCGGAACGGATGGTTGCAGCGCCTTGCCGAGGAAAATCCCGACGAGGCCGAATTCATCGCGATCGACGACCAGCCCGAAGAGGCTGAATCCGAGCCTTGGCACAGCCTGTACTGGCGGGCCTGGGATGCGCTCCGATTTGACCGCCAGTTCGGTGCCTTCGGCGGCGAAACTCCGATCCCTTACGCGGCGATCAGCCAATACGCCCGCGACAACGACATCATCGGAGCCGATTTCAGCCTGTTCAGGCGGATGCTGTCGGCGATCGATGACGAATGGCTTGAACATGTGGCCCGGAAACAGAAGGAGGCGGAGACATGACGACTGAACTTCGCACCCTTCGGGTCTCGGCGGACATGGATCCCGCCAAGTATGTCGCCGGGGCAAACCAGAAGGTAGCTGCCGACAAAGCTATGACGTCATCGGCGCAGGGCGTCGGCGCCGCGATCCAGCAGACCGACACCAAGATCAGCCAGGCCGGTGATGTGCTGGCCAGGCTCTCTCGGCAGTATGTCGATGGCTACGCCTCGGCGCAGCGCATGCAGAGCGCGGTAAACAGCCTGTCGCGCGGCATCGACGCCGGCAAGATCAGCATGTCGCAGGCCGAGCCGATCCTTGAGGGCATCTTCCGCAAGTATGGCCAGCTCGGCGATGGAGCCCAGTTCGCCGCCAAGGGACAGCATGAGTTCGCAGCCGCGATCACGTCGACGACGGCACGGCTTTCAGCCCAGGCAGTAGCCGCGAACACGGCAGCGGCGGCTACGACCAGGCTCAACGCTGCGGCAAACCAGAACGCTCGAGGGGCCGGGAACGCGCTTCGCGGGGGTGGCAACTTCAACGCGAGCAACGCCGCTTTCCAGGTCCAAGACATTGCCATGATGGCGATGATGGGCCAGTCGCCTATTGCCACGGCCCTCCAGCAGGGTCCCCAGCTCGCGATGGTCATGCAGATGGGCGGCGGGCTATCCGCTCTTGCCTCGGGTCTGATGTCGCTCGTTTCCCCCACGATGCTGATCACTGTCGGGATGACCGCGGCGGCCGCGGCGGCGATCCAATATTTCTCGAAATCCGCCGATGAGACCAAAAAGTCGTCTGACGTGCTCAAGGATCACGAGGCAGCAGTTAAGAGAATCGAGGAAGTCTGGGGCAAGGCAGCCACCGCGGCCGATACCTACGGGAAGCGCTCATCTGGCGCGGCGGGCTTCGGTCTTTCCACCAACATCGCGGCGATGGAGAAGCGGCTCCGCGAAATGACTGAGCCGACGATGTTCGGCGGTTCGGCAATCGGCAGCACGATCACCGGCGCCACCGAGGAATGGCTTGACGAGATCGGCGGACCGAAAGCGTTCCGGGGGACGGAACTCTTCAAGATGCTGTCGACCGACATCGACGCCATGATCAAGGCAGCCCGGGAGGGTAGCCCGGACATTATCGGCTTCGTTCGTCGTCTCGAGGAGATGGGCGCCGCGAGCGGCAATACCGGGATCAGGGGGCTTGCCGGCGAGATCGCCAACGCCTTGCGCGAGGTCGAAGCCTTCGCCCGAGCATTAGCCGATGCGAACCGGCTGAAGAATGAGCTTTTCAACACCGTCGGTCCGAACGGGATGCTGCTGTCGCAG
This sequence comes from Mesorhizobium alhagi CCNWXJ12-2, assembly GCF_000236565.1. Lineage (GTDB taxonomy): Bacteria > Pseudomonadota > Alphaproteobacteria > Rhizobiales > Rhizobiaceae > Allomesorhizobium > Allomesorhizobium alhagi. Next base: position 19,292 of record NZ_AHAM01000096.1, on the reverse strand, counting down.
GGCACCGCTAACCGCGAGGATATGGGCAATCTGGCGCTCTTCCAAAGCCAGGAGCGCATGGCGGCACAGCGCCGTAGAGACGCGGCCAACGCCAGCTTCCTTCAGATGACCGCCAAGTCGCCAGCGGAACGTTCCGCCGCTGCGAGAGCGGCCGCCGCGGCACAGTATAACGACAGCGAAAGCGCAGCCGCGCGCGCGGACCGCATCGACCTCGCCGGCAAGCTGGCGCTGGCGGAAGCCGAGATTGGGCTTTCCGAAGCCCGGAAGGAACGCGCCCGCTCGCTCGACGCCACCATGGCGCAACAGCAGCTTGAAATCTCGCTCATTGGCCAGACCGCCGGCGAAGTCGCTCGTCTCCGGATGGAGTACGATCTGACCTCAAAGCTGCGCGAGGAAGCGGCCAGGAATGGTGTTGCGGCCGACGAAAAAGAGCTTGCGCTGATCAAAGAGAAGGCGGCCGAGTACGGCCGCTACGCGGAGCAGATCGCGCGTGCGAACCTCAACCGTGATCTCGCCTTCGAACGGGATCAACTTGGCCGCTCATCGATCGATCAGCAGATCGCCTCTCGCCTTCGCAGCGCCGGCCTTGCCGTCGATCTGAATTCCCCGGAAGCGCAGCAGATGCGCGCCATGGATGAGTTCACGCAGCTCCGCGACGGCATCAAGGGCTTTTTCTCCGACTTCAGGTCGCAGCTGGTCCAGAGCGGTGGCGATATCGGGGAGGCGTTGGGGAATTCACTCCTCAACGCGCTCAACAAGCAGATGGACAAGGAACTGGACCGGCTGTTCGAACAGTTGGCATCGTCGCTGTCTAGCTGGCTTCTCGGCGGGAAGGGAGGCGCGACTGGCGGCGTCGCGGCCGGTGGCGGGATCATTGGCGCAGTGCTGGGCGGAGCGGCCAACGACAACTTCTCCGCCCCTGCAGGCGCGGTCTCGCGAGGTGCCGGCGGCGCGGTCGACCTTGCCTCCAACCTTTTGGGTCTCAGCGAAAAGAACCCTGGCCAGATAAACTCATTTCTGAAAGCCGGTGGCGTCGATCTCAATGCGGCCCAGACCGCGTGGTGCGCGGCCTTCGTCAATTCATCGCTGGAGCAGATCGGCGTCGACGGGACCGGCAGCCTGACCGCGAACTCGTTCCTGAACTGGGGAACGAAGATCGACCCATCCCAGGTGCTCAAGGGCGATGTGCTCGTCAAGCCGAACGGCTTCGGTATTGGTCAGACCGGCGGGCATGTTGGTTTCGCCACTGGCGCCACCCGAATGGGTGCCAGCGGCCTCCAGCTAGAGATGCTCTCCGGAAATACCGGAGGCCCAGGCCTCGGCACCGGAGGCGTCGGCCTGGACTGGATTGATGCTGCCAAGCTCGATGTCCGGCGAGCAACGGAAGGTGTCGGCAAGCTGGGCGGTGCTGCTGCGGCGGCCACGCAGGGCCTGGGCGGCTTCGCGGGCGGTCTGGGGCAACTCGGCAACGCGCTGATGAGCATCGGTGGCGGTGCGGGTGGAAGCGGCTGGTTCTCCGGTTTGATGGGCGCATTCGGCGGGCTCGGCGGTGCTGTCGGCCACATGATGAGCATTTCGCCGCTGGCGACATCCTTCATCGCCGGCGGCGGTGTAGGCCTTTTCCACAGCGGCGGCATCGCAGGCTATGCAAGCTCGATGCGCTACGGCGTCGATCCGCGCGTCTTCATCGGTGCACCCCGCCTCCACAATGGCGGCATCGCGGGCGACGAAGTTCCGGCGATCCTTCGCCGCGGCGAGCCGGTCTTCAAGTCGATGGCACATGCCCGCGAGGTGGTCGGTGGCGGCAGCCAGCACATCACGATCGGCATCTCGGAGAAGAACGGCAACCTGCGACCGTTCGTCGAGAGCGTCGTGCAATCAGACGCACCGCCGATCGCCAACCAGGCCTCGACTAAGGCCGTGAGCAACTACAGCTATCGCCAGCGCCAGGGCGGAGCCGCGGCCGACGACCACCGCTATAAGCGGCTTAAGCGGATGGGCTGAGATGGCCGTTTACATCAACGTGCCGACGATCGACATCGATTACCTGCGGCCGAAACGGTTCTCGTTCGATACACAGGGCGGCGGACTTGAGGGCGGCCGAAATGGCCTCGGCGAGGGCATCACAATAGGCCTCAGCGGTGGCCCGATCGTCACCGCCTCCTACCAGGAATGTTTCACCCATTACCGGGAGCAGCATGAATACGTGAACTGGATCGCGGCACGTCTCAATGGCTCGTTCCGGTTCGTCAACGTCCCACTTCTAACCGATTGGGTCGGACCATTCCCGGTCGATGCCAACGGCGGGCCGGAGCCGATCATTTCGGAGATCCCGCATTCGGACGGCTCCACCTTTTCGGACGGCTCCGGCTATAGCCAGCCGACTGTGTGGGGCGAGGTAACGGAAGCGGCGACATACAATGCTGGGGTCATCAAATTCCAGCTCTTCGGTGCCGCCCGTCTGCTCCGGCATTCGGATTGGTTCTCGATCTACAACGAGACCAAGGGTTGGCGGGCGTCACGGCCATGGGAAATCCGCGATATCAATGATCCGTCAGCGGAGAGCCCGATCTACACCGTTGCGATCGATGTTCCGCTCCGCGAGGCGATCACTGTAGGGCAGCGCCTCGAGTTCGCGCGGCCGCGGTGCGTCATGAAGTTTCCGGCGGGCTTCACGCTTCCGCAGGAGGCTGAAGGCTTCTGGGTTTCGGAGCCGACACTGCAGTTCACGGAAGCATTCTGATGGCACGCGTCCCCGATAACGTCATCGAGGCGCTGCGCGGCAGCCACGAGCTCGGCGTATTCTTGAGGCTCGATACCGATGACCCGATGCGGCTCTGGCTCGGGATCAACGATATCCCGGCCGGCATCGATAGCATCGATCCTTCGACGTCCGAACGCTATGTCGGCGGGGGCGTTCTCCGGGAAGTGCCAAGCCTCGAGGCCGTCATCAACGGCATCGCGGACCGCGCCGATTTCCAGATCAGCGGCATCGATCCCGCAACCGCGGCAAAGGTCGACTTCGACGCCCTGGACGTCAGGGGGCGTGACTTCCACGTCGGAATCACAACCCTCGACCAGGACCATCAGCCGATGAGCTCCATCGTTCCACTGATCACCGGGCGGGCGTCGTACCTGACTGAAGCATCACCGCCGGTCACCGGGACCGACAATCCGTCGGTCACCATGGGGCTATCGGTCGGGTTCGGCATTACGACGAGGGATCGGCAATCACAGGTGTTGTGGTCGCCTGTCCACCACAAAGCGGAACATCCCACCGATCTGTTCTGCGACGGCGTCTCGCGTCTTGAACGTGGCGTCGCTCCGGTCTGGCCAAGGTTCTGACGGTATCCATGAACGTTCAAGATTACCTGCAGGCCGCCAGCCGGCAACGCTGGCGCTGGGGCGGCGGAGCGTCGGGCTGGGATGGCGACGACTGCACCCTCTTCGTCGCGAACTGGGCCTTCGAGCTCACCGGCCGGGATCCTGGCGTCGGTATCAGGGGATCATACTCGACCGAGGAAGAGGCTGTTCGGATCGTTCTCCGCGCCGGCGGGTTCGCGTGCTTCATCGACCAGCAGCTCCGTCCGACGGGCTGGATAAGGATCGCAGCGGAGCCGCGTGACGGCGACATCGGTGTTGTTCTTGCCCCAACGCTGCCGGATGGTGTTCTGAAACCGGCTCCGGTCGTCAGGGCCGGCGGGCTGTGGGTTGGCCGTTCGGTACGCGGCCAGGTCGCCCGGGAGTTCAAGACGGTGGAGGTCTGGCGGTTCGGTGATGCCGCGGTCCGCGACTTGGGGCCGCCGCCGCAGGTCAGCTACAGCGGGACTATCAGGAGCCGTTCGCAGGAATTCGCGGGCTCCACCATGATGATGCAGCCTGCGCAGCAGCAGCAGACCGGCATCATCGAAAGCTTCTTCCTGTTCGCGATCACGGCCACGCTGCCGGGGCTGTCGAACGCCGCCATCGGCTTCCTGACCACCGGTCTGACTGCGCTGGCGACAACAGCGGTTTCCGTTGGGCTCAATGCGCTGCTGGCGCCCTCGATGCCGCAGCCGCCGAAGCCTGCGGACGGCAAGTCTCCGAAGGTGCAGGCCATACCTCCGGTTCATTTTGGGGTCGGGACGAACCGGATCGCCGGGGCCTACATGCTCTGGGAGTCCAAGGCCGACCGGCTCTATGCCGTCACAGCTCTCTGCGGCCACAAGATCAGCGCCATCAACGCGATCTATCTCCATGACGACACCATTACGGTCGCTGGAGACAATTTCGTATCGGCCGCAAGCACCAATGACGGCCGCTACCGTCCTGACAGGATTTGGATAGATACCCGTCTCGGGCTGGCCACTGAGACCGCATATGACGTGATTGTCGATGCCTTGGAGGCGGAAGGCATCTGGACCGACGACCATCGGGGCGACGGCACCGCGTCGCTAGGGATGATGTGCGTTGCGCCTGGCGCCGAGGATTATCAGAAGAGATTCCCGCACGGCGCGCCGCAGCCCTCGGTGGCCGCCGATCTCGCTCTGGTGTGGGATTTCCGCGATCCGGTACAGGATCCCGAGGATGACTCGACCTGGGAGTTTTCCCGCAACCCGGCGCTCTGCATGGTGTGGTGGCTCTGCTTCTGCCCCTATGGACCGCGCTGGGATTACACGAAGGCCATCGTTCCGGTCCAGGAGCGCTGGGAAGAAGAAGCCGATATCTGCGACGAGGAGGTGCCCCGCGCCGCGGGCGGCACCGAACCGCGCTACGAGGTCAACGGCTGGGCGACCACCGAAACTGACCCGATCGGCATCCTGAACTCGTTCCTTGCGGCCTGCGATGGCCATCTCGCCCAGCATGGCGACGGTACGCTTGTTCTCACGGTCGGCAAGTTCCGCGAAGAGCTCGTGGAGACCATCACGGATGCCGACATCGTCGGCCACTTCGTCCAGTACGATGTTCCCGAGGAGGACGAGGTCAACCGCCTCGTCCCGCGGTTCACCTATCCGGCGACCGACTATTCGACGGCGGTTGCCGACTACATCGAGAGCCCGAGCGATCAGGCCAAGGTCGGCAGGGTGCTCTCCGCTGAGGCCGATCTGGGCTGGGTCCATAACTGGCGGCAGGCCAAGAGGCTGACACTCCGCGAATGGAAGCGGCTCCAGCAGAAAAAGAGCGGCAACTTCGATCTGAGACTATCGGCCGTCAACGCGATCCATGCCCGCTGGGTGAGGGTGGAATCCACGTATCGGATCCCGTCGCTGAACGACGTCATCGTCGAGAACCGCCGTTCGATCCTCGCCCTGATGCAGGGCGGCTTCCAGATGGAGTGGAAGAAGCATCCAACAGATATCGACAACTGGACCCCAGCGACAGATGAGGGAGCGGCGCCACCGATCCCCGCGAAACCGACGCAAAGCGAGCTGACGACCCCCACGATCGACACTGTGACGGCGGTCGGCAACGGTAGCTCGGTCTACATCCGTGTCGTCATCCTGGAGCCACCGGAGGAGTCGGTCACTCCACTCGTCCGTTATCGGGTCAAGGACATCGGCGGTGGTGTGGCGGGTACCTGGATTGAACAGGATTTCCCCGACGTCGAAGCGTCGGCGGGGCTTGTCACTCTGAACACCAATCCTGTTCCGGCCGACGAACTGCTCGAAGCCCAAGCCGCCGTCCAGGCGTCAGGCGGAACCGTATCGAACTGGTCGACACCCATTGTCGAGATACTGGCAACCGTGGATGCGACACCGCCGGTAGCGCTGCTTTCCTTCACCGCATCGGACGGAACCGGCCAGTTCGTCGCCAATTTTGGGACCGCCAACGATAGCCATCTCTCCAGCGTGGCGATCTACCGGGTGGCCTCTGGCGGCGTCCTGAACCGCACCACCGACTTGATGGCGACCCCGGCGGTTTCGCCGGGGGTCTCCTACGCGATCCCGGTGGTTTCGACCACGGGTACATTCGACATCTACGCCGAACCTCTGAATCGATCCGGAATCGCCGGGCCCCTTTCCGGGCCTGACGCCGCGATCGTCAGCTGAGCCAGCCCTCCCCCCTGAAAACTTGAAACCTTTGTCCCTGCTATCTCCGGCAGGGCATCACGCATTGGAGCGATCCCTTGGTCGAGAATGCCAACACGATTTGGGAAGACGGTCCGTCTGGATCGCCTCACAACCCGCCGAAATACCAGATCAGGGCGTGGGGAACCTACGTAGAGGCTGGGATCCTCGGCGGTGCTGCTGGCTCTGCTGTGTTCGCCAGCAAAGCTACCATGGACGCCACGCTTACCTATGCCGCTAATGTCATGGCATGGGTTATCGGTGACGCAACTGTTGCCAATAACGGCATCTATCAGAAGTCGGGAGCGTCAGGATCCGGTTCATGGACCAGGCTTGGCGATCTGCCATACAGCTTCATCAAGGCGACGGACGCCGGGGCGGGGACATCCAACGCGATCGTCGCCACCACGAGCACGCCGATCCCGGATGCGGATGGTGCCGCTCTCATCGCGCTGAACATCTTTGAGACAAACACAGCCAGCCCGGTCACCGTCGCCTTCGACAGTGGCTCACCTCTGACGATCAAAAATAACGCGGGCGAGGATTTGAAGGCCGGCGATCTCAAGGCGGGGATGATCGTCTCGGGCTATGTATCTGGGAGCACGTTTCGCCTCATCAACAATTTTGGCGTGCAGTTCTTGCTTGCTACTAATACGGGCGGAACGAACGCCATCACCGCCACGACGCCGACTTCCGTCCCCACCGGAGACGGGCAGGCGATGATCGTGCTGCCAATTTCAGCGACGAACACGGCAACGCCTGTCACCGTTTCCTTCAACGGTGGCGCGCCGCTCACAATTGTAACCACCGGGGGTGATGCTGTTGGCGTCGGCGGCCTATCGGAAGGATCGATCGTCACCGGGTACAAATCCGGCGCGAATTTCCGCCTCATTAGCGGCATGCTCGGCTGGTCACCGATAATTCGCGCGGCCAACGACGGCGAGCGCCGCGTCCTAGCGGTAGCGGATTGGGTCGGCGGCGAGGGCCTAAAGCCGGTCACGACAGGGTATATCGGCCTGTCTGGACTCGTCGCAAATATCGCAGACGCACTTGATGTTCGTGGGCCCTCGGGGACGCCAGGCGCAGGCACTGGCGACATGGTTGAGGCGACCTATGACCCACAAGGCGTTGCTGGCGATGTATTCGCGGGCGACTTCAAGGCGTTGTGGGACATCAATTTCGTTGGAGACGGCACCACTAACGACACGTCAGCTTTCAGCACGCTGGAACTTGCCCGAACCGGAATTTCTGTTGACTTGGGCGGCAGGACTTATCTCGTCACGGCCATTCCGAACGGCAACGACTACTACAATGGCGCTTTCAAGGTCGGGACCGAGATTTATCGGCGCCACAGGAACCCGCGTTCCCACCCCTTCGAAACGCCTGCGCCGACCGTCAAGTTTGTTGACCCGAAGCCGCGCGTCTATCGCGGTCTGAACGTTGCGCAGTTCCCACTTCCGGCAAGCGGGACCGTTGTCTACCTGTGGCGCGAAGCACCGGGGCACGGCAACGAGGATACCGGAACCCGCCTACTCGCCGCCCGCACTGACGACATGGGCAACACGTTTAAGCTCCCGACCGGAGCCGGTAATTCGGGGTCGGAACAAACGCTGGCCTTCCGGCAGGCTGATTGCGACATCAGGAACTTTGCCGCCGGGACAATGAACGCCCGCCTTGGGGTTATGGCGGCGCGGGTCAACCCCGACAACTCGCATCAAGACCCTGTGTTCATCTATTCGGATGACAGCGGCGTGACTTGGTCCTCCGCGGTTGTGACCGCGGCGGCTGCTACGACGAATTTCCATTCGCGGATTTATCCATATCCCGCCAGCGCGGGCGGCGACGACACTGACGGCTTCATCTGCTACTTCTACAGAAGCGGCGCTATCGGCGCGATGAAGACGACGGACAATGGTGCGAGCTGGACCGAAGTCGCAGACATCGTGCTTCCTGCCGGGAGCTTTGGTTCCGTCTCGGAAATGAGCGTCGCGCGGATCGGCACGCAATCCAAATGGATCATGGGCATCCGTACCGACAGCGGCGAGAACATGGCGGTGGCTGTCTCGTCCGACATGACCACATGGTCAGCCATCGGCGATAGCGGTTTGAAGCTTGGATCGAATCCGCCCGAACTGCTCTATGAGGACGGCAAGATTTTCGCGGTGTGCTTCTCGCGCCGTGATAAGCCGATTGTTGCAGAATTCGACAACGCCCTGGTGATTGCCTCGGCCAACCCCGATACCGTCTACAACGCAAGCGGCGTCGGCGGATGGAGCGGCTGGTTGGTTGTCACGGCGCTGCCGTTCTTCCCAACCGGTTACATCGCGGTCGAGAAAATTAGGGGCCGCTACTACGGCCTGTTCAACTGTGAGGACTACGCAGGCTCGACGCAAAGCCGAACCGGCTATTTGATGCTTTTGTCCAGCGATCCGGTTCCGACCGCGTCCTATCCCGCTATCCTCAAAATGCGTCCAAACCCGAATCTGTGCTTCAACGGCGCGTTTCGGCTAGCTACGCTGGGCGAAACCTTTACCGGGACCACTCGCAAAACCGTCCTTGACGGGTTCACCTTCTCTCGAACGTCAAATGCCGGCGGATGGACGATTACGCGCACCGCCGGCGACAAGTCGCGCTATGCGATGCGCGTGCGGCGCGATGATGCCGATTCCGGTACGCAGGCGATGAACCTCGCCTTCGTCCTGCCCATGGAAGATTCGATGCCGCTGCGCAACCAGCAGGTGACGCTATCCTTTCGCGCCCGCAAGGCGGCTGGTTTCTCGGCGGCCAATTCGTTCCTGACGACACAGCTTCGGCAAACCAATCACGCGTCTGAGCAAGTGGTAACGAACGCCGCCGGGACGTTCGGAACGGGCGATACTGCTGTCGGGACTTCCTCGTCAGGGGTGACGCTGACGGAAAACTGGCAGACCTTCCGCCTCACCCCTGCGAAACTCGATGCCGACATCAACCAAATCATGGTGCGGTGGCTGTGGACGCCGGTGGGAACTGCGGCGGATGATTATTTCGATATCGAACTAGTAAAGCTGGAGATCGGTGCGGATGCGACGCCGTTTGAGTTCGGGCCGTACCACCTTGAGAAGGAGCGTTGCGGTGTCTTCACGCAGACATTCACGGCGCGTTCTGCCAACGGCGAAGTGTTTGTGCCTTTCATACCCAGGATGCACCGCGCCCCGGCTGTAACGGTGTCAGCGGGGTCGGCCAGCAACATTACAGCGGCCGGATTCCTGTTGACGCACAATGCCGCGGCGGATTGCACCGTGACCGCCATCGCGACGCTCTAGCGACGGCGCGCGTATTTTGAGCGAGGGGCCGGTTCGTAGGAATACAAATGAGCCGGTTCCGCGTCCTCATTTAAGACCTCATCGTCTTCGTCCGGCAAAACCGGAATCACCCACCGGGTGAGTTCGTTAAACTCGTCCTCGCTCAGGTCGTCGATGATTTCCTGATCGACAATATGGGAAGCGAAGGCTCCGCCGAAGAACTTCATGTGCTTTCCTTTTCAAGCCACGTCGCTGCGCCGAGTGACGGCAGACAACTCTGTTGCGATGTTTCGAACTAGGCTCGGAACGTCATGCAGGGGCTGACCGGTCACAAAGCGGGCTTTTCGATACCACACATCGGACCCGTCGTCATTGCGTCGCCAGATGACCTGCTGGGATCGGCCGATGATAATGGTGGGTGCGCCAACCATGCCAGCCAGTTCGGCGGTTACGGTCAGGGGGGAAATGACGGCGTCGAGACAGGCCATAAGCGCTACCTGTCCCTCGAAGTCATCCTTGAGGTCGATACCAGGGATGTTCACATGAAGGCCAGAGGACCTCAATTCGCTGATTTCCTTGTCATCGGCCTGCGGTTGGAGCAACCAGAAATCGGCGTCAACCAGGCCGCCAAGCCGTGCAATGTCGGACGCCAGAAGGTAGTGGTGGTTACGGTCTTTCGATAGGAGCAGGCTGCGCCATGCCAGCCCGACCTGTGCTCGGCGAGCGGAAAGCCCTCGCCACTTTTGGACTAACTCGGGATCCGGCGTCAGCAAGCTCTGGTTCCGGAATGATTGGCGATCCGGCCGGGTGTCCGCCAGCGTGTCGAGCATGGTGCATGTGAAGGCGCACTCTTGCGCCTTGTCGATCACAGCATTCGAAACGCTATTATAGAGACGGTTGTCGGTGAGTTTCGATCGGTTTTCGATTGAAACATTTAGCCATTCCTTCCGATGGCGCGTCACGGAAACGAACTCGACCTGCGGGAAGCTTCTGCGGAACAGGCTCACAAGGCGAGGCTCGCACGTTATGACGGCTTGGCCAACCATACCGGCAAGTTCGTTATAGGTTGTGGAGAGGCGGATTTCATCGCCGGGGCCGCCCTCGACGATGAAAAGGCATTTCTTGTCGGCGTAAGTGCCGCTCTTGAGGTCAATCTGAGTAGGGTCTTTCCCGCAGCTGAGCAGCTCACTGACCGCCATCGACGAGGTTCGCGCCCGATAGAGCTTATGGCAGTCGAGAATGCGGCCCTGCCGATTCAGCGTGTGCACCAAGGCGGCGTTGTAGGGGACAGCCCCGCCTTCATATGCCTTGACGAGAACCTGTTCCGCTTCGTCGGCGCGGTCGAGTTCCAGCAGGCAAAGCGCGTAGCGCGATGCCATCTTGGCATAGGCTGGGGTTTTGGGGTCCATCATACGATAGACATCGACAGCCTCGAGGTGCCGCTTGTTGACTTCCAGCGCGTGAGCATACTCGGCCAGCAAGGCAGTTCGGAGATTGGTCTCTCCTTTGGGGAGTGGAAGGCCAAGGCCTGCGGTTGCGAACCGGATAGCATCGTTGGCCAAGCCACCATCATTCAGGTACTGCGCGCACTCCAGGTAGGTTTGCGGCTTGCGCCCCTCGATCGTTATTGCTCGCTCGGCGTGAGCGACGTGATGCGTGTAAGGCTTGCGCATTGCCTTCAGCCGGTGGATCGCGCGCAAGTCCAGCGGTCGCGATTTGAGAAGCTTCTTTGTGAGCTTCGTCGCGGATCCGATATCGCCCTTGCGCGCCAACACGTCGGCCTTGAGATGCAGCCCGCTCCGGTGATCAGGGTTTTCACGGAGCAGAATGTCCAGCTCCTCCAGTGCGTCATCCAGCCGCCATTGCTTGAACTTTTGGTTCGCCGACCGAACGACGGCGTTCTCCGCCTTTTTGCCTTCGGAGGGCAGGGCGTCGATGCCCATAGCTGCGCAATAGATCGCCTTTAGCCGCGGGCCGGCAATCTTCCGCAGCCTCTTGGGCACGGAACGGCGGTAAAGATCCAGGATGTCCAGTTCGTTCGGGAATTTGAACATTTGAGACTCGGAGTAAAAGTCGGGCGGCCCAGCGGTTTACAAGACCGTCGAGCGAACAGTTATTCCGTGACGTTGTTTCTCGAGCCGGCTTTCGCCGCGCAGCGCAAGATCGACCATTTCCGATACAGCCCCCCCCCAGGTTTTTGTTGCCGTTGCGTCAACCGGCGTAGCTACATAGCTGGTAAACCTTGGATTGCAAGGCCTCGATCTGTCGCCCGCTCCAAAAAACTCAACGGCGGTGTCAGATCAGGGTGTGCGGCGGGGTTGCAGGTCAGCGTCGGTCATCAGGCCGGGTTCGACCCCCGACCGGCCCGTGGCCCAACACTTCGCCGAACATCGTCCAGATTTTCTGAAAGTTCAGTTCCGACAGCGCCGCAGGCAGATCGGCCCGGCAGCTCGGTCGGGGCATTTTTCAAACTGCCGGGCCAAGCCGGTCTGCGGGAACCGGCTGGCAGAAATTTGCTCACGACTTTTCGAAATTCAAGTCAAATCCGTTGAAGGGAACTGCCATGTTCGATGAACCGACGCTCGCCGCGATCGGCGACCTTGCCGCGCGCCTGAAATGCTCTCCTGCCGCCCTCCAGGCCGTTGCCGAGGTCGAGAGCGCCGGCAAGGTGTTCGCCCTGGTGAAGGGCAAGCGCGAGCCGCTGATCCGCTTCGAAGGGCATTATTTCGACCAGCGCCTGACCGGAGCTGATCGGGCCAAGGCGCGCGCGGCGGGTCTTGCCAGTCCAAAGGCCGGCGCCGTGGCAAACCCGAAGGATCAGGCAGGCAGGTGGCGGCTGCTGGCCGCCGCGGCGAAGATCAACCGACAGGCTGCGCTCGAATCCATCTCCATCGGCCTTGGCCAGGTGATGACTGCGCATTGGAAGAAGCTCGGCTTCGACAGCGTGGACGACATGATAAACCTGGCGCGCAGAGATGCGGCGGGCCAGATCGACATCATGGCCCGCTACATCGAAAAGTTCGGGCTGGACGACGAGCTGCGCCGCCTCGACTTCACCGGCTTTGCCCGCGGTTACAACGGTCCCGGCTTTCGCAAGTACGGCTATCACCTAAAAATGGCTGCGGCCTACAAGCGGCTTTCGGGGGATGCTCCGGTATCCGGCGCCACGGGAATGCTGCGGATGGGCTCGAAGGGCGCGAAGGTGCGCTCACTGCAAACGCTGCTCGTACGCGCGGGCTACTCGGTCAAGGTCGACGGCGATTTCGGGCCGTCGACCAGAGATGCCGTCAAGGCGTTCCAGAAGTCGCAGAAGATCACGGCAGACGGTGTTGCCGGTCCTGAGACGTTCCGGCGCCTCGATGCCTGGAAGCAGGCGCCCGAGGAGGTTCCCGGCGGGCAGGGCGTCACGGAGACGGCCGAGGCCAAGGAAGGTCTTGGCGGCGTTGTCGGCGGTGCGGGCGTCGAGGTGGCCCGTCAGACCGTTGAGCAGGCAGCTGAAAAGACATCGTGGATACCTGGACTGGAATGGATATCCGCAATCCTTTCCGTCATCGCTGTGCTGCTCGTGCTTGGCGGCCTCGCTTGGATAGCCTGGGGCTGGTGGAAAAGCCGGCAGACCGATGAGGGCGACGTCGGTCCGGTGATGGAGCACGATGTTCCGGACGCGGTGCTGGCGTGATGGGCGAGGTCAAGACTGAGCCGGTCGTCGCGCGACATGTTCCCGACAGGATGGATTTTCGCGACGGCCTGAAAGGCAGAGTTCCGGGCTCGTTTCGAGTAGATGAGCCCGATTCCGATGGCGACCAGGCGTTCTGGTATTGCTGCCCATGCGGCTGCGGCGTCGTCGGTCCTCTCAACGTCGGCAACGGCTTCAAGCCGGAAATGGGGCCGTCCTGGGCTTGGAACGGATCTCTCGAAAAGCCGACGCTTACGCCGAGCGTCCACCACGTCGGACACTGGCATGGCTACCTGACTGATGGCGTCTGGAGGTCATGCTGATGGGCGGCAACGATCCCGACTTTTGGGCCTGGGTGTTCCTGCGGGCAGCGCCCGGCCTCGCTTGGCGCATCGCGCTGTACTACTGGCCGGTGACCGTGGCGATCGGCGCGGCCGTCGTCTGGTTGGTGCTCTGATGTTCGGCCTGTTCGACTGGATCAAAGTCGGGGCCGGCTTCACGGCCGGGGCGCTCGTCGCGGGTTCCGCGGCCTACTGGATCGGCCATGCGGTAGGCGATAGCGCTGGCTACGCCCGTCGCATTTCCGAGGTGGCCATCGCGGATGGCAAGGCAACAATGGAAAGGAAGGGGGACGATGCGGCTCTCCAGAATATGTCTGACTATGATCTTTGCTTGGTGGGTCTGCGTGGGGGCGGCCTGCCAGTCGACGCCTGTGAGCAGCTGCGGCCCGTTCGTGAAGAACAACCTTAGCCCGGCCGGGACGGTGGCGCTCATCACGGCCGACCGACCCGGCTATGAGCGCGTGCTCGGCAACGATCGCGCCGGCGGTCGGGCGGGGTGCTGGCAATGATCTGGCCCGGGCAGGGGCAAGACTGATGGCAGCAAGCCTGAACGAAATCTACAAGATGCTCGGCGAACTGACCGGCACGGTGAAGGCAATCAACGAGAAGGTCGACGATCTCAAGAGCGACATGGGTGAATCGGAGGCGGCGAGCGCCACCAGCCGCGCCAATGTGCACCGGCGCCTCGACGAGGTGGTGCTACGAACGACCCACCTCGAGACGGACATGCTGACGGTCAAGAATAAGGTGGAAGGGGTAGAGGCGGTGACCGTCGATGTCATCTCCCTGCGCCAGCAGGCGCTCGGGGCCGGCACGCTCGGCCACTGGCTGATCAAGATCGGCATCGCCGTCGTCGGCTTCGCCGGCTGGGCGATCGGCATCTACACCTGGATCACCGGCCGGCCACCGCCGTGAGAGAATCCGCGCCCGGCGGTTCCCGGGCATAATCAGAATGGAGAACTAGGATGGCCACGATGCGCGCGAAGATGCGGATCTCTTCAATCACGCCGTACCCGCCGACGCCGGAAGGAACGCCCACACAGGAAACCCTCAAGTTTCACGCCGTGGCGAAGGATGGGCCGTATCCTTCCGACGGCAGCGACGAAGACAACAGCTATGCGCGGTACTCGCCGTGCGGCGAGCTGTCGCTGACTGTCGCCAACCCGGCACTGATCGGCAAATTCGCTGTCGGCGAGAAATTCTACCTGGACTTCACCAAGATCGAATAGTCCGCGCCGGCGGCGGTTGCGCCTCGGTGGCCTAAAGCCCGTGTCTCTCCGGAGGCGCGGGCTTTTTTGCGTTTCAGGGGGTTAATCCTCTCGTCCAAAGATTGACGAAATTCACCTCGCTGACCGCAAAGGCCCGGGCGTTGCGACGTTGCACGAGCGCATGGATCGAGCCGAATGCCGCGGCGGAACAAGCCCGCATGGGAGATAACATCTGGGATTGCCCTCTGCGGGCCTAGCAGTGCGCAGCCATTGAGGTTCCGCTGCCGTTCCGCTCGCCGAATATGGACTTCTTCAACATTGCTATCCGCTCCGCAATTTGTGCGTCGCGGCGATTGTCGGCCGCTAGCTCCGCTGAGAATCGATAGAAGTGCTTGGTGTTGCTGGGCCAACGCAAAAACATAGCGATTAGGCCCGACATCATCGCTTTGTGGTAGTTTTCAACAAGGTCAGAGCGCGTAAACCTTAGCTTCTCCATCTCGGAGGCCCATGGTGCGGCCTTACTGGAGCGCTGGTCATGGTCCATGAAATCCACGACAAAGCGTTCACTGAGCTTCCGATCGGCAACAAATTCGACGAGCGCCACCATCGCGTCCCGCGCTTCCTCAGGAAGAGCTGGATCATCCAACACCTTATCGGCAGCGTCGTAGTGGGCCGCAAGCGCCTTTTCTGCAGCTTGGAGTTCTGCGGTTCGCCGCACTGCTCGGTTGCTCACAAGCGTCAACCACACCGTGACCGCAGCCACCGCGAATATGACGGTCGAGATCTCGAAAAAAGGAGTTCCGAAGATTGAGGTGTTAACGGCGTCCATTTGTGTCCCGCCTACGCTCTAGGATCTTCTGGGCGCGTTGTCTCGTCTTCGCCCCGCGAGATTTCTCTATTTTCTGAACGTCAAGTTCGGCCATTCGTTCCGAATGCTTATCATGCCCGGTCATTCTTAAACAATAACCCACATATATGACGGCGGGAAGGCCGCATGAAGCCCAAGGGTTAATGCTCATGGCGAGCATGCCGCCGCCGGCGAACACCATAGTTGCAGCCAGAGTGGCTTCAGGATGCCCTTTGAGACTTTCAAAGATCGCAGTCCAAACGTCTTTCGCCCAGTCCATGCAATGAACGATTATCCCCCCGTGTTGGGGGATGGTATAGTGACGCAGACCGCCGTTGTCTCGCAAAAATTCCGCAACGCTGGAAGTATTCCAAGCGTCGCCCGGATTTGGTGCGGAACATACGAAGATCGACCCGAAAGAGTAAACTTCAGCCAAAAGGCTTAGACAGAAACGGCCCGCGTCTCTCCGGAGGCCGCGAGCTTTTGCGTTTCAGGGACTCCTAAATGCGAAAGCAATCACTAGATTCCGCATCGTGATGAGTAAGCGTTCTGTTGCCGTGTCCCGGCTAGAGTTCATTCCCCCGCAAATCCCGACCCTGGTGGATCAGCCGCCTGAGGGCGAAGGCTGGATTCATGAGGTCAAGTTCGACGGGTACCGGGCGCAGATCATCGTCGATCGCGGCGATGCGCGCGTGTTCACCCGCAACGGCCACGACTGGTCAACCAAATTCTGGCCGATCGCGCTTGCCGGCCAGGCGCTGCCTTGCAAGTCCGCCATCATCGATGGTGAGGTGATCGTCTGCAATGAGAAGGGCGCATCGGACTTCAACGCGATTGGCCGAGCCATCAAGGCCGAACCGAGCAGACTTTGCTTCGTCGCCTTCGATCTCCTTCACGTGGACGGCCGCGATCTGCGGTCGAAGCCGCTCGTCGATCGCCGGGCGAAGCTCGCCGAGCTCGTGAGGGACAAGCCGGGCAGGATCCAGTTCAGCGAAAGCTTCGAGGGTGACGCCACGGCGATCTTCCGCGCCGTCGACGCCATGGGGCTCGAGGGGATGGTGTCGAAGCGCGCCGATAGCCGCTATCGCAGCGGGCCGTCGAAATCTTGGCTGAAGGCAAAATGCTTCGTGGAGGCTGACCTCGAGGTGCTTGGCGTGGTGCGGGAACCCGGCGAGGCACCGCTGGCTCTTATGGCCAAGGGCGACGGCTCGCGGAACTATGTTGGGGCCGCTGTGATCGGTCTGAACCGCGCCATGAAGGAACGGCTTTGGGAGCGCGTTGCCGGCATGCCCGGCCGGGCGCCGAAGGGAATACCGATCAATAAGCCGAACGCCCAATGGATCAAGCCCGGCCTGGTAGGTCACGTGCGCTTCCTGAAAGGCGAAGGCGGCTTACGCCATGCCACGCTGACTGAGGTCCGTGAGGACTAAGTCCGCGAGCGTTTTCAGACCCGGCAAATGACTTTCGCGTAAATGGAGCCGGTGCGGTTCAGCGAGCGCAGCAGCTGCAGCGCCTTGCGATCGTCAATCGTATCGCCCCAGCTGCCTTCGATGCAGAGCAGTTCGAAGTTCTCGCCGTACTTGGCCCGGGCGATCTCCATCTCGCGCCGGACTTCGGAGCGGATCGTGTCGTCGAGGGAAATCGGATCAGCCATCGCGTTGAAACGGTGCGATGGCGAGAATGTTCCCTGTCGCCCGAACTCGCGCTATTTTCTCGCGATGATCAGGTTCACCACGGTTCAGGAGCTAATCGACGGCGACTACACGCTGCACGCCCATTGCCACAATTGGCACTGCCAGCACAATCAGACACTCGACCTGGTGAAGTTGCGGGAAAGGCTAGGGCCTGATCATTCGGTCCTGCATGACGATCTCGCGCCGAAGCTGAAATGCTCGAAGTGCGGCGGGAAGAAAGTCGGCATCATCATCTCGCCGCCGACAGGGCCGAGCGGCTGGGTCAATCCCTACATCAAGTGACGGTCTTCCGGCGTGAATTCGCCAAGCAGAAATTTTTCGAGCTCTTCCGGCGTGAATTCGCGCGTCAAATCGGCGATCAAGGCCGCGTAGTCTTGTTCGGCCTTCTCAAGC
The DNA here is from genome assembly GCF_000236565.1 of Mesorhizobium alhagi CCNWXJ12-2. GTDB lineage: Bacteria > Pseudomonadota > Alphaproteobacteria > Rhizobiales > Rhizobiaceae > Allomesorhizobium > Allomesorhizobium alhagi. Next base: position 1,805 of record NZ_AHAM01000096.1, on the reverse strand, counting down.
GCCGCCCCGATCTCCTCTACGGTCTCTGGCGTGTTTGGCCGGCCCATGAACGGCTTGACCGCCGCGTAGAGCATTTTTCCTTTCAGCCCGCGCATCACCGTCTCTCTCCATCATCACCCGTCGAAGATTGTGCCCTTCTCGTCGAGCCGCTTCAAGTCCGCCAGGACTGCCTCGTCGGACAGAGTGTCAATTTGGGTGTGGCAGCGCGTCTGCTAAGTCCTTGATTGACGGAGAACGCGAATTTTGCCACACCGTGCCGCAAGTGGTTGAACTGACACAGATAGCGGCTTCCGGGCGAGGCCTCCAATGCCGCCGCGGCCTTCAGCACGTGAAGGCTGTCCGTTCTACCCGGAATGAAAACGCGTTTGAAATGCGCCGCCAGCGGGTTGTTTGGACATGAACACTGACTATTCCGAACAGCGCCGGAAAATGGTCGACGGCCAGATCCGCACGACGGACGTGACCAATCCGGCCTTGCTCGACGCGATGCTGACCGTGCCGCGCGAAGGCTTCGTCAGGACCATGCAACGCAGCCTCGCCTATATCGACGAAGACATCCAGATCGCGGCGCGGGACGGCGATCGCGGCCCGCGCTATCTGATGGAGCCGTCGCCCTTCGCCAAGCTGGTGCAACTGGCCGAGGTAAAACCCTCCGACTTCGTGCTCGATGTCGGCTGCGGCACCGGATACTGCTCGGCCGTTCTGTCCAGGCTCGCCAGTTCCGTCATCGCGTTGGAAAGCGATGCCGGGCTCGCCGAATTCGCCACCGACGCCCTTGCCGAACTCGGCTACGACAATGTCGTGGTGGTCCAGGGGCCGCTACGCGAAGGTTATGCCTCGGAGGCGCCCTATGACGTGATCTTCGTCGGCGGTTCCGTGGAGGAGGTGCCGCAGGCGTTCTTCGATCAGTTGAAGGAGGGCGGACGTCTGGTGGTCGTGGTCGGGCAGGGCAATGACGGTGTTGCCCGCGTCTATCTGAAAACGGCTGGCGAGGTCAGCGGACGCGGCGCCTTCAATGCGGCAATTAAGCCACTGCCGGGGTTTGAACGCGTCCGTACATTTGAATTCTGAACCGATACTTATTGTCTTGCGCCTGTCGCATCGCCATGTTGCCTTGGGGTTTGGACCATCGTTGCCGAATTTTCGCGGCCGGGGACGGAAGCGACGGCGTAAAATGTGAAACACGTTTGAAGCCGGCAGCCGCCAAGGTGGTGTGCCGGCGCGGTTTCTGTTGAAATGAATGAGGGGTTCTACTCGTGTCTGTACGCCAGGGTATTCTTGCCGCGATCTTCTTTTCAACGACGGCGCTTTCTCCGCTCACCGCATCCGCCGAAACCATATTCGGTGCGCTCACCAAGGCATACCAACTCAATTCGGAGCTGAATTCGGCCCGCGCGGGCGTGCGGGTGACCGACGAGGGCGTCGCCATCGCCAAATCCGGCTACCGGCCGCAGATAAACGGCGTGGCGAGCATCGACTACTCCTCGCAAATGGGTACCAGGATCACCACCGGGCAGTTCGGCGTCCAGATCAATCAGATGCTGTTCGACGGCTTCCAGACAAAGAACAATGTCGCGGCCGCCGAATCGCGGGTGTTTGCCTCCAACGAAAGCCTGCGCAACACCGAGCAGAATATTCTGTTCAACGCGGCCAGCGCCTATATGGACGTCATTCGCGACCGGCAGGTGGCGGTGCTCCTGGAGCGCAATCTGGAGTTCCTGTCGGAGCAGGCGCGCGCGGCGCGCTCGCGCTTCGAGGTCGGCGAGGGCACCCGCACCGACGTGGCCCAGGCCGACGCCAGCCGT
>NZ_AHAM01000097.1 GCF_000236565.1 Mesorhizobium alhagi CCNWXJ12-2 | reverse complement strand
TCATCCCTTCAAGCACCGCCAGATGGGGCCTCCTCTACGCTTACTTTCGAACAGCAGGCGCCCGGACGCTGAAACGCTAGAGCACCTCGATCGTCGCGCAGACGGTGGGCGAAATGCCCGCGATAACACCGCGCTGGCTTGCCGTGATTGCAACACCGGGCGGGGTTCTATCGATTGGCTCAGCTACACTACGCTGAAGCGCGGCGAGCACTATGGGAATTGAATGGCGTAAAAGGACGACTTAACTAATCACGCCAGGTGCTGGCCCATATGGAGTTGGGCAGTAACAAGAGTAACCAACGGGACCGGCCTGGTACATCTGGCACATGCCGGCTTGGCTACTGCAATAATGAGACATTCTCGGCTGTGATTGCTGAGACTGTCCACCCCCGCCAGGGTTGATAGTTATATTGGGTGAAATAGTCATTGCCCCTCCAGCAGGGTCACCCTCGACTGTTCGCCCTCCCTCGGCAACGCATCCACCAAGGGAGATCAGCACTGCACATAAGGTTGGCCAGACACGCATCAGATGGGTTCCTCGGCAGGAGATTCCGTAGGAGTCTCAACTGGATCCTGGCTTGGCGCGGGTGTTGGTTCGGCCGTCGCCGGTTTGGCTTCGGGTGGGGGGATTGCACCTTGCGTGCAGTTGGCGGTCTTCCCGGCACAGAAATTGCCAGGGCTGAGAGCGACTGAGCCTCCGCCTGGGTTTCCGATAGTGGTCTGCCCGCCGGTCGCGCACGCAGTTAGACTTATCACGAATGCCAAAACGAAAAAGTCGACTACTCGCCGCATTGAAGCCCCCCGAGCATCTATGAATTTTGATTAAGCCATGAACCCTTTTGCTTGTAAACTAATCTAATTGTTGGTGGTTAAAGAGGCTTTCTCTCCCTCAATCCACCGCGTCCAATTTTGTCAGCGCTAGAATGGCTGTCGGAGCGGTGAATCGGACCTTCGAGCGCCTTCTCCTTACCTGAACATCAAACAAAAAGCCCGCTGCGGGAGGAGGTGCAGCGGGCTTTTTGGTGCCCTCAGACGGGAGTCGGTCTATGAGAGCAGCAACTGCGGCATGCGACGCTGCGTGATCTGAGAAGCTAGCGCTTGGATTTTCGCCAACAGCCTTGCGTGATTCCGCGTAAGAACACGCAAGGGCTAAGGCGGTCAAAAGCGGGATTCGGTGTCTGTGTTCATTGTCGGCTCCTTATTGCCGTAACGGCGATTCTGCCAGATAGTTGCCGGTAGGGGAAACGGGGCGGCGGCAGATGAAGTATCCTCGCTGGATCGCGGTTGTTGTATTCGGCTCAATTCTGATTAGCGGGCCTACTCTCTCACAGCCCACCAAAAACCATCCAAGCCAACAGGAGCATCAGGCCCACAGCAGCCATGAGCACCCCAAAAATAGATGAGCACCGCGCGCCAGGGCGTATCACTACTCTGGCTCAAGTGTTCAATCAGAAACCCGCTGACCCACCCAATAGCCAGAACAATCAGCAGAAAGACGGGGATCGGAATCAAAATTCCTGGTGGCTGCTTGGTGATTTTCCCGCTCAAGCCATCATGGCGTGGATGGCGGTCATCGCCGTAATACTCACGGGGATTGGCCTCTACTTTCTTCGCCGAACGCTCGTCTATACTCGCGATGCAGCCGAGCATTCCAAGGGTATGCTCATTGAGGCCCAAAAAGTCACCGCGGCCGAGCTTGAGCCCTTCTTCACCATCGAAGTCAAAGAAGGGGACTACTTCAAGGACGGCATTTTCAACCCGTCCGAACTTAGCTTTCAAATCAAGAACCAAGGCCGATCGGTCGGCATAGTGCACACGATTTATCAATCTTGGCACACCTGCGACACTGGCAACTACCCCGAGATCGTTACCCCACCCGGCACTCACGCTAGCGAACATCGGGTGAAGCCGGTCCATATTCCTATCGGGGCGAGCGAACTCAGCCCCCCATTGAGGATGACGCCCAACGCCGTTCACAAACCGGACGAAGGCCAATCGGTTTACTTCTACGGTTATTTCCTGAGCAGGAACCTCGCCGGAGACGAGTTTGAGGACGTGTTCCTGTGGGTTTTCATACGCAAGAACTCCGACCTTGGCATGCACTTGGCCGTACCCAGACACAACGCCCAGCATTACAACTACCATCGAAAAAAGACGGCTTAGTGCCACAATCCGAATCGTTCTCACAGCATCACCGCCTTTTCGGCGGCAAAACCGCATACATGTTTGAAGGGGATACATCCGCGCGAAGATCGGTAGAACAAGTCCTCATTGAAGGAGGCGCTGCATGCATTAATCATCGCCGCCTTCGGCATTTCCTTTGCGTCCGCACATGGCGGCGGGCGTCATCTTTTGACTCCCCATCCACTTGACCGCCGAAGGCATTTGTTCCTATTTCGTTCTCATGCCGGAACAGCCACCACCGAAACGACCTAGTGCCTGGACACTCTCCAAAGCGCATGGCGCCGGACAGCTTGTCCGCGCGCGGTGCGGCCATTGCAACATCGCGCGGTATTACGTGCCGGCCGACATCCAGTGGTTAGCGGGCGATGTGCCTGCGGACGCAATTCGGATGCGCTGTGAGAGATGCGGCAATCGGGAATGGATGCGCGCCACGTTTGAAACGTTGTCAGCGGTCGAGCGCCAAGGGATCCGCGTCAGGCGGCTTGTCGACGTCAAGCTACGGCGGGTTCCGGTTTGGCGTGATGAGTAGAGAGCCGGCGTCGCGTTTGGGCGGGGTTGGGGGAGGGGCGCGACGCCGGATGTTCCGCCACGGAGGAACACACCAAGCACTTACCACCGACGTGGCTGAGAAATTAAGCCGCAGCGGTAGATTTTGGCTGAGCCAGTGGCAGGCAAGACACAGCAGAGGAATCTCTCCTGGAGCCGCTTGATTTTACCATTTGGTCATCGGCAAATATCGTCGCTGACCACTTTAGGGCGGGAGAAACCCGAGAGCGTTTGGCCTTTGCGTCCTTGGGGGGCGCGCACTGTCTGGACTGGCGCTGCCTCGGGATTGCGGGGTGGAGGTAGCGCCGGTCTGTTTCTCGGCGTGCATTGGGGACTCAACGAAAGGTCCGGAAGTCAGCCTCGCGCAGCCCGTCGAAAAGCGGGGAGGGAAAGCGGGGAAAATCTATAAAATCGGGAAAAGACGTTTAAAATCAACGCGCCTTGGCTCCCCGGGCCGGATTCGAACCAGCGACCAACCGGTTAACAGCCGGTTGCTCTACCACTGAGCTACCGGGGAACAGAGGCTCGCGTGAACGAGGGTGCCTATAGCAAACCAATTTCGGCTTTGCAAAGCGGCATTCGTTATTTTTTCGCGCGAATTTCGGCACTCTCTCTGTGGCATTGGAACGCAAGCGCCATCATATGATGCCGGCGGGCGCGATTGCGGCTGCGTCCGTCATGGAAATCATATAGCGCCGACCGGGAGAGCCGAAATCAGCAGTCATCGCCACATTCCCCGCCGCAAGATACCGCTTTTCGGGCGCGAGCTGGCGATGCCGCAATCGCGCAGGCTGCGCATCGCGATCGGCATGCTGCTGGTGATTCTCGGTATTCTGGGATTCCTGCCGGTGCTGGGCTTCTGGATGGTGCCCCTCGGCGTCCTGATCCTGTCTTACGAGTTCGCGACGGTGCGGCGGTTTCGCCGGCGCAGCGTGGTATGGTGGGAGCGGCGCCGCAAACGGCCGCCGAGCCAGTAAGCCTGCGCGCGGGAACAGCGGGCGCCGGATGCTCGCGCCGGCTGTTTTTTTAATCAGCAAAGGCGCTTGTCGCCCCGAATACCCTCTGTTAACAGAGCCAATCGTAGAACGCCGGCAGCGGCGAGGCCTCGTGGCGGAGTGGTTACGCAGAGGACTGCAAATCCTTGCACCCCGGTTCGATTCCGGGCGAGGCCTCCAACGCCGGTTTTACGACGCGCTATCCCCTTGAAATTCAAATGAAATGTTCTTGGGTGTGGCAGCTTGGACCTGAACCGTTCCCAAGCCATCCCGCAAGGTGTGGCAGGATGTTCCCGAAATGGCCGCCGCAGCAACCTTCAAATAGGTGTCCAGGCCCCACTCATTCATCGCCACGTTGACGGCTAGGATCACAAGCCGGCAATTGCCTTGCGTGTAGCCGAGGCCGCTCTCAATCCGGTCGATGCTGACGCGATAGGGAGCATCCTCCCTGGTCCAGACCGTCTCCATTGTAATGCCGGTAATCGCGCAGCGGTTTTCCTGGCGGGTCAGCTGCTCGAGCATCCAACCGGGCGTCAAATCAAAGCTGCGCTTCTTCTTCTTGGCCCTGTATGCCGCCTGATGCAGCGCTCTGTAGAGCGGATTTCGCTTCTTCCTCCGGGAGCCATCTACCTTCGCCGACACTGGCGGGCAGGCCTTCAAGCAGCGATCATAGACCTGCTGAAAGATGACCGGCTCGGCGTACGGGTCGGGCAGGCGAATGCGGCCGGCGGTGCTCTGTCGGAAATAGAAGCGCTCTTTCCCATGTCGCGACCGGTTCGTCTCGACAAAGCGCAGCGGCCAGTTTTCAAGAGGCGGCTTCATTCGGAGCCTCGGCCGTGTCGGCGCCAGCCTCTATGGCCTCGGGCAGCATGTTCCCGATTTCGCCCCAATCGATGCGGGCGACGGCCTGTCTGGCGAGCTTAGCCTGTTGTTTCTGACGGGTGTAGATCTTGGACGTCTTGCCGTCCTTCCAGCCGAAGAACCCGTCCAGCATGGAATCGGTCGCCTCGCTTTCCGACAGGGCGGTGGCGAGACCCTTGCGGACCGAATGCGCCGAGCAGTGCGGTAGGCTGGCCTGGCTGAACCATTCCGAAACCCGCTGGCCGAGCCCTTTCACCGAATAGGCATTGCCGTATTCGGTGATGAGATAATTCATGCCCTTGACCGGATGCCAGGCCAGCACCGCGTCCAGCACCGGGTGGATCGGCAGGACCAGCGTCACCGGCGAGCGGTTGCGGTTCTTGAACAGGCGCAGCGTGAACTGATCCGCGCGGCGATGCTGCGGCCCGAGCACCGCCAGATCGGAAACACGGATCCCGGTGTACATCAAGAGTACCAGCGCCAGCACTGCCTTCGAGCGGACGCCATGGTGGCGGATATATTGCTCGATTTCGTGGTCGCGCAGCGTGTGGTGGCCATCGCTCTGGCGCCGGAACGGTTCGACCAGGCGCGCAAAGTTCTGCGGCAGGATCCTTTCGGGCTTGCCGTCCTTGCCCGGCCGGGTCGTCTCGAACACCTGGCGCAGGATTTTCAGCCGCTCATCGGCCGCGAAGGGCGTTTCCTTCTTGCGGTCGCGCAAAACGGTGATGTTGGCGACGTCGAGGACCGTCAGCGGCATGTTGGCGAACAGGCGGTCGCCGCCGGGCTTGAGCGGCTCCAGCAGCATGGAATCGATGATGGCGCGACGCTTGGCCTGCGTCGTGTCGTCGAGCCTCCTGAACGGCTCGGACGCCTTGTAGAGGCTGCAGAGCCAGCGAAAGGTGTTCGGGGCAGGCGGGCCCTTCAAATCGTCTGGCGGGGCTTGCCTGTCGGCCGGCGCGCCGGTTTCGAGCTTCTTCCGCTTGGCCCAGTAGGCCGTCGAGAATTCTTCGGTGTCGGGATCGTCGGGCAGGCGGGCGAGGCGCACGCCGTCGACACGGAAATAATAGCGCATGCGGCCGTGCCTGGACCGGTTCTTCTCTATGAAGGGAAGGTCGATCGTCGCCATGCCGGCATCCTCAGCCTCGCGCCTGCCGAGCAGCTGAAGGGTCAAGCCTCGGCCCTCCATTCGTCGGGCGCCTCCGCGCCCGGCTGCTCGACGCCGTCAATAGGCCATTCCGACATCGCCGCGTCAATCTCGGTGATGCGCCAGAACATGCGCTTGTGCCAGCGGCGGGGCGGCGGCAGGCTGCCATCGGCCACCATGGCGTCGACCGTGTTGGGGCTGACGCCGAGCGCCAGCGCCACTTCGGCGCGGTTGAGGCCGAGCCGCGGCACGTTGGGCTGGCCGACCGCCTTCACGATTCGACCTCCTCGCAGATCGGCCTGTTGGCGATGTCGAGCAGAACTTCGGCGTGGCATGGCTTGCCGTCGAGCGCGCACCAGCAGGCGAGGTTTTTTCCGCGCAGCCGATCGATGCCGGCTATGACGCGCAGGCGCGCGGCCAGCAGCTCGCCGTGACGCACGCTCTTGCCGAGCGGGATCATGCCGGCGAGCAGCGCCTTGTAGAGGTCGACGCAATAGGCCCGGTCACCATCTTTGCCGACGATGAAGGGATTTCCCCAAACGCCCGGCCGGGCGACATTCACCGCCTCGAGGCCGTTGACCTGACGCGAGTGCGCTTGCAGGTCGAAGCCGGCGCGGCGGGAGAGGCGAAGGCGGACGGGTTTGGTCACTGCGGCTCTCCTCCTACTGTCTCACTGGCAAGGGAGCCCTTTGGAATGCTGACGCGAACCACTTCGATGCCCGCCGCCTTCAAATGCGCGGTTAGCCGTCCATATACTGCTGACTTCCGTTGATGGACACCACGGTCAAGGCATGCGGTGATGAGGCTATCAGTGATTTCGAGGCCGTTGCCGGGAGCGCCTATACCGTTGCGCGGGGCTTTCTCTAAGCCGTGGATATCGGCAAGCTTGTCCTGATAGCAGCGCCCGCCTTCGATCCACCAGCAGCCGTAACACGGTAGGTTGCTCCGTCCAGTCTGCTCAGCCATCGTCTTGTTCCTCCGCCTTTGGGCAATCGGCAGCGAAGCCGAAGAACGGATGGTCGATCAGGTCGCGCGCAACGGCCGTGCCGCAGACCTGGCACTCTTCCATGTGAGACATCAGCGTCTGGACGCAGCGGGTCTCGCCGCCCTTGCAGGCGCGCTTTTCATTCGCGTCTGTCGGGTGATGACCGGTCATGGCCGCACCGCTCGGTAAAGGTGGGTCGCGTAAGCGCCGACTGCTTTCCAGTAGACTGCCATCGGCCCCTTGTTGCGCCGCCAGCTCACCTGCGCTCTTGCGCGGGCATCGATCGAGAGATCGCGCAGGATGTCGGCAACGGCTTGGCGGGCCTCCGGCGGCAGCGACTTCAGTCGCTCGGCCGACGGCAACGCGAGAACAGGATTCCGCACCGATGGCTTGCTTGATCTTGCGGTCACAGCAGCGTGCCTTTCCTCGCCGACGGCGCGGCGCAATCGGGGCAGCTATGCTCCCACTCTCCGGCGACCTTCTGGACCTTCCAGCCGTGGGCCTTGGCCTCGGTGATCATGATGGTGAAGTCGTCGGCGTCGTAGACCTTGTGGGACGCGCCACAGTCGCAGACGAGCTGCTGCTTGCCGGAGTGACGCTCGATCATGGGTTCCTCCGGTCGAGGCCGCAGGCCTTGAGCGCGCGATAGAGCAGATCGTAGACGCCGCGCTGGGTGCGGTGGTGGCCTTGGGCCAACGCCGTGATCGTCTCCTCATCCTCGCCGGCCATGACGCCGTTGATGACGCCCTGTTCGGCGGTGAGCTTGCCCTTCTTCCACGCCGCATCGAGCGCGCCGGAAAAGGGCGGCGTCTTTTTCAGGATGACGGCGTAGTCGGCCGTGCCGTCGAGGTAGCAGGCGACGTTGGCGATCTCCATGATGCCGATCGTGCGCGCCTTGTCGGCATTGCCGCGCGGCAGCATTTCGAAGGTGACGCGGATCATGCCGGCACCTCGCCAACAAAAAGCATGACGGGCGGATGACCCGTTCCGACCACGCGCAGGATGACAGGCGCGCCGGCATTGATCGCCTCGATCTCCTTCGGCGTCGGAAACCATGCGGTTTCCATCGCCGGCGTTCCCACACCGCCGACAGTGCAGTTGATGACCACGTCGCGAAGCGGCAGGCCGATATAGCCTTGCGACTTGCCGAGCACGCGGGTGCAGCCCTCTATGCGTCCGATCTGCATCACGCGCCTCCATCCGGTATAGGCTTCGGCTCAGGAAGCGGCGCGCCGAGCGATTCCAATTCGGCAACCAGCGCATCCTTGTCGCGGCCGTAATGGATCAGGATGTCGAACGGCAGACCCATAGACGCGGCGGGCACGCGAACCGGCTCGCCGTTCATCAGCCGTTCGATGTTCCCGGCCTCAAGGCCGATGCCGACGACTTCCTGTCCCTTGAAATTGGCTTTCCAACGGATCATGGCCGCGCCTCCGGAAAGCCGTTGTGCTCGACACCGTCGAGCAGCCGGCCGGCGGCCTTCTTGCCGACTTCAAGCATTGCCACCATTTCGGGGTCGACCAGCCGTGCGGCGGGGAATTCAGGATCCCACTCTCGCACCCGGCCGTCCGGCAAAACCGTTATTGGCCTGTCACCTTCGACAAGCGCAAACTCACGCGCTGGCGCGAAGTTGCCCCACTGCTTAAACAGGAACGGGACGCCGGCAGCGGCGCACTGGTCGCGCACGCCGCGGAACCATGCGGGATGCGGCGGCCGATCGGCATTGCGGCCTGACATGCCGCCGGCAATCAGCCAGGCTTTCCGTCCGAGCTGTAGGAAGTCGGCCGGCAGGGTAAGGGCGCCGATCGCCGGCTCATAGGAGCAGAAGACGGTGTAGCCCATGGCAGCGATCTCCCGCATGGCGGGCCACCGTTCATCGAACTCGCGCTGCCGCTCGGCCGAGAAACCGAACCAGATGTTGAAAGGCCCGGCCCAGCCAGCGATCCCGCCGGCCCAGTCATAGAATGGGTATGCGCAGCCGGGCGGCGGATCGCCCATCGTGTCGAGCATGTCGGCAAAGAGGCGCGCGCGGCCTGCCTTGTGTGCGGCGCGTATCGCCTCGGGACCGCTGGCGAGCTTCGGTTCCCATTCGTCCGGCGTGCCGAGATCGTGCCAGAGTTTCAGGAATTCCAGCATCCGTTCCGGCCGCTTGGTGAGTAGCTGCAGGATGTGGCTGGAGCGCATGCCGATCTCGAACACCCGCATCGCGTAGCCGAGCGAACGCTCCTCGTGGAAGAGGTCGCTCATGTCGCCGACGAAGATCAGCGAGCGGGCGTTCGGGCCCATCACCGGGTTCTTCGCGCCACGCCAGCTCAGCGGGAAGGTCCAGACCGGATGATCTGTCGGCGCCGCCGTCAGGTGTCCGTTGAAGACCGGCTTGCCCTTAACCAGCGTCGTCGTGCCGGCATACAGAGGGTGATGCTTCAGGCGCGTGCCGGCGAGCTGCTGTGCGTAGCATGGCGCGCAACCGGCGGACTTGATCGAACATCCCCCGATCGGGTTCCAGGTTGCGTCGGTCCATTCGATTGCGGTGTTATCGCCCATTGGCCTGGCTCCTCGCCTTGCGCAGCATGTAGCCGACGCCGATTTCGCCCCGGATCGCGCCGGTCGCCTGCAGGCTCGCCATGTAGCGGTAGATCGTGCGAACCGAGACACATTCCTTCTCGGCGATCGCGCCGGCGGTCTTAACGCCGCCGTCGCCCATCGCATCGATGATGCGGCCCATGCGGGCCTTGCGTTTCGGCGACATCAGAACACCTGCTCGTCGTCGTCATCGTCATGCCGGTCCGGCGGCGCGATGTAGCGCTGCGCCGGCGCGTAGGGCTGGTTTGCCCGCAGCACGGTCGATTCGTCGGTAAGCGTCAGAGAGAAGATGGCCGGCCCGCCATACCATTGCGTCACCCAGGTCAGCGGCGGTTCCTCCGGCTTGCCCTCGGCGGCGTCGAAGAGCGTCCGCGGCGCCGTCGGCTTCGGAACGTCGATGCGCAGCATCTTGGCACCGAACCGCTCCTCCTCACGGATGCGGCCGTAGAGCTTGCGGTGGCCCATGATTTCGACGATCGCCCACTCGAAGGCATCGTCGGTCAGAGTGGCTTCGGTCGTGACGTCCATCAGAAATCTCCGATCCCAGTCGAAGGTTCTGGATCGTCGATGATGAACTTGGAGCCGCAGCAATAGGCCGCGAAAACCATCTTCTGGTAGGTATCCATGCCGCCCATTACGACGGTGGTCTTGGCGTCCTTGCGGTCGCAGACGAGGGAATAAATCGCGCCTTCGCCGGTGACGCTGATGCGAAGCGCGCAATCGTATTTCTTCACATCCGACGATGGATCCAGATAAATGGTCCAGTAGCCACTGACATGCTCGCTTTCTTCGAGAATGCACGTGGCGTAGGTGCCGTAGCGATCGTGCTTGTCGATGTCGTCGATCATGGCCTCGACCACGGCCGACAGCTTCACCTCCTTGGGCGCGATCGACAGGATGTCGTTCATCTCGGCCGCGAGGCGGTTGTTGACGAGCTCGCCGAGAACTTCATCCATCTTGGCGCGCAGCACGGCCATGACCATGTTGCCGTAGGCAGGCACGTCGATGCGGTCGCCGATGTTCAGCGACGCCGCAACGGCCTTCTCGATCTGCTTGCCGACGTCGCCATAGGACCGGAAGGCGCTGTCGACGGCCGAGCTGACACACTCGCCGATCTTCGCTTCGACCTTGGCGCGCAAGGCAGCCTCGGCGGTCTGCCGATGGACCTCCGCCACAATGAACTCGGCGATATTGGCGGGCACGGCCGCCGTAACGGGTTCAGTCATCATCTTCTCCTTTTGAACTCGCTCAGTCATTTGTAGTCAGCTTGAAGCCGCCGCAGGTGTTGACGGCGAGCACGATCCACATGGCGATCTGCTGGACCTGGTCGTCTGGCCGCTCGTTATTGACGTCGACCACGAAGACCGGTTCGCCGTCAGCATCGAAGACGACGCCCGGCTCGTCCTTGCTGACGCCAAGCGGCAGCTTGATCATCTGCTCGGCGAGCGCTGCGACGAACGCTTCGGTGGTTTGCGGGTTCTCTACGCGAAGGTCAGCCATCAGATCGCTCCCCAGCTGTAGCCGGCGGCGAAGGCGACGACGCCGAGCAGGATGATCGAGCCGAGCAGGACCTTCTCGACCCAGCCGTAGAGCGGGCCGGGGAGGGCGGCTTGCGAGAGCGCCTTCCACTCGCAGCTCTTCGCCATCTGCATGGTGCAGTGGCATTCCGGACCCATGGCGCAGGGCATCCCAGGCGCGATCTCGACATGATCCAATGGCCAGTGCACGTCGCCGGCATGGGGGCCATCGGCACGGTCCACCCGGAAGGCGGTTTCGCGCGTTGGTTCGAAAGCGCGCTCGCGGTGGAAGTCGACGAGGCGATCTAGCGGGCTCATTTTAGTCCTCCTTGCGAGCAGCGAGAGCGGTGCGTGCGCGGCGGGTTTCTCTGTCCGGCGCGTTCTGGCATGGGCAGTAGTCGTCAGAGCCTCGGCAGCCGCAGCGCTGGCCTTGGGCCTTCTTCTCGGCGCCCGACAGGCACGGCTCAACGGCATTTGACGTTCCGGAGAGGGCAGCGTCGCAAAGGTCGGCCGTCGATTGCGCCAGGTCGGGCGCGCTATTGCCGTACTGATAGGATCGGAGCGCATGGGATGCGGCCGTAAGCGCCTTCTTCATCTCGTCGAAGGTCCCTACAGACAGGACGGGCTTGGTTGATCCGAGGTCAGCAACCTTCGGCCCCCACACGAAGCAATCGCGCCACTGTGTTTCCAGAACGCCGGTAACCGCGACGGAAAGGGCTTCGTGTTCTTCGGGGTTGTCCTCCCAATCGACGATGTTCTTATTGACCTGGACGATCTCCCACGTATCGGAAGGCGTCAGTTCATCGCCTTCATGGGTGCCGTCAGCAGCAATGCGCCACTTCGCCCAATAGTATCCGGGCTTCAACGGCACGGTCGGCGTCTTTGCTTCGGTCATGACGGGCTGGCCTCCGCCAGAGCGGCTCGGCCCTTTTCGGTCAGCACATGCCAGGCCGTCCGCGGGCCGTCCTTCGGGCCGGGTACGTTGCGCGGCCTGCCTGGAGCGCCTGGCGCCTCTTGCGAGGTGTCGAGCAATCCCATTTCAGACAGAGCGCAGACGTCGCCGTCCCAGCTTCCTGGGTGGTCGGGCAGAGCCGGCTGCGGGTAGATACCGCCTTCGTCCGCGGCCTTCTTCAGCAGCATCCATTGCCGATCGGTGAGAACACCTTCCCGGGCGGTTTGAACCTGCTGTGGCGCTGGCGGGGAGGCAGGGACGAGACGATCAAGGTCTACATCGCCGACGCATCCCGAAACCTCCCACACCACCGCTGCGATGCCTTCTTCGTCTATGGAATCGATGACGCCATAGTCAGTGCATGAAACGCGGTCGCCTTCCTTGAGACTACCCCAGCCGCTCGCCGCGGGCTGGAGCGCTTCCCCTTGCGCTGAGAGGGCGGCTTTAATATCGCGCAACAGATAGGTTAGCGGCGTGTCGTAGTACCCATTGCTTTCCTTGTCGAACTCGTAGCTATCGCAGATAGCATCGGTAATCCGCTCGATCAGTAGGCAGTTTTCGGACTTGCTCATCGGTCTATCCTTTCCGCCCTTACTAGGGCGGGGCGGGCGGCGAGCCATGCGTATTCATCGGGCGGGCTAGCCAGCGATTCCGCGTGGGATTCGGCGCTATGGGGCCATTCGATCGGAGCAGCCCACATGCGGGCGTCTAATTGCTCGTGGAGCGGCTTGATGGTGCGATACTGCACCCACCATGAATTGAATGCGCTGGCCTGCCAAATTGCCTCAAGATAGCTCGCCACCGCGACCACATCGTCCGGGCCGATGATGTTGACGCACCAGAGGGTTGGTTTCGCTGCTTCGGTCATCTCGGCTCTCCCCGTATGCTTCATGTCTGTGAGGAACTCGGGGATCGCCTTCAGCGCTTCCACTAGTTTGGCCACGTCGCCGCCGATAGGCTGGGGCGCTCCCCCTTGCTCTTCGAGGGCGTCGGTCGCCAACCCCTTGATCATGTGGCGCACCATTGCCTCAGCCTGGATCGCGTCGAGCAGGTTGGTGCCGACCGGCTCGTGCTTCATGGGATAAGGCGTGTTCTCGTTGAACTCGCGCTTGAAGCTGATGCCACCATCCGGGCTGAAGTTTTCCGGCAGTTTCCAGCCAAGGAAGCGGCCAACCATGTGTTTGATCTGCTCGTCCAGCTTGCCGATAGGCTGGGACGCTGGAGGGGTGGCGTCTGATGGGATTGTGTCGTCATAGGTGAGAATGTCAGGCTTTGGGCCGTCGTTAAGCAGCCACTCCCACTCGGCAACTGAATATTCGACGCGGCCCTTGCTCTTGCTCTTGTACGGCGTGAGACTTTTGCCGTTGCGCTCAACGCTGACGTAATAGTCCGGGAAGCCTGAACTGTGCCTGTACTCCAACACGCGGCAGACAACCGGCCGCGGTGCGCGCTTAAGGGCGGTGATGGCTTCGCGGAGAGTCGCCAACCATTCATCCTCGCTGGGCGTTCTCGGTTGCTCGGCAAGATGATCGGCAACTTTGCTTAGCCTCTTCACCAGCTCGGCATGATCAGACGGAAGCCCAGTGGGTTCCTTTGCCGTTTGCCCCAACGCAGCTTGCAGATGATGAATGAGCCTTTCGGCCTCCATCGGCGTCATCTGTTGCTCGGCGTGGCTACACGGCCCCTCAAGGATGTAGCGGATAGCGATAGGGTTTTTGGCTGAACGCCAGGCTACTAGGAGGATTTCGTTCCCCACCTCGTTCGTGAAGATTTCGGCGTGCTGGCGCAGGAAGGCGTGCCGTTGGTGGGCCCATCCGTGAAGGTCCACGTCATCCAGCACCTTCGGGTCAAGCGCTTTGTCTGATTGGGTCATGACGGGCGGCCCTCCGCCTTGGCGATGGCGGCGTCAGCGGCGCGCAGAAGGGGGCCGACGATCTCGCATTCATCGCATTCCGGCGAGCTATAGGCGCGAGTTTCGGAGACGAAATCCCTTAGCACCGCCAGCATGTCGGGAGCGGCTGCGATCCGGCGCGCGTATTCCTCACTGAGGCTCGGGTAGACTATGATCTCGTCACCAGCCTCGACCATTGCCGGATCGTCGGTCTGGACGCCCCATTCGCCCTTAAACCCGGCGCTCTCGTATGCGGTCCAAGTTCCCGGCGTACGTTTCGCTGCTTCGGTCATGATGGGCGGGCCTCGGCGAGAACAGCGCGGCCCTCGTCAGTTGCGATACAGACCATGAAGATGCTCTCCATGGTCCACGCCAACCCTTTGCGGGTCAGGGAGCGCGCGACCTTCTTCCACTCCTGTCCCACAGGGACGCCCTTTCCCTCTGGGAGCCCGCAACACGCAGCCAAAAGACGCTTCTCTTGCGGGTTCAATTTCATTTTCGCGCTCAGGGCGGTGTGCTTGGCGGCTGCAGTTGTCATCTCGGGCTCTCCGGGTAGGATTGGGTTAGGAAAGGTCAGCCGCAGCGGCCTTTGAGCAAGCCAATTTCCTGCTTGTGATCGGCGCCGCCGACCATCGATCCGACCGGGAGGCCAACGAGGAAGACCCCGACCGCATCGTTGGTGGCGGTCGCGGCCTGGACCTTGGAGATCTCGGCCAGCCGAACACGGTCTTGCGAAGTGCAGGGGGCCGCGTTGGCAATCGGCTTGATCCGGTTCGGCGGGGTCGCGCAGCTCGCGACGGTGAGTGCGAGAGCGGAAATCAAAAGCGTAGTACGCATGGGAGTGTTTCCTTTCAGGGGGTTAGCAAGTCGGCACGGGCGCAGCGAACGACCGCATCGATGTCGTGGGACAGTGGGACCAGCGCCTCCAGTGCGGAGCGGGCGTGATCGTCGCCGCATGAGGAAATGCCTTGGCGGGCATAGCCAACCAGCATTTCGAACTCCCGCTCTTGCGCCGTGGAAATGAAGCAGGGGCGCTGACCGCGCGGCGCGGTACGTGCGCCGCTCATTGCAGCACCATGGCGAAGCCGGAAGCCATGATCGTGTACATGACGATGACGGCGAAGATGATTGAGGTGAGGGTGTCGCTGCAATTGATAGCCTGCACAGGGCCGGCCCACCGCTTGCGCGCGCCGTCGAATGTGCCAATATGCGGACAGAAGCGGGGCCGACCGATGGGGTCGACCGGCCCCGCATAACCCCTCGAACCCTTGAATTGACGAGGAGCTATCCCGATGGAGCTGCCAATATGGCGCGCAACAAATCCGCCGCGGACCACGCCACCGCCACCACCGTCGCCAAGCCCGCCAGCATTCCCACCGCCCTTCGACCCGGGCCGGAAAACGGAGGTGCCGTTCGCGCCCCCGCCCCCGCCACCGCCTCGGAGATAGCCGCGGACGATCCGGCTTACGGGCTGCGCTTCCATATCCGCGAAAACATTTCCTACCATGCCGCGCGAGAGCAGTTTCTGTCGCGGCTGAACCGCGTCCTCATTGGGCTGCAGGTGATGCTGGGAACCAGCGCCATTGCGGTGCTGGCGGAGAACCTGCCCGGCCTCGCCGTCGCCGTTCTCGGCGTGTCGGCTCTGTCCGGCGTGCTGCTTCTCGTGCTCGACCCGGCTGGCGCGGCACGCGAGCACAGGGTGTTTCGCGGCCGTTATCACGACCTGCTCGCCGATCTCGAGGAAGGGCCCTGCGACGAGATCCAGCTCAAGCGCGCCCGCGGGACCATGCAGCGCATCGCGTCGGGCGAACCGCCGGTCTACCGCGCGGTCCAGGCGCTCGCCTACAATGCGGCGGTCAACGCCACGCTGGCCGAGGAAGAGGCGCGCAAACACCGCTACAGGGTCCGCGGATGGCGCCGCCTGTTCGGCAACTGGTTCCCGATGCGCGGGATGCGACTGGCTAGGGAAATCGTTCGCCCCACGGGCTAGGCGGCTCATCCCGCGCCACCAAGCGTTCGGCACTGTCTGCGTCCCGTAACCGGCCGATCGCGCCAGGCGCTCGCCCTCGAATGAGCCGACATGGCGCATCAGCTTCTCTCCTCGTGCTGGAAAATGGGTCTGGATTTCTGAAACTGCCGCGACTGCAGCCGGGCATTACCGACAGGCCTGGGCCAGGTGCCATCCTGTTTACGGCGGCGCCGATCGGCCCTGGCGCGGTGATCAGCCTCGCTCGCCGACTTCTGCCGGTGCGGTGCTGTCAGGGCAGGGGCGAGATTACGCTCGCGGTTCTCGCCGCCCAGTGACAGCGGCTTGACGTGCTCGAGCTGCCACTTCTCGCCAGGCCTGATCTTGCGGCCGGTGATGTGGCAACGCTTGCCGGCGCGGGAAAAGACGCGGTCGCGGACCCATTGCGGGGGAACGCTGTCGGGCGTTGAGCCTAACCATTCGGACACGGAGCGCCCACCGTGGGGGTCGGAGATGCGGGGCATCTATGCGGCCTCGCAATTTGCAAGAGCAGCCTTGGCGGCATCAGGCGCGGTGTCGAATATCTCGACCTTGACCGGGCCTGTGCGGCCGTTACCGGTCATGACGCCGTGAAGGGCCTCACGATGGGCGGCGGAAAGGTTGCGCCACTTCTGGATGTCGTAGGAGCCGAAGAGAATGCCGCGCGGAGCATGAGCCTGCTCGCGACCGACCGAGAAGCCGGCTGCTTCGAGAAACGACCTGGCGCGATCCTCGGCTGCGAATTCGCGCGGGTCCTGGAAGGTGATGATGGTGCTCACTGGCGCCGCCTGCCGTCGCCGTCGCCCGTGCTTTGCGAGGCCCGCGTGTTCCATGCCTCTTCAGCTTCAGCCCAGCTGCCCCGCTCAGGGCCTTGCGCACCGCAAGTGCGGCAGCGGACATGAAACTTGCCGTCTAGGTCTTCGACCTTCAGACGCCTGGAAGCGTCGAAGGGACACGGTTCGCGTTTGACCGCCATGTGGGCCTCCTCATATGAAGAAGGCGCATCGTGCATAACGCACACTCACAAGTCAACAAAAATGTGCAATACGCACGCCAACTTTGAAAAAAACGTGCAGCGTGACGGATTAGTTGGACGTTTTTGCCGCGAGAAAAGTGATGTCGTCGATCATCTGGTTCACCGTCTCGGCCGACATTCTTGTGACGGTCGGCAGATGATCAGGGAACTGCTGCACGAATAGGCGGTCACCAGTACGCCGATCGACGATGACCGAAACCGTTTTCGGCCTTCTTGCCGTTCGGCATAGCTCGTTTACTGGGTTGGGCCCGCTATTGTTTGGCTCGGTTTGGCGGTAGAACATCAGCATTGCTGCCTGCCGGATCTCGGTATAGGCAGCTTCAATTCTATCGAAGGACACGGAAAGAGGTATGCTTCCTTGTGTGGTATGCAGCACGATCCGCGCATCGCTACCGTCTGGATGGACGACTGCCTGAACGCCTAAAAGTTCATGATCGTCCTGCTGATCTTCATCTCTTGCCTGTTTGATAGATTCGATGTCGACGGCTCCGCCGTCGCGCATTTCGCTCATGCCCTACGCCCTTTTTTTGTGCAGCCTCAAGCCGGCTGCAATAGCGCTTTCAGGGCCGCCCGAAATGCAAGTCACAATTTAGGCGAGCAGGTAGTTTTCAACGGTAAACGGCACGGAGGTTAACTAATCGTTACTGTTTCTTGCGGTCGTTCTTTTCACCGAGGCCGCTAGCTTCATATGCGGTCTCGATTTGCTGTTCTATACCCTCGGTGACGACTGCAGCAATATCAGGCCGCTCAAGCCAGAGTTCCTCGAGGCGGGGATCCTTGAACTTCCGCGCTTCGCCTGGCCCTTGGCCCTCGCCGGTGAGAAGCCATGCCTCGCTGACCTTGAATGCCTTTGCATACTTGGCGGCGGCGCGCCCAATGCCGCGCGTGCCGTTCTCGTGCTGATAATAGCTGTCTTTGTTCCAACCGAATCGCAGGGCTGCGGCTTTGGCAGTTCCGAATTTCGCCGCTTCGCGCGCGATCTGCAGCCGTTTTGCCGGTTCAGGACGATCATCATAAGCCATGATGTGCATAAAGCACGGAACCGGTGTGCGTTTCGCCTTGACAATGTGGTGTGCGTTATGCACGTTCCTGCCCATGGATCATAATCCTTTTGACGTAAGAGCGCTTCGCGACCGGATCGGATGGACGCAGGATCGGCTTGCCCGTTTCCTCGGGGTCGATCGTTCCAGCATCTCGCGGATGGAAAACGGACAGGCCTTGTCCGGCCCGGTCCGGCGCCTGCTCGCCTTGCTTACCGAGGCGGCCGACAACGGGACGGCGGATGCTTTATGTCCGGAACACCAGGTGGCAGCCGAATGAGCGCTGCTCCGTCTATGGGGAAACTCGCCATGCTGAAGCGCCTCTGTACGCGGCTGGCCGCGCTGGTCGTCAAAAAGCGCGCAGATCCGGCTTTCCGCGTCGAAACCTATTTCGAGGATGGGCGCTTTCAGTCGCGCGTTGTGGAGGTCAACACGTGATCTCCGGTCCTCACGCGTCATTGACGTATCTCCAAACGGGACTGGCCTCATGAGCGCCTCTCCCTTCACCGCCACAAGGAGCCTGCCATGCAGCGATCATCGGTTGCTCACTTTCTGCGCAATGGCGACCGGCGCGTCACCGGCCACAAACAGGACCTCGTCTCGCCAAGCTATGCCTGGCGCCGGGACAAGGAGCGGCACACGCGCGACGCCGCCTTCGCCGCGCGCAAGGCCGAGTTCGAAGGCCGTCGCGTCGCGCGGTTCAGAGACTGGCGCAAAAACGGCATTCTCGAAGGCATGCGTGCGCGCGGCCTCGACGACGTTGCCGACCACTACGAAGCCGAGATGGTCGGAATCGACTGAGAGACTACCAGCCCTTGTCCGGAAACAATTGCTCGTCCGGATGGATTGGCGCAGGCTGGACGGTGCGAACACGCGCGCCTTCGCCGAGTTCTTCGATCTGGCACGAAAGCGCCTCGTCGAGCTGGACGGCGACCTCCCACATACCGTCGGCGCGGTCGCGCCAGATGTCGCTTCGTTCCCGGTTCGCTTCGGCTTCGCGGCGGATGTCGTCCGCGGCCCGGGCAATGTGGTGCATAGCACGCTCGGGAAGCTCGGAGCATGCGGCGAGCAGCAACGCTTCCAGCGCCTGCAGCCTGCCGGCGAGATAGGCGGGCCGCAAGCGCGGCTCTTCGTTATCGAGCATGAGATCATTCCTTCCATGGGGTTTGGCGATTCCATGGAGGTTAGCCCGTTCCGTCCCCACGCGGAACGGGCATCCAATCTGGCGAGGGCCGCCGAATGAGCGTCGCTCCCTTCACCGGCCGGCTCGTGCCGCGTTTTCCATCCTGCCCACCTCCTCCCGGGCAGACCGCAGCCGCCACGGATGCACCTCCTCCCGCATCCGTGGCGGCGCCTTCCCATTCCTGTCCGCCCCAACCCCGCCCCGGGCAGGACGAAACCGCGCCGGGATTCGGTCACACGCTTGCCGGCGCGGTTTTCACATTGTCCAGCGATGCCCAGGACCTGGCCGATCTGCCGGAGTTCGAGCGTGCGCCAATCAATCGGTTCGCGCGAGGTGGCAAATGAAGACGTTACTGCCGCGTGGCATTTGGCGTCAGCGCCGCGATGAGGCGCATCGAGTAGTCGCGAAGAAAGTCGACCGAATCCGCCACCGCTTGCGACTGACCTGCGGTGGCGCTTTGCTTCGCCATGCGGAACGTCTCCTCGACGTGAAGCATGAGCGACTGGACGAATTCCTTGGGGTCGCCC
Organism: Mesorhizobium alhagi CCNWXJ12-2; assembly: GCF_000236565.1. Lineage (GTDB taxonomy): Bacteria > Pseudomonadota > Alphaproteobacteria > Rhizobiales > Rhizobiaceae > Allomesorhizobium > Allomesorhizobium alhagi. Next base: position 3,067 of record NZ_AHAM01000097.1, on the reverse strand, counting down.
GATCGAGCTGCGGTTGTAAGCAGAAGCTGTGTCTGGATTGCCTTGAGGACGCGATAGCGCGCGTAAAGTTCGCGAATATCCACGTCCCGGTCTGTCTCGGTCGTCATCTCGATAATCCTCCATCCACCTTTCCGGGATGGCGACACGTCGAACTCCCGGATTTCGGAAGCTACTGCACTCAATCAACGAAGAGCAAACAGGCATGCGGACCCCCGTGAGGACTTTCACGCCCGCACTTTGAGTCATCCACCGCTTTCCCACCACGGGAAACAACGTCGGGTTTTCCCGGCGTGGGAATTCTTTTGTCCAAAGGGATTTGACGATGTCCGACACGATGCCGAGCGCCTGGTTCTATCGCCTCAAGGCTGCGCAGCGCGACCTGATCGAGCGCACCGGCGGCATTGAGAGAGCTGCCGAAAAAGCGTTCGTCTCGAAAACGGAGATGGGCCGCTTCAACCATAATGACAGCCCAAACCTGATGCCGCTGGCCGTCGTGCTGATGCTGGAAGCCGACTGCCGATGCCCGCTGGTGACAGCGGCGATGGCCGAGCTGCATGGTCGGCGGCTTGCAGACCCCAGCGACACCGCCGAGGCGGCCAATGCCTGCATCATGGCCAGCCATGCCGAGGTTGTGGTGCAGGCCGGCGAGCTGATGGCTAAGGGCGCCATGGCCTTCGCCGATGGCAGGCTGACGCCGACCGAAGCCGCCGGCATTGACCGGCAAGCTGCCGCCCTGGAGCGCTCCGTCTCCGAGCTGCGCAAGGCCGCCGCCAGTGCGCGCGGCGGCGAAGGCCTTTCGCTGATCCATGGCGGCGCGAAGTAATGCTCGGCCACATCGCTTCCTCACGCGCGGAACGGCAGGAAACATTCTTCCGCTACTCGGTGAAGTGCGACCGGCTGACCGCAACGCGGATCGAAATCGCGGCGCGCAAGGCAGGTCTCACCGTCAACGCCTTCGTGCAACAGCACTTCGATACGATCCTCGACGCAAAGTCTGCGGCCCTTCGACAGGCTCAGGTTAAGGACGCCCCTCGCTTCGATCGCAAGCGCTTTGACGCGATCGGCTTTGCCCGGCGTCACAAGGTCTCCATTCCGGCAGCGCGGGTTTGGGCAGCGCTCGCTGGACGTGTCGATGCCGAGGGTCGGGGGCGGGCAACCCTCCTGCAGCTGGCGCGCGACGCGGATGTCGACGGCACCTATCCCGGCCTGCTCCTCAAGGCTCTGGCCGAGGCTGGCATGGTCGAGGTCATCGAACCGTCGCGTTCCGGCCGACCCGGCCTCTATCGCATCATCTGGGAGGATTAGGCGATGGCGGCAAACGACGTCTCCATCACGATCAAGGTTCCGCCGAAGGCGCATCAGCGCCTGCATGAGATCGGCAAGACCAAAGGCTACTCCGCCTCGGCTTACGCCCAGATGCTGTTCGACGCCGGCTTCGCCGCCCGCCTCGGACAGATGCGCGGGGATCCTGTCTCGGACGCCGAACTCGACGAGCAGGTGAAGCTGGTCTTCGCCTTGGCAGGGCAGGGCAACGCCGCCGCGATCTCCAAGGCAACCGGCGTCAAGGAAGTGCTGGTCACCAAGATTCTCAACGCATGGAAGAAGCAGGGGAAGCGCTCATGAACTGGCTTTCGCGAATATTCCAGCGCGCCGACGGGCTTGCCGACGCGTTCGACAGGCTGGACACCGAGATGGATGCGGCGCTGGCCCTGCCGGCGCCGACGCTGATCGAGGTCGAGCGCAGGAAATCCGATGAACTGATGGACGAGCTGCGCGGGCGCGAGATCGGGCTCGAAACGCAGATCGCCATGTTTCAGGAAGAACTGCGCCAGGTGCGCAAGGTTCTGAAAGCCGAGATCCTGCGGGCGCGGGAGCTGGACACTGACGGCAGCTATTCGCCGGAGCTGGACAATCTCGGCTCGCATGCCGTGGCGATCGAGACGAAGCGCCAGCGCGGCGACAAGCATTTCAGGAAGCCGGCGAAGGCTGAGCCAGTTCGTGAGGCGGCGGAATGAGCCTTGCGCTATCCCGCCGCTCATTCCTCGCCAGCGCCTCGGCTGCGGCCGTCGTCGCGACCATGCCTGCGGGCGGCGCAGCCTTGGCAGCGTCGCCCGCCTCCGCGCCGGCTGCCGTCTTGCCTGCTTTCGTTGTCGGAACGCCAGGCGAATATGACTGGCATGCATATGTCGCGGAAAATGCCGAGCAGGCTTTTCGGATGTGGGTCCAAGATCGCGGCGATGATGAATGCGAATTTGATCCCGAATTTGTCACGCGCATGCCGGCCTGGGACGGCCGCGACCCGGACACCATCCGGCCGGCTGACTGGCTGCGCGCCGATCTCGGCCATTGCTGCGAACGATGCGGTTACGAAACGCATTCGGATTCCGGTGCGCAGATCGTAGCTGGCGAAGTCGTCTGCGAAGAGTGCCTGACCTTCGCCGATCGGGTCTTGTGCGATCCCGAGGACGCGCTTGACGACCTGATCAACCGCATTGCCGACGAAGGCGAGGAGGATACTCGCGAATGGCTTGAGGGTGCTGGGCATTGGCGTCTGGCAGAGGCAGACCTCTGGCCAAAGGCCCTCGCAGCAGTCGCAGCCGGAGACGCTGCGTGATGGCGGCGGCGATGTCACCAGCCCTGCGGGATGCGCTGAAATGGCTCGCTGATCATGGCGGCGACGGCGTCTTCGCCGACAAGTCGCACCAGGTGCTCTACGCGCAGGGCGACAAGGCTCCCTTCATGAGGTCGACCTGGAACGCGCTCTGTCATCTCGGGCGCGTCGAATTCTACGGCAACCGGCGCTGCCGGATCGTTCCGCCGAGGTCGTTCTGATGCCGGCGAGACCCTTCAACCCCAATGACGACTTCGATGCGGTCGCGGAAAAGTTCCGTGTCCACATCGCTGACATGCTGCTCGCCGCGCGCGCAGCGCCGCGCTTCGCCAGGCTGGATTCGACCCGGCAACTCGAATGCTTCCTGTGCGGCGTCCTGACCGGCGTCGTCGGCTGCGCATTCGCCCACGTCACGCCGGAAGGCCGCGACGACATCATGGCCCTGCTGACGGAATA
>NZ_AHAM01000098.1 GCF_000236565.1 Mesorhizobium alhagi CCNWXJ12-2 | reverse complement strand
ACGTCTGAACTGATCCAGACGGGAGGGGGAGGGTCAAAAGTCCACAGCCGGCGGCTCCCATACCCGTGCCCCCCGTCCGTTCGCAATGAGATAAAATTTGGGATGGGGGGATGTCGCCCGTTTCGGGAGGTAACCCCATGAGCAGCAACGCTATTCAGAGCATTGAAGGCGTACCGAATGAGCCCGATTGGGCGTCACTATTCGCCGAAACAGCCGATGCCGAAGCCGCCCATGAGCAGTGGGCGGTCGTTTGCCGCGAACTCCGGGATGCCGGAACGCTGGCCGTTTCGAACGGCCACGCGATCAAGCGCCTTGTCGAATTCCGGGTCCAGTTCGAGCGGGCTTCTCGCCACGTCGCTGAGCACGGTCCAATCATTACGGCGAAGCGCGCTAAGATCGGCCAGTGGAATCCGCACTGGTCGGTAATGCGGCAGGCGGACGAAGCCATCCGGGCAATTGAATCGGAGTTGGGAATTTCACCGGCTCGCCGAGGGAAGGTAACGAAGGTGGCGCGTGGCAAGAAGACTTCCCGCGCCGCGGACGCGTACCTCAAACCCGCATCCGACTGACCCGACCACGGCCTACACAACCGATGTTGTGGCGGGCAGGATTGTAGCTGGCGAGCACCATACTGCAGCCGCCGAGCGGCACCTGAAGGATTTGCGCGACGGACCGGCCCGCGGGCTGCATTGGCGCCCTGAGCTTGCGGCCCGAGCGATAGGCTTTCCGCCAGCGGTTCTCAGCGTGACGGCTGGCGCGCATGAAGGTCGCCCGTTCAACCTGCTGTCCTGGCAGTTATTCTGCACAGGCAGCCTGTTCGGTTGGCGCAAAGACAGCGGCCGCATGCGCTTTCGATCCGCATGGGTCGAGACCGGGAAAGGCCAGGCGAAGAGCCCATGGATGGCAGCCACAGGGCTGTACATGGGCGGGTGGCATGGCGTTAAGCGCGCCGAAGTCTATGCGATCGGCCAAGACCGTGCGACCGCGAACGTCCTGTTTCGCGACGCAGTGGCCATGTGCCGGGCAAAGATACCGGGCGGCGAAGAAGACGAGCACGATTCACTTCTGACGCGCGGCGATGTGGTCATCCGTGGCGAACTCGACAACGCCTGGAAGATCGAATTTCCGGAATCCGGAAGCAAGTTTCAGACGCTGGCGAACGGCGAGGCCATATCCGGCCCGCGGCCGACGCTTGTGGCAGCCGATGAGATTCACGAATTCAAATCGAATTCGTCAATAGAGACGTGGAAACGGGCAATCGCAAAGATGCCCGGCGACGCGCTCATGCTGCTCGGCACCAACACACCGGCATCTACGCAGATCGTCGGGACCGACTATTCAGAGTTTTATCAGAAGGTCGCCACTGGCGAAGTCACTGACGACGAGGCGTTTGCCTTCATCGCTCGTGTCGACAAAGCCGACCGCGAGAACGTCTTCGACAACGAGAGTTGCTGGCCAAAGGCGTTGCCGGCGCTCGGCGTAACGTTCCCGGTCGAGAATATCCGCGGCGAGGTGAACACGGCGCGTGTGCTGCTTTCGACCGCGTTTTCGGTCAAGCGGCTGTACTTCGGGATCCCGATCGGTTCGACCGATTTCTGGATTTCGGAGGAAGCCTGGTCAGCCGTTCAGAAGCCTGTCGATCCGGCAACATATAGAGGGCGCAAGTGCTGGCTCTCGCTCGACCTTTCGGACAAGAATGACCTGACGGCCCTGTCAGCGGCTTGGGTGCAGGACAATGCCCGGCTTGCGGTCAAGACCTGGTACTGGACGACAGAGAGCGGCCTGAAGGAACGCGCGCTCGCGGACAACGCAAAGTACGTTGAGTGGGATGCGGATCCGCTGGTCGACTTCACCGCCGTTTCCGGCGCCGTGATCGACAAGACCTTTGTCGCCGAACGGGTCAAAACGCTGTGCGCTGAGCACGACGTTCAGTTCCTCGCCTTCGACAGCGCCGGCATGGCCGACTTTATCGCGGCCTGTGAGGCGATCGGCTTTCCGGTCTGGAAATACGAGGGGCCGGACAAGCCCGAGGGTCAGGGTCTGAAGCTCGTCGCACACGGCCAGGGCAAACGCATCGTATTCGAAGATCGGGCGCTCTGCATGCCGCGGTCCGTCGAGAAACTGGAAGATCGCATCCTCGCCGGCACGATCGATATCGACAATTCGCCCGTGACCTATATGTGCGCCGGCAACGCGTTTCTGGATGCCGACGGACAAGGTAACCGCGCATTCGACAAGAAACGGTCGCGTGGCCGCATCGATGGCCTGGTAACGATCGCGATGGCTGCTGGCGCCGCGGACAATGACTTCGACGGTACGCCAGTCTCCCCTTGGGACGATCCGGCCTACAAATATCAGGTGGCATAATGGGATTTTTTGACCGTTGGCGAGGTCGCGAACAGCGCGCCTCGATCGAAGACCCGCGCGTGCCGATATCTTCGCCGAACATCATCACCTTCCTCGGCCTGGATGCTATTTCCGCTTCCGGCGAGACCGTCACCATTGACTCGGCGATGGGAGTTCCTGCGGTTTGGGCCGCGGTGAACTTCATGTCGGGCACGCTGGCAGGCTTGCCGCTGCACGTTTATCGCCGGACCGATGAAGGCAGGGAGAGGGTCAAGGGTGGGCTAGCAACCATCCTCCACGATGCCGTCAATGACGAAACGTCCAGCTTCGAATGGCGCAAGCATTGCTTTGACCAAGCCTTTACGGGCGGGCGGGCCTATTCGTTCATCGAGCGGAGCGCAGGGCGCAAGGTCACGAACCTGTGGCCGCTCGATCCAACGAAGACAGTGGTCAAGCGGGAGAGTGGGCGGAAGTTCTACCAATATAAGGACGGTAGCCGCACCCACCGGTACGACGCGGCGGAAATTATTGACATACCGTTCATGCTGAAGAGCGACATGCTCCAGCATCGATCGCCGATCTTGGCAAACAAAGACATCATCGGCCTGGCGCAGGCAGTCACCAAATACGGCGCCAAATTCTTCCAAAATGGCGGCGTGCCGCCGTTCGTTATTGAAGGGCCGTTCCAGTCGCCCGGCGCCATGACGCGCGCAGCGGAGGACTTGTCAGCAGCCGTGCAGAAAGCGGCAAAAGACAACCGCTTGGCCCTCTCATTGCCGGCCGGGCACACGTTAAAGCAGATCGGTGTTGACCCGGAAAAGAGCCAGCTTGTCGAGCTGCAGCGATTCATAATCGAGCAGATTGCCCGGATTTACTCGCTACCTCCGACGTTCTTGCAGGATCTGACCCACGGAACGTTTTCCAACACCGAGCAGCAAGACCTGCACTTCGTGAAGCACACCCTGAAACGATGGGTTGAGCAGTTCGAGCAGGAATTGAACCTGAAGCTCTTCGGCCGTGGCAACACCCGCCAATACTGCGAGGCGAACGTCGACGGGCTGCTCCGCGGCGACTTCAAGACCCGCATGGAAGGAAACGCTCGGGCCATCCAGACCGGCCAGCTTACGCCGAACGAAGCCAGAGCAATGGACAACCGCAAGGCGATGCCTAACGGCGACGACCTCCTGATCCAGGGCGCAACAGTGCCGCTCGGCACACAACCGGTCATGCCGGTGCCTGCCAATGACAACGATGAACCGAAAGCGGATGCCGCATGACGAAGATTGAGAAGCGCACGGCGCTACTCGGCGTGGAGACTCGCGCTGCAGACGACGGCAAGCGTACGCTGGCCGGGTATGCGGCGGTCTTTAATAGTGACGCAGACCTGTATGGCATTTGGATTGAGAGGATTGAGCCTGGCGCATTTACGCCGGCCCTTTCCGCAGATGTTCGCGCGCTAGTAGACCACGACACAGGCCGAGTGATCGGCCGTACAAAGTCGGGGACTTTGCGGCTGGCGGAAGACGCCAAGGGCCTGCACGTCGAGATCGACGTGCCGGATACCACGGACGGCAATGACCTTTGGACTCTGGTTGAGCGCGGCGATATCTCCGGCATGTCCTTTGGGTTCATTGTGACGAAGCAGGAATGGGACGAGAGTGTTGAGCCGCCAATTCGCACGATCAAGGAAGTCGAACTCCTTGAGGTAAGCGCGGTAGCGTTTCCGGCGTACGACGATACCTCAATCGGCAAACGATCACTTCAAGAGTGGCGTGATGCACGGTCGAACGAGACCATAAAAGATCCGGCGGCGACGCCGGTTAACCGGGCAGCCGCGAACCTAAAGCAGCGGCTGGCCATGCGCTTGGACTTGAAAGTCCGCACCGGCGCCTAGTCGCCGTTTCCCACCAACCTCATCCACACACCGCTCGCTTCGGCGGGCCGTTTTCTTTTGGAGAATCCAATTGACCGTACAAATTACCGAGCTTCGCGAGAAGCAGGCCCGCATCGCCACCAACGCTCGCGCGAAATTCGACGAGATCAATGACGACACGCCGGCCGATCGCGCGGCCGAAATCGAACGCGAATTCGACGCCATGATGGTCGAGCACGACGCTATTGGTGCGCGTGCGGAACGGCTTCAGAAGCTGGAAGACGCGGAGAAGCGCGCTAGCCAGGAGGATCCCCGTCGGCCGAAAGGTGAGAATGCGGAATCGCGCCACCAAGGTGATACCGTGCCCGAGTACGGTGATGTGTTCGCGAAAGCGATCCGTTTCGGTGCCGCGACCCTGACTGGTGAGGAGCGTGGCATCCTCATGGAGGGCCGCACGGATGTTCCGAAGGAAATCCGCGCGCAGGCAGCCGGTACAGAATCGGCTGGTGGTTACACGGTCCCGGAAGGCTTCTCTGGCGAGATCGACGTCGCCATGAAGGCTTGGGGGCCGATGTGGGACGCCGACGTCGTTCGCGAACTCACTACCTCGTCCGGCAACCGCATCCCATGGCCGACCATTGACGACACGGCAAAGACCGGCCGTATCAAGGCCGAGAACGCGGCGGTTGACGACGACGGCACTGATGACGCTGTGTTCGGCGAGAAGCAGCTCGATGCGTATGTCTATGACACTGGCATGGTGCGCATTCCCCTCGAACTGCTTCAGGATTCGGCTTTCAATATCGAAAGTCTAATGAATGATCTCTTCGGCGAACGACTTGGCCGCACCGCCAATACGGCACTTACGACTGGTACTGGTTCTTCGCAGCCTAACGGCATTGTGACCGCATCCTCGCTCGGCAAGACGGCAGCCTCGGCTACCGCGCTTACCGCGGACGAGCTGATCGACCTCCTGCATTCCGTCGACCCAGCCTATCGCGCGTCGCCGAAATGCCGCTGGCAGTTCAACGACACCACGCTTGCAACCATTCGCAAGCTCAAGGACGGCCAGGGTAACTACCTTTGGACGATGGGCGATGTTCGTGCGGGCGAACCTTCGCTACTGCTCAATCACCCGTATTCCATCAACCAGGCCATGGCCAACATTGCGGCGAGCGCAAAGCCGGTAATCTTCGGCGATCATAGCCGCTACATCGTCCGCAAGGTGTCCGGCTTCCAGGTACTCACGCTTCGTGAGCGCTATGCCGAGAATTTCCAGATCGGCATGGTCGGCTTCAAGCGCTTCGATGGAGAATTGCTGAATACGGCGGCCGTCCGCCACCTCATCCAGGCTGCTTCGTAAAGTTGCATGAGGCGGGCGGCTTCGGCCGCCCGCTGCCTCATCCGGAGGATGGCATAATGAAAATCAAACTGCTTGTTTCGCGCTCTGGTCCTGCCGGCGCGTTCTCCCCAGGCGATGAAATCGACGTGGGAGAGGCCGAGGCGAAGCGCATGTTCGAAGCACAGCCCCCGCAGGCCGTGCCCGTGCGGGAAGCCCGACTGGCGACGGAAGTCGCGACCAAAAAGGGCAAGTAATGTGGACCGGGATTTCCGTCATCATAAGGCCCACGGGCGAACTGATCACGCTAGCAAGGCTGAAAGCCCGCCTGCGGATCGACCACAGTGATGATGACGACCTTCTTGCTGAGCTGCTTAAGGGCGCCGTCGCGCGCGTGGAGGGCCCATCCGGGATCGGCTACGCCCTGATGGAGCAGACGTGGCGCAAGTCCATGGACTGCTTTCCTTGTGTGATCATACTCCCTGGTGCGCCTATCAAGAGCGTTACGGCTATCACTTACGTGGACACCGACGGCGCTACGCAGACGTTGGACAGCGCCGATTACCGCATTGATGTCGATAGCGAGCCGGCTCGTATCGTGCCGGCTTACGGCACTGCGTGGCCGTCAGCTCGACACGTAATCGGCGCCGTCAAAATCGATTACAGATTAGGCGAAACCGACGCCGCGAACGTTGAGCAGGACTTGATCGACGCTGTTTGCCTGATCGTGGCTCATCGCTACGAAAACCGCGAGGCGGTTCTCAATGAGACCGCCCATGAACTGCCCCTCGGCGTTCAATGGATATTAGACGAGCACGTCCGCGGGCACGTGGCGGCCTAATCCAACTCAGTTAAAGGAGGCCAACGGTGGCCGATATCATCATCAACGCGGCGGATGTCGTCGCCGGTTCGAACGCAACAAAAGAGGCCGGCACGGCGGGTGAGGTGATTACAGCCGGCCAGGCCGTTTACCGCGCCAGCGCAACCGGCAAATACATGCTGGCTGACAACGATTCCGCTACGGCGGAAGTGCGTCAGCCCCGCGGTATTGCGCTGAACGGCGCGACTGCGAACCAGCCGCTTACTATCGCCCGCAGTGGCGACATCACGATCGGTGGCACGTTAACCGCTGGTATGGACTATTACCTCTCGGCGGCGCCAGGAGGGGTTTGCCCTCGTGCCGATATTCTGGCGGGCGATTACGTCTGTCTGCTTGGACTGGCCAAGAGCACATCGGTTCTCGCGCTCGATATCCAATATCCGGGCGTCGCGCTCTAGGCCCATGGCGAAGAAGCCAGCCGCGGGCAGCCTCAAATATCGGGTCGACTGCCAGAAACGAACTGAAGTCGACGACGGTTACGGCAACACGGTCAGCCGCGACTTCGAGACCCAGTTCACCGCCAGCGCTGCTTATCAACACCTGCGGGGCGGCGAGGGCGTGATTGCCGCGCGCCTCGAAAACCGTCACCCGATGATCGTTCTCGTCCGGGCATCTTCGGACACAAGACAGATCACCTCCGACTGGCGGCTGGTCGATACCCGCGATGGTTCCGCCTTTGCTATTCGCGATGTGACGCACGAAACGGACCGAGCATGGATCTCGCTACTCGTTGAAAAAGGAGTTGCGGCTTGATGCCTTGGGTTCGCTTTACTGCCGATTTCGACTGGAAGCCGCGGCCGCAAGTGACCATCGCCTACCGCATGGGCCAAGAGGTGAACGTCACAACGCTCTGCGCAGCGAGAGCTGTCAGCGCCAGCATGGCTGTCCGGATCAAGAAGGCTAAGAAATTAAATGCGGATCAAGGCGAAGGTTGAAGGTCGCGACGCAGTCATGCGGCGGTTGCGGCTATTAGTTCCCGAAGCCGAGAAGGAGCTTGCCAAGGCCCAGCTTGAGGGCGCGCAGGAACTCGCAGAGCGCATCCGCCCAAGGGCGCCCGTAGGAGAGCCTGGCGGCGGTGCGTATGCTGCTAGTATCAAAGGCGAACGCCTTGCCGGTCGGGTGGTAGCGAAGCCGAGGAAAGGTGCCAAGGGTCAGACTAAGGATCCGAACGCGACCGGGATTTTCGCGAGCCCGCTTTGGCATCTGCTCGAATTCGGCACCGCCGAGCGGTTTCACAAATCGGGCAAGTCGGTCGGTGCTGGCCCAGCCATTCCACACATCTTCCCGACCTATCGGGCGTTTCGAAAGCGTCTGCGCCGCATGATGGCGGGCGCAGTCAACAAAGCAGTTCGCAGGGTTCGTAACACATGACCTCGCCAGCCAAAGAACTGCAGGGCGCGATCGTCTCTCGCCTAAAGGCCGACGCGACTGTGACTGCCTTGGTCGAACAGCGCATTTACGATCATGTTCCGCGGTCGACGACGGGCGACGTTTCCGCGACCTTCCCGTTTGTTGGAATAGCCAATTGGCAGGAGATTTCGGACGACGCTGATTGCATCAACGGCTACCAAATATTCGTCGACCTGGATTGCTGGTCAAGGAGTGTTGGGTTTCCGCAAGTCCACGACCTAGCTGATGCCGTGCGGGCGGCGTTATCGGATGCCGAATTCGCCTTAAGCGCCAACGCGCTCGTCTACTTTGAGTGCCGAGAGAACCGGACTTTCCGTGATCCTGACGGCCTCTCCAGTCACGCGATCCTCACCTTCGAGGCCTTCGTAGAGCAGCCGTAACCCTCACCAGAACTTACCCATCAACAGCCCGCCTTTGTGCGGGCTTTTTCATTTTGAAGGAGCCACGACATTGGCACAGCCGACGACCATTAAAGGCGGCAAAGTCCGCGTTCTACTCGACCTGACCGGTGGCGGGACCTACACCGCGCCGTGCGGTTTCACGTCGAAATCGATCACGCTCAACAAGGCGCTGAACGATTTCCAGATTCCTGACTGTGACAATCCGGACTTGGTGGACTGGCTTGGTCGCGATGCCGTGTCGCTCTCCATGTCGGTAAGCGGAGAAGGCGTTCTTGCGTCCGAATCCGTGGAGACATGGCTGGATGCGTGGGAGGATGTCGACTCCGTTGCAGTCAAGGTCGAGTGGGAGTTCCCCGCCAAGACGATCACCTGGACTGGCAGCATGCACGTCGAGAACTTTGACGTCGGCGCACAGAACGCCCAGCGGGCGACTGCCTCGGTTTCGCTCCAGTCAGACGGCGTCATGACGCGTGTGGTGACCTAATGAGTCGTGACGCTTCAGTCACGCTCGACTTCGGGGATAACACTTATCTTTTTCGCCTTGCCTGGGGCGAACTTGAGAAGCTCCAGGAGGAGCGCGACACCGGCCCGTATGTAATCCTCGACAGGCTCCTCACCGGCCGGTGGCTTGTTCAAGACATCGCCTCCCCGATCCGGCTTGGCCTGATCGGCGGCGGCATGGAACCGATCGCGGCGCTCAAACTGACCCGGGCATATGTCGAAGGCCGTCCGCCTCTGGAAAACCTCGTCGTAGCGCAGCGCGTGCTCGGCGCGGGGCTTCTGGGTGCCTCCGACGAGGATGAAGTCGGAAAAAAATCCGGGGCGGCAAGTCCGGAGGAGGAGAAGTCCCTCTCCCCAACGGAAAACTCCGATTTGCCGCCATCTACGGGAACGGAGCCATCCTCGGCTTCACGCCGCAAGAAGTCGGCCGGATGAGCGTCTGGCAATACATGGCCGCCCTTGATGGCCATGCACGAGCAAATGATCCCGACGGCGACAAGAGATTGTCCGGCAGCGAGCAGGACGAACTCTGGGACTGGCTGCAAAGCAAGGAATGATCTGGCATGGCCGGTGATACCGAAGACCTGGTGCTTTCGATCAGCGCCGATGTGCGCCAGATGCAGCGCGCGCTTTCGCGTCTGACTGGCGACACGGCGAAGACGACTGCTGTTATTCAGCAGCAGTTCGACAGCATGGGCGACGTCGGAGGCAAAGCCTTCGACAAGATAGCGGACAACAGCAACCGGGCATTTTCGAAAGGCTCGCAGAACGCTGCCAAGTTTGGTCAGGCGATGAAGGTGTCGAGCTTTCAGACCGGCAACCTTGCCGCGCAGTTGAACGACATCGGCGTCCAGCTTGCCGGCGGCCAGTCGCCATTCCTGATAGCTCTTCAACAGGGCACGCAGATCAACCAGGTGCTCGGGCAAGGGGGCGCGCGTAGCGCTGTCGCTGCTCTTGGCGGTGCGGCCAAGTCCCTGATCAACCCTGTGTCGCTGGCGACGATCGCCATCATTGGCCTCGGCGGTGCGGCGGTCCAGTACGCCACTTCGTTCCTTGGCGACAGCAAGGATATGGCAAAGGCTCTGAAGGAAGAGGCCGAGCTGATCGATAAGGTCGCTCAGAAGTGGGGCGATGCACTCCCCGCGCTTAAAAAATACAATGACGAGCGCAAGCGGCTTCAGGAAGACACCGATATCACGACCGCCGTCGAGGCCGTCGCGCAGGGCGAATACGAGAAAATTCGCGAGATCATCACGGACGTTCGCGGAGAGATCGGCCGGCTTGTCGTCGACCTTCAGCAGGCTGGCGCAGAAGATACGGAAATTCTGACGCTTCAGAAGGTTTTCAACACTCTCTTCCAAGAGGTTGAGGACGGCAACGCAAAGTTCGAGCGGCTGCGCCAGGTTCAGGCTGCGCTCAACGATCTATTCAAGAACACCGGCATTCCCGCCGCAAAGGATATGGCCGACAGCATCGGCCAGATTGCGGATGAGCTTGAGCGCGCCATTGATGCGGCCAACCAGCTTCGCGCCGAGAACGCTATCCGCGACTTCTTCCAGCGCTCGCCGCTCGGCACGCTGGGAGGCCTTGGCCCGGTCACAAGCGGTGGCGGGCAATTCCTCAACCCCGGTCAGCTGCAAGATTTCCGGGCGAGCAACACGCCTTCGCAGTTCGAGCAGGATCTCGAACGGGCAAGCGGCGCGATCGACAGTTTCGTCGAACGTGTGATCAAGGCGGAAAGCGGAGGCAGGGCCGACGCCAAGAATCCGAATTCATCGGCGACGGGTGCCGGCCAGTTCATCGAATCCACTTGGCTGGATCTGTTTCGACGCCATTTCCCTGCCCGTGCGCAGACCATGGGTCGCGATGCGATCCTTGAGCTTCGCAAGGACGCAGACGTCAGCCGCTCGCTGATCAGGGCCTACGCCAAGGAAAATGCAGCGGTGCTTCAGCGCGACGGCGTCTCGGTCAACGAGGCTGCGCTTCAGCTTTCCCACTTCCTTGGAGCTGGGGATGCTGCGAAAGTTCTCCGGGCTGCGCCCGGCACTCCTCTCGCCGGTCTGATCTCCCAGGCATCGATAAACGCCAATCCGACTATTCTCGGCGGCGGTCGAACGGTTGACGATGCCATCTCCTATGCGGAACGCCGCGCCAGCGCGTCGTCGACTAGGACATCCCGTGAGAAAAGAACGCCGGCCGACATCTTCGCCGGTAGCACTCAGCAGATTCAAGCTCGCATTGACCTGATCAACGCCGAAATCGAAGCGCAGAGCCGACTAAACCCACTGATCGAAGACTATGGCTTTGAAGTCGAAAAAGCGCGCATCAAGCAGCAGCTCCTCAACGATGCCAAGAAGGCCGGCGTTGAGGTAACGCCCGCCCTTGCTGCACAAATCGACCAACTGGCCGGAAACTATGCCAGGGCCTCAGCCAGTGCAGATCAGTTGCGGGCCAGCCAAGAGCGCGCCGCGCAGGCAGCCCAGGAGTTCAGCGAGTTCAGCAAGGATATGCTGGGCGGTTTCATCCAAGATCTGCGTGAAGGCAAATCGGCGTCAGAGGCGTTCGCAAACGCGCTGCAGAAAGTCGGCGACAAGTTGCTTGAGGTTGGCCTGAACGCCCTGTTCGGTGGTGGCGGAGGTGGCGGCCTGTTTGGCGGTGGCGGTGGACTCCTCGGTGGTGCGATCATTCCTGGCATCCTGCACAAGGGCGGCGTTGCCGGTAGCGATGGCTACAGCCACGGCCGCGCGGTCTCCCCATCGGTGTTTGCCGGCGCGCGGCGTTACCACAAGGGTGGCGTGGCAGGCCTTCAGGCTGGCGAGGTTCCTGCAATCCTTCAGCGTGGCGAAATTGTCATTCCGAAGGGTGGTCGCTTGGGCGGGGGCGGTCAGTCGATCGTCATCAACGCACCTATCAATGCGCCAGGCGCGGACGCCGCGGCGTTGGCGCGCGTGGAACGCTCCGTGCAGGACCTCGGAAGGAACATCCCAAAGATGGTCGACGCCCGAACCGATGCTCGGCAGACACGAAAGGTTCGCGCCTGATGGGCCGGCTCGTCTCTTGGCCTGTGGGGCTTCGTGCGAACTTCCGCGAGCCACTGTCTGGTCCGCGCGCCGTGAGTGGCGGCGCGACGCAGTCGATCGGCAATTTCGTGCAGACCTTTGCCTCGCCGTTCGGCTTATGGCGCTGGCGTTTCTCGTTTCCGTCGATCCGAGGCGCGATGTTTCGGCGCTACCGCGGCTGGGTCACGGCCCAGCATGGCGGCGCCAATGCGACGCGCGTGCCGTTCTGCGATTGGGATGGGCTGAACTTTGCTGAACGGGGCATCGAAACGACTTCCGCTCAATGGCGGCAGGGACAGGTTTGGTCAAATGGGCAGCCATGGTCGAATGGCCAGAACTGGCATTCGAGCAACCCTGTCGTGGCGGTCGCGGCTGCGGCGGCACTCGACCATACGGAAATCAAACTCGCCGATTCCTTTTGGGGGAACGGGCTCGACGTGGGCGACTTCTTCGGCTTCTTCCCGTTCCACTTCGGCCTCTACATGGTCACGGAGCGGATTGATGCCGGTCATTACCGGATATGGCCCCCACTTCGGAATGCGATTGCGACAACCGATTTCGCAACACTCAACCCCGTGATGGCAATGCGGCTGGAGAGCGAGGATGCGGCTAACGCTCCTCGTGGCGCCGCATTCGCGGAAGGCCTTTCCGTAACGCTGGTCGAGACGCTCGACTACGACGTGCGCGACTACTTCGCAGACTAATTTCTCTGACATCGCGGGGGCCGAATGGCCATCTTTACCGAGGCCGATCTCGATCGGTTGGCCGCGCCACACGTTGCGCGCGCCTGGTTTCTCGAAATGGACCTGCCGTCTGGTCTGACGCGGCTGCATAGCGGCACTGGCCGGGTGTCCATCGGTGGCCATGAGTGGCGCGGGGTCTCCGATCCGATCGGCGGTCAGCTTGTCACGCTGTCCAACATCGAGGAACCGCGGTTCGGCCAGGCTGTGGCGGTCAACGTCACGCTGTCTGGCGCCAACCGTGAATTCTTCAAGTCGGTGCACACCGACGCGAGAGCGATCGAGGGGCGGCGCGCCGACCTCTACTGGGCGGCCTTCGATGGGGAAACCGGCGAGGTGCTGATCGGTCTTAAGAAGCTCTTTCCGGGCAAGATCACGTCGCCCTCGCTGCAATGGCAGGGCATCGGTATTCGCACCGTATCGATCACCATCGAAAGTATCTGGTCAAGCCAGAATTATGCTGTCGGTGGCAAGTGGAACGGGGCTGATCAGCGCCGCCGCTACCCCGGCGATAGGGGGCTAGATTTTGTCGGCGTGAAGGTTTCGGAGAACTGGTCAGCATGACCCAGCCAAGCGAACTTTCGCGCGCCGAGCAACTCCAAGCCTTCATCATGGCTGTTGAGGGCAAGCCGGTCGAATGGGGCAGGGACGACTGCACCGCTTGGGCGGCAGATTGGGTTACGGAGATCACCGGCAAGGAAGTGCCTCGGCTCGGTTCCTATTCGACGCTAGACGAGGCGCACACGATCATCGACGAGGCGGGCGGGCTGGATGTGCTCTGGTCGATGGCGCTCGCACCACTCAGCATTTACGAGACGCCGTTCGAGCCGCAACTGGGCGACGTTGGCATCGTCAACACATCGCGGCTCGGCCATGTCGGCGTGATCTTCGCGCAGGATGGCGTTGCGCTTTGGCGCTCGTTCCAAGGCACCGCGCTGATCCGGCCGCGCGCCCGCGACATCGTCAAAGTGTGGGCATTGCCCGCTTAGCCGTCACGGCAACGCCGAAAGGCTATCCATGAAATTCCTGAAGCTTGTGCTGCTGGCAAACATTTGCCTGCCGCTGACGGCTGTTCCGGCTTCGGCCGATCCGATCTCAATCGGCAGCTTTGTCATTTCGTCATTGCTGTCGATCGGGGCAGGGGGCCTTTTGCCAGCCGTGTCCGCGGCGGCAATTGGCAACGCCGTTATTGGCGCAGCGATCATCGGAGCATCTCTGCTGTCGTCGGTTTTGGGAGAGGCACCCAAGATCAATCCGGGCGACTTCAAATCAACATTCGAGACCGGCGACAGTTCGGAAATCCGGGCAGTCGGCCGCGTCCGCGTCGGCGGGCTGAAAGCCTTCGGCAACACGGCGTCGGGCACGCGCCGTTTTCGCCTGATCTGCCACACCAAGGGGAAGACCACCGCCGTTGAGGAACATTACCTCGGTGGGCGCGAGGTAACGGTTGAAAGCGACGGCGCGGTTTCCTCACCGCCATGGGCCCGCTCGGGAGGCTCGTGGGCATTCATCAAGAGCAAGATCGGCGACGGGACGGAAACGGCCTGGGACGACCTCCTGACTTATTTTCCGGTGCTGTGGACGGCGGAGCATCGCGTTCGCGGGATCGCGCAGTCGCTGGTTCAATACATCTCGCCGGGCATTGCCGACGACAAGTTCACCAAGCTCTATCAGCAGGGGCCGCCCGATTACGAGCGCGTGCAGCGTTCCGAGCCGATATACGACCCGCGCGACATCGGCCAAGAGGCCGACGACGAGGCGACATGGGCCTATGAGGACAACGGGCCGCTCTGCGCAGCGCACATCCTTCGCAGCTATCCGAGCCTGGCCGTCGAGGATTTCGATTATCCCCTCATAGGCGCGGAAGCGACCAAGGCGGACGTACTGGTCACCACCAAGGCCGGCACGGAACCGCGGTCGCGCTGCTGGGGCATGTGGGCGTCGGAAACGCCGCGCGGCGATGTCATGGACCAGGTGCTGAAGTCGATCGGCGCCGAGATCGTAGCGACCGACGACAACAGCTTCAGTATCCGGCTGATAGACGACGTTCGCACGCCGGAAATCACCTTCACGGCAAGGCACATCATCGATCTGCAGTGGCGCTCGGGGCCGGAGAGCGTCGAGCGGCCGAACATCTGCCGGGTGAACTACTACTCGCCAGAGCGCAACTACGAGATGACGGAGATCGACCTCACCGGCATCGCGTGGGCGCGCAATCAAGACGAGATTGACCGCGTCGGCGAACAGTACATGGATGTCGACCTGCCGTTCTGCCCCTCGGCGAGCCAAGCGCAGCGAATCGCTCGCCGGCTGTTCGCGCTGGCGCGGGCCGATGCCGGTGTGGTCAAGACGAACTTCGCGGGCCTTGCCGCCTGGGGGCTAACGGTCGCCGACATCGAACTGCCGGATCTCGACGTGACGGAGACCTGCGCGATCGGCACGCCGCGCGTCAATGACGAGGAAGGTACGGTCGAAATCCCGTTCGTGGTCTGGCCGACGTTGACGCCGTGGAACCCGGCCGTCGACGAGGCTGCAGCGCCGCCGGAAGTGCCGGAAATGGCCTATGAGAGCGAGCTGGACACGCCAGTAGCGCCGAGCGAAGCGAGCGTGGTGCAGTATGCCGATCTCTCCTATGAGACGCGGGTGAAGTTCACGGGGGTCGACGGCGGGTCGATCGCCGAGGCGGTCTACCGGACCTACACCGACGGCGAGCCTGACGCCTATTCCAGCATGACGGAATATTCCGGGGCAGGGCTCGATCGGTACGCCTACGACGCGACGAGCACGGTCGGCGAGAAGGTCGATTTCAAGTGCCGGTTCTTCAACAGCGACGGCGATGGCTCGTATTTCTCGCCGCTGCTGACGATCGACCCGATGGCGATCGACAATACAGCGCCGCCGGCTCCTGGATTGGGTGGGAGCGTCACCGGCCCGACAGAAGGTCAGTACCACGTCACTGTCACTGCCACGTTGAACGGCATGAATGCGGTCAGCTTCAAGATCCAGAAGTTGTTTCTATTCGAGTGGACTGATGTCGCAAGTAGTAACGGCAGGCCTGGAACAGGATTGGTCCACACTGAAGATGCGACGGCAGGATCTGGGGACCGAGAGTTCCGCGCCATTGCCTACACATCGGATGGCACCGAAAGCCCCATAGCAACCTACACCGCACACATTCCGGCTTAGCTCGCCGCAATACCCAAAAGTCTGGAGACTGCCTGATGTCGCTTTTCACGAAGCTCGGCACGGAAATCAATGCGCCTGTTACCTCGGCCGGCGTGCCTCGCGGCGCGAACATGTTCGACGAGATGGTATGGAAGACGGAGATCGAATCCGTCGTCACCGCCTTCACGTCCAATGGAGGGCTGATTTACGCGACAAAGGCGCAACTCGACGCCGACCTGGCTCACGGGGCGAATTCTTCCGCATGGGTGATCGGTGACAGCACCGTCGCCAACAACGGCATTTATCGGAAGTCGGGAGTGTCCGGGGCAGGTTCCTGGTCGCGGGTTGGGGATCTGCCATACAGCTTCATTCGGGCATTTGATGCGGGCGCGGGCACTCCAAATGCGATCGTCGCCACTACCCCCATTCCTATTCCGGCCGCAGATGGGGGCGCACTGATTACGCTCAACATCTTCGAGGCCAACACTGCCTCGCCCGTAACTGTCGCCCTCAACGGCGGCCCGGCGCGGACGATCAAAACGAACTCGGGCAACGACGTTTCGGTTGGCGGGCTTACGGCAGGCATGGTTGTCGCGGGCTATGTGTCCGGTTCGACATTCCGGCTGCTGTCGGACCAGGCGAGCGCCGCGATTCAGGCCGCGGCAGAGGCTGCGGCCGCTCTTTCCCAAGCATGGGCAGAAGGCACTTTGCCAGGCGGCCCCGGCACCTTGTCGTCCAAGGAGTGGGCGCAACTAGCGGAAACGACCTTTGAAACCAACGCTGCTGCAGTCATCCCATCGGTGCAACGTTTCGCTGTTGGCGCCGCGGTGCAGAGCGTGGATACGGGCATCGCTGGTTTGGTCGGCGCCGCAGTGCGCGTCTTCATCGACGGCGTTTATCAGTTCTCCAACACTTGGGGCATCGCAGCGGGCGTCATCACTCCTGTCGGTGGAACATGGCCCGGCGATGGCCTTGTCGAGAATATGGAAGTCATCATCGACGCGACTTCCGCAATCGCGTTCAACGTGCCTTCTGATGAATCGGTAAGCCGGCAGAAGATTGAACCTGAATTGCTGGAAGACTTGTCCGGGTTCTCGACTGATACGCCTTTCGGACGCGCCGGCTTGCGGGTGTTGCTCGGTCTTGAAAATGACGCTCACTACGGGTTCAACAACGGCATTCTCGACGCCGGAGGCGGCAAGTGGGTCTTCGTCTATCGCAGGGCGCCGAACCACACAGTCGTCAACGGTTCGGAAATTCGTGCGGTCGACACCTACGACAAGGGTGCAACGCTCGAAAACGATCGGCTGATATTCACTGACGCCAGCTACGACACGCGCAATTTTGTGTCGCGGGTTATGGCAAACGGCAGATTGGGCATTATTGCCTCCCGCCGCGCAGCCGGAACGCTTGTCTACACCAACCCGATCTTCATCTATAGCGATGACGATGGCTCCACCTGGTCGAGCGCCGCCGTTACCTCCGCGCCGGGGGGCACGCCAGTTAACTTTCACGGCAACCTTATCGACTATCCGACGAGCGTTGGCGGAGATGATGCTGAGGGGTTTATCGCCTACACCTACGGGGGTGTAGCGGGCACCGTTGACGCATTCAGGACCACAGACAACGGAGCGACATGGTCGTGGTCGCCAAGTATCGCAACGTCCCCGATGACCATGACCGAGTTAAGCGTTTCACGCCTTGGAACGCAGGACAAATGGATCATGTTCGCCCGGCCATCCGGTGCGATTGGCGACCCGGGTCAAGCTTGGGTTTCGGCTAACCCTCTGAGCTTTGGTGCTTCCGGATCTGCCGGCGTTGAGGCGGCGGGCAACCCGCCGATGACGATCTACGACGATGAAACCGGCAAGTTCTGGTACAGCGTCGTTGCGCGCCGTGACCGGGGCTGGCAGAGAGGTGTCACTGTCGGCATTGAAAACGTCCTGTTGATGTGTTCGGCCGATGCGGATGCGCTCTATGCCGCAGGCGGCGACATGTCCGCGCTCGGCGTTGACTGGAGTATCGTTTGCTACCTGCCGGATTGGGCATCCGGCTATTTTTTCCCGTATAAAATAGACGGGAAATGGTATGCAGGTTTTGTCTGCGGAGAAGATGCAGTCGACCACACTTACAGCAAGCTGTGCCTGATTGGCGATTTCACTTCCACGGGTGTCGACAAGCTGAATTTCGCTCAAATGATGGCGTGGAGCGCGGTAGGCACTCGTGCAATCTACAGGCAAGGATTGCAGGCGGGGTTCGGAGCAACGCCACCCAGTGAAGTCGGGTATCTCACGGTGGGTGTCGCCTCTACATCGACTGGCATTGTTTCCGAAACTACCTCAGCAGCCGCAAGAGAGCACTGGCGAATCCTAAACGCGAACGGTCTTGTTGGCTCGGTCACAACCGCCGCCAGCGCTACGACCTTCAATACCACGTCGGACGGCCAGCTAAAAGTGAGCCGTCAAGACCTAACGGTCGAGCTAGACATCGACGCTATCGTTGATGCCTTGCAGCCGCAGGCTTTTGATTGGCTGGACCAGAAAGGCAATCCGACAGGTGAGAGGGGCTATGGCCTTATCGCGCAGGACGTTCATACGGTCGTACCGTCGGCAGTCAAAGTCGGACGAGGGAAGCCCGGCGACCAAGACTATGATCCGTGGGGCATGGATTATTCTAAGCTGGTTATCTTCCTCTTGGCAAAAATGAAACTGATGGACGAGCGACTCAAAAATATTGAAGGAGGCCAGTGATGGTGGCGCCGACGAAAACCAGCTTTGGCGTAACGGGTGCGGCGGTCCTTGCTCGCGCCAATCAAACAGGCGAGCAGGCAATATCCACCATCACCGGCTTGCAGGCCGCGTTGGACGGAAAGGCGAGTGCAATCCTGTCAGGTTCTTGGACGCCTGCGCTGGCTGGTGGGACAACGCCTGGCACACCTACTTATACAACGCGGGAGGGTTACTACACGCGGATCGGCAATATTGTCGTAGCTCAGGCATATCTTGTAATTTCAGGGGTGGGCGGAGCGGTAGGAACAGCCACGATTACAGGGTTGCCGTTTTCGCTAGCTTCAGGAACGGGCAAGCGGGCCCCTTTCAACATCGCCTTCTGGTCCGGCATCACGTTGCCGGCTGGATCGATTCATTTGGTTGGATTTTTCCAGTCTGGTACAGTCATCCAGATGCAACGTTGGACGGTTTCCTCAGGTGGAACAGCCCTGGCTATTTCCGACCTAACGGCTCCCACGACGATCTATGGCACCGTGACATATGAGGCGGCTTGAGGTGCCCTATTCGGCCGGGCCGGCCCGCCATGAAAAAGCCGGCAGCCAGTTTTGAGGATAAGGGACGGACGCCAGTAATTTGCCATATGGGGATATGGCAATGATCAGAGTATACCGTCGAGGGGCATAGATTTAACCTTGACCAATGGTATGTGCGGAGCACTCTCACGGCATGGTGATACTGCACTCACTCTGGCTTGTTTCGGCCAATGCCGTGGCCTCGTCGCGCGCAGTTTGGGCCTCGGTATTCACCGCTCGCTTCAGGCTTGGATTCACCCTCGGGATTTTCGTCGGCATTGTTCTCCAAGCGGTTGTTCTTCTTCTCCTTCGTCAGTAACGAGGACCTGAGCCATTTAACTTGGAACAAGGTGCCTGGGTCGCAGTTTCCACAGCTTCCAAGGGTGCTTCACTCCCACCCTTTGGACGAGAAGCCCGCCGTTGCGGCCCTTCAGTTGCTCCCGGCGGGTTTCTTGCGCGTTCGGGATCCAGGCAGTGGGCGGCTCGGGGTTTACAAGGCCGTCGAGCGAGCAGTTCTTCCGTGACGTGGTTTCCTGAACCGGCTTACGCCGCACCCGTCGCTCCTGTTGCACAAGCTTTCTGGAAATTCAACGCTGATCAGCAATGAACAACACGCTGGTAGATCTCCAGCGTGCACAAACTTAGCACCCCGACCTGCGCCGGCGGATTAGGAACTTGATCAGCCTGTCAGCCGCGATGATGACGATAATCATCAGCAGTGCGCCTAGCCAAAATCCACCATCCATGATGCGCGCACATCTCGCACACCCTCTCTGAAAACTCAAGGTGAAACCATGTCCTACGCATACCGCGTCGGCAGCGCTTTGTCCTGCCTCGGCAACGCTTTGATTGGCGGCGACCCGTCCGAATCCCTCAGCTTGGTTATTGGCCGCTCGATTTTGGCTAGCGGCTTCTGGTCGCGCGTGCCGCTGCCGGGCTGCTTGAAGGCGCATTTTTTGAGGGTTGCTAGGAGGAACAACTAAATGGACCGCAACTTCGCGAGATCGCTGAAACACGTCCTGAAACATGAGGGCGGATATGCGAACAACCCCAAAGACCCGGGCGGCCCGACCAACAAGGGCATCACGCTTGCCACCTTCCGCAGTTATGTAAAAGCCAGCGGCTCGGTCGCGGATTTGAAGGCCATAACGGACGCGCAGGTCGCCACAGTCTACCGAAAGCAGTATTGGAACGCCGTTAATGGCGATGCCCTGCCGGACGGCGTCGATTACGCTGTCTTCGACTTTGCGGTGAACAGCGGGCCGTCTAGGGCGGCCAAGTATCTTCAGGCCGTTGTCGGCGCCAGTCAGGACGGCAAGGTCGGTCCTGGCACGCTCGCGGCCGTCCGAAGCAAGGCGCAAACTTTGGTCATCAACAGACTGTGCGACGACCGCCTCGCGTTCATGAAGCGCATCAAGGACTCCAAGGGCCGCTCGCTTTGGGCGACCTTTGGCAGGGGGTGGAATTCGCGCGTTGCCGCCGTTCGGGCCGAAGCCATGTCAATGGCTGGACAGCGACCGACCGCCACCAAGGATCGGCAAGACACATCAGCAAAGCAACACTGGCTTGCCGCGTTCTTCGCCGCGCTGTTTTCCATATTCAAGAGAGGCTAACCCATGTGGACCAAACTAAAAACCTTCTTCGCTGATAGCGAAACCATCTTTTGGGCGCGCCTGCAGATGTTCGCGGGCATCCTGATTGAGGTGGCGTCTACCGTGGATCCGCTATTACTGCAGCCGGTATTCGGCGACTACTTTCCGTACTTCCTGATTGCGAACGGCCTGCTCACCGAGTACCTGCGCCGTCGTCGCGAAGCGGATATGTGATGACCGCGGCGGGTGGGGTGGCCGTGCTGCTGGTGGGAGTGTTCGCTATTGGCATGCCGCTGGCGGCGTTTGTTGTGTGGCGGTTCGGCGTCGAGTTCGGGTGGTTCAAGTGATTGCCCAAATCGTAGCCGCGATATTCGGCAAGTTCGGCTTCGGATTCGTTGACCGCGTGCTTGGCCACATGGAGCGCAAGGCGGCCAGCGAAACGGAACGGCTGCGCATTGCTGCCGGCCGTGAGTCCGCGGCAAACACAACCGCAGCCAGCGTCGTAAAAGCAGGCATGGAGTTCAAGTGGTTTTGGGCGCCGTGGCTTATGGCGACCGTGCCCCTATCCGCTTGGTTTGGATGGGGAATGCTCGACACGATCGCTAACGGCGCGCTACCTGACGTGGCCGCGATACCGCCCGGCCTGCTGCCTTGGGCGCAGTCGGCTTGGGATAATGTCTTCTACACGGGCGGCGGGGTTGCGGGACTCACCGCCTTGGCCTCTGCAATAAAGGGGCGAAGATGACGGGCGCTATAACGTGGGAGCAAATCGCTGGGTTCACAGCGCTTGCCGGCTCGGTCGGCGGGCTGTGGTGGTTCCTGCAAAAGCAGATCACGGCCGGCGCAAAGGCGCTGGACGAATATAAGCTTTACGTGTCCGACCGGTATATCAAGGCGGAAAGCCTGCAGAAGTTGGAGGAGCGCCTGCTTGCGAGCGAGGCGCGCATGATAGCCTCGATTGAAGGCTTGGGCGATCGGATCGACCGCCTAGTTGACAGAATGCCAGCCACGAAGCGCACCGCTTAACTACCGCACCTACCCAAAACCCCGTTGCCCTAACCGGCAGCGGGGTTTTTTTATGATCCGGGATCTCTTTTGGACGCGAGATGCGGCAATGCAGGAGCAAGGCCACCGCTGCTCTTTAGCCGAGCTGAAACCGCGGCAATTCGCCTATCACTCGTTGTGCTTGGGCCTGAACAGCAGTCTCCCGATCCAGGACGCTGCCTTGTGTGCGGGGTGCGATTTAACAGAAGGTACCTCAAACCTAGAGAAATCCAAGCTCCGCCTGTATCGGAAGGCGGCGCAAGTGCCGTCTTTCAAATCGTCGACCTCCTCAAAGTGGTCGGGATGGCTCGTGATGAAGTCAAACTGAGACCGCATGTAATCTACGCGGTGAGCGTTGTGTTTCTTCCTGAACAGCCAGTAATCCATCAGGACGACAGTGGTCTCGCCAGGAATCCACGACGGACCGAATATTTTCAGGCATCGATAGAACGTGTGGGGGTATTTGGATGCGTCGTCCACGTAAACAGAGATAGGACCGCCGCTCCACTTGGTACGTTTGTCCAACATACCTTTGTGGAGCGTGACATGCCCGAAGGGCTTTAGTGTGTTTGCGACCCAAGGCTCTGTATTCTCTCCCTCCTTAAGGTCAACGCCTTGCTTGCGAGCCTTTTCCGAACTGCTTTCAGACATGTGAAAGTTGTCGAAGCAGTCGATCGTAATACCGTGGTCGGGTTCCCGCTCATTCAGCCCGATGGCCATTTGAGCGGTCCCAGCGCCAAGCCAGCACCCAAGCTCGACTATGGACGTATGCGCCTTCGCGTCTCGACGAGCCAATGCTCTCAGGTATTTACCTATTCTGCGCCCACCCATTTCGGGGATTGCAACGGCTAAGCGCTCAAGTTCTTGGATGTCTTGCATCGGGAAAGCCCCTTATTTCCGTCGAGATTGGCAGAAGACGGATTTCACGAACATCTCCAATCACATGCCAATCTTTTGAATGAGATCACCAAATGCCCAGATCAAAGTGCCTCCCGCGCCAAGCCAAGCGGCACTTCGCAGCAAACTAAGTTCCTGCGCGCTCATCGCGGAAGTATCGCGAATTTCGCGACCGGGATCTCCTTCATCCACAACTACCTCGCCTATCGGTTCCGCCTCCTCCCATAGGCGCAGCGCCTCCTCACGTTCGGCATTGATTTCGTCGACAGTTTTCTCCGAATCATCAGGCTGAAATCTCGGCCCATCCGGATGGAATACAGGCACGCCAAAATGGCCCGACCGGATTCCGAACCCGCCGCCGGCAGGGAAGAAGGAGGAGGGCGATCGGGCAGGTCGGTAGAGTAAAGCCTCCCTAACTGACACCAGAAAGCCGGCCAGCGCCATAACTGCACCGCCGCGGGAAAACCAGTGCCATTCCCCACTCGCAAGGCTCACAATTAGGAATAGCGGAAGCGCGGCCCACCCAGTCGCCAGGACGGTCTTCGGACTTTTCACGAGCCAAGTAAACATACGCACCTCGCCTTAGCCTTTTTTAGGGAATGCGAAGCGCCTGAGCGCCTACAACAGCCTACTGAAATGCACGCCCTATTGCCGTTACAGTTGACCAGCAATTGGTAGAATAACTCAAGCCTCCCTTGTCATATTTTATAGCAGCAACGCCGTTTGCCCCACGATCGGCGGCCTTCTGCTTCAACTGAACGAGTGCTTTTTCTTCAGTCGGCGCGGGGTCGAGCAGGCTATTTTTGCACGATGTGCCGTCAACTTCGCCCAGGTCAAAGGCACCCGCAGGAACAGTGGCGGCGACGGCAACGGTCCCAACCTGGGCAGCGTTCGTGTTTACGATGCCTGCGGCCGGCAATGGGCCAATCACGGCGAGATTGCCTTTACCAGGCGTCTGGGTGCAGCCGGCTAGAACCGCGCAAGCCGCGGCAAGCATAATAGTGCGTTTCATGTTTTCCCCCTTACCCCTACTTACCGTTGCATGCCGGCAGGCCGAAGGCGACCAACGTCGCAATTCTAATTTCATCCTAACTTTGTTTCTGCAGCCCTCTTTGCTCTGAACTCTTCGAGAGCTTTTTTCTTTTTAGCTGCCCATGCGTCGGAATTCGCCCTCGCCTCGGCGCGCTTCTCCTCAGGTGTGAGGCGATGGCATGCGGTGGTATCCTTGTCATGGCGATCATCTGCTTCCGCAAGTGCGGACTTCCGTCGATTCTTCGGCTGCCATATCCTTTCCTCGCCGCTGGGCTTCGCCATTGCGAACCCCGCAGTGATGCCAAAATAGCCCTCATAGAACTTCCTGACCAACGGTACGGCCCGCCCATCATGAAAAGCGTCGACGGCGGGAAACCCCCTTCGCTCCAGTGTAGGCAGGCGTTCCTTCCTCCATCGTTCCGCCCGCGCCTTACCGACGATCGCGACTGCGATCTCGATGTCGGTTGCAAACAGCGGGAGCTTGTCGAGCAGGTTGTTGGTTACGAGGTAGTTCCTGTCGTCAGCCATTATCAGCCCGTTTAGGCTCGGAGCCCTTCACAACCGTGGTGGCGGGGCCAAATTTGTCACTGCGTGCTTCTTCTCCACGCATCAATTTCGAGATGCCGGCCATATTCAGCCCTCCCTTCCTTAGTCAGCTTGAAGATGAACCGGCCGGCGCTATCCCGACCATCGCAACGGGCAATGCCGATCTCGGTAAGTTCGACCATCGTCCGCTCTCCAACGCCGTCGATAGCGTCTGTGCACTGCGGCACAGGATTCCGTCGCCCCAATGCTCGTATGGCAATCTCTTGACGCTCGCTCAGCTTGAACCGCGTTGATGGGGCCGGCCTCGTGTGCGTGCAACCCTTCGTTAACCGGTCGAACGGAACTTGCGTCTCGCGTTCCCATCTTTCGTGAGCGCTTTCAGCCCCCTTAGTGCAGCTGATTATCCCAGCTTCACGATCCAACGCGTCGTCTATCGCCCGCTTGTCCCACCGCCTGGAGCCGAACACCGGCTTCGGTATATGCCCCGCGGCTACCCATCCGGAGAACGTCGCAACGCTGCAGCCGCAATAGGCGGCGGCTTGTGGCCTTGTTAGCAATCGTGGAAGGGAGGGTTGATTGGTCATTCGTCCATTCGCTTTGGCTGGAACGACTTCATTCGAGCCACGCGAGCTTCACGCTCGCGCCGAAGTCTCTGCCTTTTCTCATGGGCCGACAGCCCAGCATCTGCCTTTTTGGCCGAGCCCTTTGATTTCTTTGCAAGGAGCGCCTGAAGACTGCGACTGACATTTAGCGGCGATTGGTGCGCGGGGACGTGCACTGCCCGCCCGTGATACCGAATTGGCTCGGCACGCAATCCCTGCCAGATGTCCAGTTTGTCCTGTGCGCTGAAAAGATAAGTGCGCCCGACGCGCGAGCAGGCGCCTATGTCTCGGGCGAACTTGATGAGCGCGCGCCTTGTGATCCGAAGCTGCCCGGCAACTTCCTCTGCGGTATAAATTGCGCCAAGCTTGTCTTCATCATCGGTCATAGGATAAAGAGTTCCCATGCCCCTGACCTGGAGTCAAGCCATTGTTTTTGCTAGGCGTTTTCGCCTACGGGGTCAATGCGTCAATATACTAGAGCGCCTACGCCTGCCGAGCCCTCAGCCGTACGCCAGGGCCGTTGCCGTTCTGGTCGATGAAGATAACGCCGGCCGCTTCAAGCGCCGCCCGGATTGCCGCCAGGTTGTTTATCGACGGGACGCGTCGACCTTTTTCAAAGTCGCGGATCGTGCTTTCACTTAGATTGGATGCGGCAGCTAGTGTGTTCTGCGACCAATCAAGCAACCCGCGGGCTGCTCGGGACTGCTCAGGCGTAGGCAAGGCAATATCTCCAATTGTTGTCGCAATTCGTTTACCACACACGAAAAGCGTTGACAAAGAAAATGATTCGCGGTTTATGTGAATGGTAAACGTTTTTCGTTGACGAGGAGATTCTTAAATGCCGCATACCTCAATAACACGCCGCGCCGCGCTGGCTGGACTTGCTACCCTCGCTGTCCCGATGGGGTCATCATCTGCTGCAGTGCTCCCGACAACCACCGCAGCGCCTGCCGAAACGCAGTGGCAATTCGAAACCGGCCAGTGCGTGTCTCACGAAGACCAATCAATGCCATCGCTCGTATTGAGCCGGTTCCGCGCCGGAAACGCCAAGGGTAACGAGCTTGAACTTTACGGCGTGCGATCGTTCGCCGCCAACGACCCGCACCGCGATAGGCTTATGGTCGGGAATGTTCTGGTTGACGGCGTGCATGGCAGCGGCCTGTGCAAAGACTGCCTGCTTTTTAATACCGGTATGTGCCCAAACGCACCGGACGCCTGACATGGGTAAGGGCGGACCACGCCCTGAATTGCGCGCCATCCTACGAGAGAAGCAGGGTGGCCGCTGCTGCTATTGCAGGATCAAAATGCGGATCTGCTTTTCGAAC
>NZ_AHAM01000099.1 GCF_000236565.1 Mesorhizobium alhagi CCNWXJ12-2 | reverse complement strand
GAAGAGCGTCGACATTTCAGAAGTAGATAAGCAACCAGCCGGGCGTCGCGTTCGATCCATTCCGCTATCCGCCCAGGCTCTTCATTCGAACATTGCTGACTAGTTTTCTACATCTAGCGTCTCAAGGGCTGCCACCACACCAAATATTGACTTTTTTGGCGAATTGGTCTATATATCTTACTATATATAGATACTTGCGCCGCCGCAGCCCTGTTCTTCCACATCCAAGGATCCATTCATGACCGCGACCAATGCCGGCGCCGCGCGCGCCGTTGCAGAGCATACTAGCCGCGTCGAAACAGTCTCCCTATCAGCGGTCGCAGATACCGCGGCCACCTATGACCCCTACGAAGCGGCAAACGATAACATAGCCGCAGCCCAACAACAGCCAAGCACCGCCATGCCGGCCGATCGCATTCTCGGCTGGCTTTTCACGGAAGGCCACATTGGTCAGGACGAACGCGACGCGGGCGAGCACGTCATCAAGCTGGCCAGCATAGTTCGCAGTCCGCTGACCTCGGCCGTGGTGCGCTACACGGCCCGCGATGCCGATCGTAAATGGCGCCCGGTTGAGACGCAGCGCCATACGATCCGACCGGCGCTCGAAAAGCTGATTGCCGCCATCCGCTACGAGCCCCGCCGAAAGGCAACGGTCCAGGCCTTCGTGGTCGACGAGACCAACATCGACCTTGAGAACCCGCACCGCGTTGCACAGGGCCTGTCCGACGTCGCCAGGCATCTCTGGGGTAGGCCAGAGGCGGTTACGCGCATCATGGTCGCCGCCAACGACAACCAGCCGCAAGTCGACAAGGCCGCGGCGAAGGGCAGCGTATTCCGGGCCTCGGACAATCTGCAGCGGATGCACACGGCAAAGCAACTGGACGACGATCCCGAAACCAACGACGCGCTGTTCGCGGCCGGCCTACGGTTTGCACAAGACCATCACCAAGCTGGTTTATCGCCCTTGGGTGCCGTGGATTACAGCCGCCAGGTCGTGGATTGCGGCGGGCAGCAGAGCGTAGCGGAGGGTAGGGCGGTTGCTCGTGACCGGTATCGAGCCGCACGCGAACTGCTTGGCAGCCGTTACGGCCGGGTCGGGCAAGGGGGGGGTGGGGGAGGGTAGGTCGTTGCGTTGGAACGGTTACGGAGCCGCACGCGAACGGCTTGGCAGCCGTTACGGCAGGGTCGTGGAAGGCGTGGGGGTCCAAGGCAAGTCGCTGGGCTAAGTTGGCGCCGAAGTCCCCCGGGTCAAAGACCGCGGCAAGGCAATCGCGGCGGCGGGCGAACGGCTGAATGCCGGCCTGCGATTGTTGGCTGTGCGGTACGGGATCCTGCGGAAATGAAGGCACCGTACGACTATTCGCACATTCGTCAGAAAGATGGGGAATCGCTCGCCGAGTACTTCACGCGTGTCGTTGCTGACTGGGCAGTGGCTGAGAGCAAGGGCAGGGTGGCGCGAGTGCGGCATGCACTACACCACATGCAAGGTTTGGCCGAGGAGGCCGGCCTCGCAATCGCACGTCGCGAAAGCGGAGAACGCCTGCTCAAAGAAACCGCAGCTTTGAAAGGGCGAATAGCCGATCTGGAGGCGATGCTGCGCGGCAGCGTCTCCAAAATCGAAGCCGAAGAAGAGCGGCGGAAAGCTGCTGTGGGAATGCGAACGAGGGCATCGCTGTTGGCAGAAGGGCCAGACGGCGAGCCGAATGGATTGTCCGAGGCGATCTATGCTTTACCGCTGCCGTCAAACAGGTGGGTGCCGGGAATATTGTCCTAATGATATACTTGCTGGACGAGATTGAAATTACGCCTGCGATGATCGAGGCGGGGATTTGCGCCATAAGAGAACTTCCCCTTGGGGGGAGATTAGAGGAAATCGTAACAGCAGCGTTTGTTGCGATGCAGGTGGCTGCTCATGAGGCCAGCGTTTCAGCCTCGCTTACAAGTGTCTCTAGGTAGTCCAGGACTAAGCCTGCGATAACATCGGGGTAGTCTCCCCCTCGAATCCCATCGACTTCTGGGATATGGATTGGCTTACCGAGATGGGACAATGGCGGGTCGCAGGCGTCGCCATATCTGTCATCAACGACCCGGACGCATCTTAGCCTGGCGCCGTCCATGACACCTTTTCTGAGGCCGCCTACTCTTTCTCCCGTCTTAGGATCGAACACTTGCGCGGTTATGGGATGGCGCTCACCATATGTGGGTCTAATCATGCGCGTGTTATTGCCCGGCTCTTGGGCGGTGATGCGTTCTATGCCGTGTTCGTCGGTGTTGCGCGCAAAATGGACATAGCGCAAAAGATCGTCTTTCTTGCGCTCGTGCTTTTTGCGTCCGAACCAAGCCAAGCTCTTGCCGTTCTTCTTGGCACCTTGTTCTAGTTTGGAATAGATTGCGGAGCATGCGAGAAGGAAATCCGTCCAAGCATCTTCTGAGTCTTCGTATGAAGACGAGTCCTTTAATCGTGCAACCGCGTGGCGGGCTTTGCCTAGGCGTTTTCTAGCTTGTTCTACGGCGGAGGTATTCATGAGCGACAGACCCTGACAAAACGTGGCGAAGACAAAAGCGCGGGTGACCGACTCCCAAGCGGATGCTTAAGACGCAGCCGAAAGCCGCACAAAGGGAACGGCGACGAGGTATTGCGCCGTCTTCTGAAAACCCCTCCCGATCATAAGACCGGGAAGGGCAAGGAAAAGCAGAAGGTGAAAATAAGGCTTCTCCATCTCATCTAAGGCGTTAAGGATTACCATATACATTTGGCGAGCGGCGCCATGGCGCTCGGCCGGTCCATGTAAGTGAGATTGATCTCGTTTAACCAAACCGCGCGTTTATCCAGTCGTTTGTCCCTGCATACGCCATATGGTGATGAGGACGTAAATCGAAGGGAACGACAACCACGGCGTCATCGTCATCAATGTAGCCCTTGAGGTGGTTCCGCAAGTCGGCGGCAGAAATGTCTAGATCTAGGAAATAAAACGACCGAAGCACCTTGTGACCATCCAGGCGGTCCATTTCGGCCCATAGCTTTGGATAGTCCTTGTTTGCATTTAGTTGGTAGTTCACTGCGAAGTAGGCCATGTCAAAAAGTCCTTGTGTGGCGCCACAGGACGCTTGACGGACTCGACCAGAATAGTAATTTGGTGGTCGTGTTTCATGTGCCCGGCCGCCCTGTGGCTTGGTTACATTGACGGCGGTGATTCGCAACAATCACCGCCGTTTTCCATTGGAGCATGACGTTTGGGGAACGCAAGCTGTGTTCCCGTTCCGTACCCGCGATTCACAGCTAGGGTTTTTGCGCTTACGCTAGCGTCTGAAGGCTGCCGCCTTCGGCTTCACTGGCAAGATGTGCGTTGACGCCAGCATGGAAGGCATCGCGCACCTCGTGCGCACCATGCGCATCGAGTTTGCTATGATTGATTCAGGATTAAGTTCGCGGGTGGCGAAAGCCGCCCGTTTTCTGTTTCGGCGCGCAGCTTATTTGCGGCCGGCCCCGTGCAAGAGATTAGCACGGGGAACTTCACCCGCAATCAGTAGCCGTGGCCCATTGGCGCGTTGTAAACGCCAACGGGATATTGTGCCCTAGTCAGGTACAGCGGAGTGATTGCGGGCTGACATACCCCGCGGGCACCGTCTCTGCTTTGGCATGCGGCCGCGGGGAACTTCACCGCAGCGCGTGAAGAACGCGAAGCGGTGCGCCCCGCTCCCGATGGCCGCAAGCGGCCGCGGTTGAGCGGGGCGGGTTAACTACCCTTCCTGGGGAAAATCAGAACTCCGCGAACCTCGGGATTTCCAAGTCTCTTCTGGACTATTTCCAACAGTTTATCCATTGAACCTTTATCGTCGATGATTTTTCGGTCAACAATAACCGTAAGGATTTCTGTCTGATCATCGTACTTGCTTTCGAGTCCTTGAGTGTCTCTTTCAGTCATGGATTCCCCCTTTGATTCGGCAGCAGCAAAGCACCAACACCGATGCCGAGCAATCCCCACCACCGCACTGTCGAAGCCGAGCAATACCGCCGGCTCTACAGAACGGCAGCCTGGCAACGCTTGCGTCTAGCGCAACTGCGCAGCCAACCCCTATGTGAGCGGTGCCTCTGCGACGACGTGGTCGAGGTTGCCACTGTTGTTCACCATCGCATTGCCCATAAAGGCGACGAGCACCTGTTCTGGGATCCAGAGAATCTGGAAAGTGTCTGTGCACCACACCACGACACGCTGATCCAGCGGGAAGAGGCGCGAGGCTACACGATCGGCAGCGACATCAACGGTCGGCCGGTGGATCCGGCCCATCCGTGGAACCGATCGTGACCCTCACATCTGGTCGTTGTACGGTTCCTTCATTCGGCCAACCATTCGAGCCAATTTTGAAAACGAAGGGATATCCGCGTCCGGCTGACACTGATTGGCCAGTTCGAGCAGTCTGATCGGGAAGTTGACAGCATCACGACTCGACGGTGACATACCGTCGGACCGTTCTTCGCCAGTCTCGCTTGCTTCAGCTTTCCGCAAAGCTATGTCTATCTCCTCAGCCGAGAGCACTCCCTTGCGGACAAGGATATGATTGATCGA
>NZ_AHAM01000100.1 GCF_000236565.1 Mesorhizobium alhagi CCNWXJ12-2 | reverse complement strand
CTGGGTAGCCGATATGGATGGCGATACCGGCCGGGTCGGTGAGTTGCCGATCGAGCCAAACCTCATCCTTGAAACCTCGCCGGGAAATGGGCAGCCGTTCTGGCTATTCGACCGCCCGCTAAAGCCGGAGGAGGCTAAGCCCCTTGCCGCAGCGTTGAAGCGAGCCACCGGATCCGATCACGGCACGGCGGACGTCGCGCATGTCTGGCGGGTACCGGGTACATCGAACCATCCCAATAAAAAAAAGTTGGAACGCGGGCGCTCGCCGGATCCTGTTGATGTCACCGTCGCGCAAGAGTGGGACGGAACCCTGACCGGCGTCGAGGAACTGCGAGCGGCGCTAGCGCCGTGGATGACGGCAGCCGCGGAAGGGCGGTCGGTTGAGGTGGGCGACCTACCGAGCATTGACGGCATAGCCGTATCGCCCGCCGCTGCAGAACTTCTTTCTGAGAACGATGTCGAAAAGCGTTCAGAACACGCTGCGGCCGTTGTCGAGAAGCTAGCTTTCGACGGCCACCCGGTTGAAGAGGCGTGTGCGCTGTTCTTGTCGGCCGAAGGCAACTGGCTCGCACGGTACGAAACCGAGGCTCGGGCACGCGCTGATTTCGAACGCATGTGGGGCAAGTTCGGCCAACGGCACGTCGATGCACGCGAAACCAACGCTAACGCGGTCGCGGGCTTGGTGGCGAAAAAGGGCACGCCGGTGCCGGCTAACGACAATGACCCCAAGGCCGCGCCGCCCCGCGTTCTCCCCGTGCCGCCAGGAATGTGCTCGGATCCCTTTAGCCTCTCGTCTGCGGGTGGGCTGCTGGCAGAGATTTCTGAGTGGATCACCTCGACCGCAATCATTCCCGTGCCAGAGCTATCCCTAACGTCGGCCATCGCCTTGCTCGGCGGCATGTTCGGCGACCGTGCGCTCGGCCCCACCAGAAGTGGCCTGAACCTCTACCTCGCGACCGTGATGGGCGTCGCCAGCGGCAAAGGTCATGCGCCCAAATCTATAATCACGCTCGCGTCGAATGCAGGAAAGCCTGGCGCAGTCACCAACGGCGACCCGACCAGCTACGCCGCAATCGAGCGAATATTGCGCAAAAACATCTCAACCGTCTGCGTGATGGACGAACTTGGGGTGACGCTGCAGGACGTGAACAGCCGCCACAAAAACAGTGCCGCGGCCTCGATCCGCAAGTTCCTACTGACCGTCTATGACCAGGCAGATTCGGTCTTCCACGGCCGGCAATACGCATCCGATGAAACGAAGAAAGATGACTCTCCGCTTGTCGGTCCGGCGCTTACGATCTTGGGCATGACGACGCCAACGACGCTTTACGCTGGCCTCTCCGACGACTCGCTTAACGACGGCTTTCTAAGCCGCTTCGTGTTCATAGAGGGCGCAGGGCCTGAAGAGGTAACGGCGCCAAAGCTTAATCGGTCGGTGTCGTTGCCAAAGCCGCTAATTGCGAGCCTTAAGGTGGCCTATGAGGCCTTCCCAAAGCCGGACCGGTCTGCCACGCAACTTCGTGCCCCAAAGTTCCAGATACCGTTCGAAGGTGACGAGAGCGGCGACGCCTACAAACTGTGGGCCGAAGTTTTCCATTGGCAGCACTGGAAAGGTTGGGAGCCGCGGGAATACCATGTGAATGGTCGTGCCGCCGAAAACACAGTTCGGCTCGCGTCTATCCGGGCGATAAGTCGCGACCCTGCGAAACCACTCGTCATGGTGGAAGATGTTGAGTGGGCTTGGGCGATCGTGCACCGCTCGATCGCGATCATCACAGAAGGCGTCGAACGCCACATGGCCGGTTCCATAGCCGAGTCCTTACGCAAGGCGATCGTCCGGGCACTGTCACAAGCCAAGGATAAGACGCTGCCCTGGTCGCAACTGTTGCAGCGTGAAGGGGTCAGCCACGCCGAGGGCGACGACGTCGCCAAATCGATCCAGTGGCTGATTGAAACCGGCAAGGTCGTCGACCTGTCCGGTAGGTCAAAACCAGGCGCAAGGGCCAGTTTCAAACTTTTGGACGAGGCAAAAGTTGCTTAGAAGTTCAAAAGTTCGCCGCGCGAAAAGGCCCTCCGAACTTTTGAAACTTTTGCCTACTTTTGCCGCAAACAAAAGTTGGGGGGTCGGAAAAAGCTAAAGCATATCAAGGATATAATAGGAGATTATATATATAATATCTATTACTTTTGAACTTTTCCCATCGGTTTGAGAATCCTGTTTTTCAGTACCCTTGGGCACCTTTCCCCTGTCTGTCAGGGGCGTTGGGAAAAGTTCAAAAGTTCAAAAGTTGCCGAATCGAGGCAGGAGTTGCCGCCGGGATCGCAGCGGCCATTGGACAGCAATAGAGACAGACCGACGCCTTAGTGCAGCGTTCCCGATCGATCGTCGACGAAAGTACGAATACCCTCGTCTTCGATTACGCGCATTGCGGCATCGAGCGCCGCCTGGTCGGTTTCAAATTTATCGTCAAAAACAGTCGAGGCGCCCTCGTGGTCCACTACCTCAAGGGTCCAAGCGGTTTCGTGCTCTAGGCGGTAAATTTGGATATAGACGGAGACGCCTCCGCCCGTGACGCGGCTGCAGAGGTCGGACACGATAACGGCGGGATCGCTCTTATCTTGCATAAGAATATCTTACGCGCCGGGCGCTGGAGAAGGCAAGACGAGGGCGGCGCAGGACACCTTTTGCACGCGTGCCGGGCGGCCCGTGTGCGTTGAGGCCACTCTCAACGTGACAACCAGACGTCGGGTCGCCGATGTGATTTCTCGGCATCGTAGTGCCTGTAATCTTCAAGCCGTTCTTTCACATCCTCAGTAACCAGACCAATCTGGTTGAGAAAATCTTCAAGTTCCGAGGGAGATGGTTCGTAACCAATCCCCTTCCTTCGGTCTGCATTGAAAAATTCCTTCCACTTTTTCTTTTGATGCTCGTCCGACGGGGCCAAGCCTCTGGTCACATCGCTGGCGTAATCGAAATGAATGAACGGATATTCTGCTTCCGATATTCTGTCTAGGCGATCTTCTTCGATTCCTATGCGCCTCAATCCGTCAAACATCCGTCTTTTCAACGCCTCGTTCTGTGCCCGGCTCTGGCCACCCCATCGGCCGCCGCCTTGGACAATTTGTAGAATCAAACGAGCCTGCTCTTCGGCGAGGATGTGCAACTGCGAAACGGTGGCTTTGGCATCGTCCAATGCTCTCTGCATTTCTGCATGAATTCCAGTTGGCGAAAGCTTTAACGTTATGACATCCGCAAATCTCGACCCAAGAAGGCACAGGGCCGCTGCAATGAGTGTGATTGTTTGACCGTCCCAACCCTTCAGCACCAAGAAAACCAGAATGCCCAGCAAGACAACCGCGGCTGCACCGAACACATTTCCCCAAGGCTTTGCCATGTCTGTCTCCCCTTCAGCGCGTTAATCTAACATATCTCAACGCGACAACGATCAACACAGTGCACCCGCACAGCGGGGCAAGGATCGCAGACTTGGGGGCATCGTAGCCCCGGACCGGTGCCGCCAACACACACGTCGTTTGCCAAGTTTTTAAGAAAAATTTCCGCGGCGTTGAAAGACAGCTTTCAGCCAATGCGGCTACTTTTCCAGCCATGAGCTACGTTCGGCATAGGTTGGCAGTGAACTACCCGGCGAAGCGCAGCCTGCATCGCTGGCCGCCGCGCTATAGGCGAAGGCAGTTCGCTAGGGATGCCGCGCTGGCCGTCGCCATTCTAGTGATGTTCGGCGTAGTCGCTTATCTGCCGCTGTCCAAGGTCCGTCTCAACTCCCCTGTGGACGCCATCCAACATTTGGCCTCGGCGCCGAACTGCTCCATGGCGCGACTTGTGGGCGTTGCGCCCGCTCGCCGCGGTCAACCTGGCTATTGGCCTTCGCATGATGCAGACCGGGACGGCATTGCCTGTGAGCCTTGGAAAGGTCGAAGGTAGCCGAGCTTTTCTGGTCTGATCAACCGCTCTCA
The DNA here is from genome assembly GCF_000236565.1 of Mesorhizobium alhagi CCNWXJ12-2. GTDB lineage: Bacteria > Pseudomonadota > Alphaproteobacteria > Rhizobiales > Rhizobiaceae > Allomesorhizobium > Allomesorhizobium alhagi. The sequence goes on along the minus strand of NZ_AHAM01000100.1, from coordinate 820 downwards.
AACCTCAATGACACGGCCAATCGAACGCAAGTACGCGATGATCTGCGGCATGAGGTGATCGCGTTCGCCAAACGTCTCACTGATCTCGCGGAGCCTCGGCTGGATCTCCTCCTGCTGGCTCCACGGCAGATCCACGTCGCCGATCACGTAACCTACGTGGCCGATTGCGCATATGTTGCAGCCTGTGTCGACGACTGCTTGCACGAATGCAGGGATGTCCTCTTCCTTCATGCTGACGGTTTTTACAATGCGAAAGGCGGAGGCAGCAAGGCCTCGCGCCTAGTCACCGCTTAGCATGACGGCGAAGGGTCTACTGCGAGCTTGCGGCTTGGTTGCCGCCTCCGCCTCTCGGCTTCTTTGGTGCAGTCCGCGTTTTGCGGCGCGTCGGCTGAGGAGGCGTAGCTGCCTGCCGGCGTTCAGGCTGAAAGGCGTTGTAGGCGGCATAGGCCAATACGGCGAGAACAATCAGGCGGATCATGTCTTACTCCATTTCCCGCTCAACACGGATATCGAGGCGATGGTTCCAGGCGCCGTCCGGCACTAAAGCAGTTTGGCGGCTAATTTTTTAGATGAATTGCCGCTAAATCAACCGTCCGTTTATCTGCGTCCTGATACCGTGCGCCGGGTTCAGGGGCAGGCGGATGAACACTTCACCGATAGAGCGGCGGCGCGTCCAGCGACGGGCCGCGAACGAAGAACGCAGACTTCGCAATAGAATATCTCGGCGCGCACGATCGGCGCGACTGCGGCGCAGGATCAGCCGCTGGTTTTTATTTTCAGCGCTTTGGTTGTGCGTCGGCATACTCGCCTATCTGCCTTT
>NZ_AHAM01000101.1 GCF_000236565.1 Mesorhizobium alhagi CCNWXJ12-2 | reverse complement strand
TGGTCTTCCCATCTCCGTCGGTGTCGCCCGCACCAAGCATCTGGCGAAAATCGCTTCCCAGGTCGCCAAACCGGACGGCCTCGTCGTGGTCAGTCCCGAACGCGAGCTCGAATTTCTCCACGATCTCCCCGTCGAACTGATGTGGGGCGTTGGTCCCGCCACCAAGGCGAAACTGACCGAACAGGGCATTGTCAGAATAGGCCAACTGGCGAAGACGCCGGGACGATCGCTCGAGAGGCTGCTTGGCCCTGCGGTGGGAGAGAAACTCGCGGCCCTGGCGTGGAACCGCGATCCGCGGGAAATCAGGACCCACCACCGGGCGCGCTCGGCTGGAGCGCAATCGGCGCTCGGCAGGAAACCGGCCGACGAACGGATCTTTCGGCCGACCCTGCTGCACCTCGCCGACCGGGTTGCGAGCCGGCTTCGCGCAAAATCCCTGGCCGGGCGGACCGTGACAGCGCGTGTTCGCTTTGCCGATTTCCATGCCGTCACCCGGTCGGTGACGCTCGACGCGCCGATTTCGGCAACGGCAATGCTTGCGGAAATCGCCGAAGAGCTTGTGCGCATCGCGCTTGCCGATCACCCGCAGGAGAAGACCATCTCGCTTCTGGCGATTTCCGTGTCGCATCTCAGCAAACAGGTGGAGATGCAGCTCGACCTTCCTCTCGGTCTCACCGACGAGCATCGCCGCCCGGGCACAAAGAGAGGAATAGCCCGTTGGACGGCGGACAAGGCCGTCGACAAGATCCGCGAACGGTTCGGATGGCAGGCGGTCGGCTATGGGTCGGCGACGCTGGAGATTTCCCGGTCCGTTCCCGACGAATTTCGCGAGCTTGCCGAAAAAGAATTGTAGCGGGAGCCTGTGGACGAAGCTCCGGTCAGGCGAGGGGCCGCCAGACTATTCCGGATTGATCCGGCCGTGCCAACCCCGGTTATGGACGAACCGGTTGAGATAACGCCTTTTGGAGAACGCCGATCGGTATGCCACAACCGCAGCTATCAAGCCTGGCGGATTTCTTCGCGCTTCGGAAGCTTCCAGTTCGGCCTCGGGAAATGGCAGGTGTAGCCATTGGGATAGCGCTCGAGGTAATCCTGATGCTCCGGCTCGGCCTCCCAGAAATCGCTGACCGGCGTCACCTCGGTCACGACGCTGCCTGGCCAAAGACCTGAGGCGTTCACGTCGGCAATGGTGTCTTCCGCAACGCGCTTTTGCTCGTCGTCTGTATAGAAGATCGCCGAGCGGTAGCTCGTGCCGACATCGTTGCCCTGGCGATTGTGCGTCGACGGGTCATGGATCTGGAAGAAGAATTCCAACAGATCGCGATAGCTGATCTTGGTCGGATCAAACACGATCTCGATCGCCTCGGCATGTCCTTCGTGGTTGCGATAGGTGGCGTTGGGCACATCGCCGCCGGTGTAGCCGACCCGCGTGGAAATCACGCCGGGATAGCGGCGGATCAGATCCTGCATGCCCCAGAAGCAGCCGCCGGCAAGCACTGCACGTTCCGTCATGGCCATCTGGACCTCCTCAGATTTGAGTTCGCCGCTAATATGGGCATTGCAGGCGGATATTGTCAGGTGCGAAGCGTTCCGTAGTCACGATCTGCGCGCTCGCTTCAGGCATTGCTGATGCACCTTCGCCTTCGATGTCAAACCGGGGAACTGAATAGTCGGATCGGCGGCTTCCAACGCCTTGTACATCATCAAGATGTCTTCGACTTCATCCCGTATCCAACTTTTCCGCCACGCAACATGCGCGGCCGGAGAGAGGACGGCAATCAGGACCGCCGTACCCGTGGCGTACCCAGAGCGGCTTTTTCAGAAAAAATGAGATTTGCTAAGTGTCTGAAAATGGTGGCTCCCCGGGCCGGATACAATATAGCGTCCATTAGCAACCATAGCGTACACCGTCTCCCCGGCAACCCGTTGAAAACAAACATATCGCTTGCCCATTGCGTCCATAGTGGTTAGCTATAGCACACTACCCAATAGCGGGGAAAAAGCGGGGAAAGCGATATGGGGAGCCATACCAGAAACGTCCTGACGGTGAAGTCAATTGCGGCCAGCAAGGCCGGCAAGCTACGTGACGGCGGCGGCCTGTGGTTGGTCACAAAGGGTAATGGCCGCTATTGGATCCTCGATTATAGACATGGTGGCAAGCGGCGCGAGTTAGGTCTAGGGCCGCTGCACAGTGTCGGTCTCGCCACTGCCCGCGACAAGGCCGAAGCAGCCCGCGCGCTAGTCCGCCAGGGCATTGACCCGATCGGACACAAACACGGCGTCGAGGCGATCGAGGCGGCCAAGGCCAAGGCCGCGGTAAAGACGTTCGGCGAATACGCGGACGACTATATTGCAGATGCCGTGAAGGCAGGTCGCTGGCGCGGCGCGAAGACCGAAGCGGGTTGGCGTAACACACTGACTAATCACGCGGCGCCCATCCGCGACAAAGCGCTGGTCGCTATCGACGTACAGGACGTGCTGTCGGTGATTCGGCCGCTATGGGGCATCAAGCAGGAAACGGCTGAGAAGCTGCGCGAGCGAATCGAGCGCGTGCTTGATTCCGCCAAGGTGGAAGGGTTGCGGGCAGGAGAGAACCCGGCTGCGTGGAAAGGCAACTTGGAGCACGTTCTCCACAAGCCGGACTCTCTCACCAGCACTAATAACCATCCGGCGCTACCCTATGAGCAGATGCCAGCTTTCATGAACAAGCTTGCGGCCATCGACGGCATGGGCGCTAGGGCGCTGGAATTCACAATCTTGACCGCTGCGCGGAGCGGCGAGGTGCGCGGCGCTGTATGGTCGGAAATTGACTTGGACGCGGCGATGTGGGCGATCCCGGCGCGCCGCATGAAAGAAGGCAAGGCCCACCGCGTTCCGCTGTCAGATGCCGCCGTAAAGCTACTTAAGGCGACGCCGCGGTTTCACGGTAACGACCTGGTCTTTCCGGCCGTGCGAGGCGGGGAACTTTCCGACATGACATTGGCGGCTGCCATCAAGCGCATACACGCTTCCGAACAGAAGGCGGGCCGAGAAGGCTTTGTTGATCCCAAGCAACTGAACGCTGACGGCAAGCCGAGGATCGCGACCGTGCACGGCTTCCGCTCGACCTTCAAGGACTGGGCGACGGAGGCAACTGATCACCAGACCGAAATTGCAGAAGCGGCACTTGCCCACGTAACTGGCACGGCCGTCGAGCGCGCTTATCGCCGTGGCGATGCATTGGCGAAGCGGCGGGCGTTGATGGCGGATTGGGCGTCTTATTGCGACAAAGCGCCGCATATCGAAAAATAGCTTGACATTAGAGGCGAATTGTCGGGTGAAATGTGCCTTGCTTTTCTAGGCGAAAACGCCTATACGGTTGTAATGGTTGGTTTTACCAGCCGCGTAGCCGGCGCCGAGAGGCGTCAGTCTTTCCCATACCCGGCCCAAACCCTTTAAATTCCCAAGAACCAAATTGAACCGCGCTCGGATTTTGTCCGGCGCCGGAGGAGGAACCATGCATTTCGACAATGACAACTCGCCGACTCTTGTTTCGCTTAACACCGCTGCGGCCATGACCAGCTTAAGCCGCACAATGCTGAATCGCTATCGCGCAGAGAAACGCTTCCCGGTGGCTGTATCACTCGGCGAGCGCCGTGTGGCATTCGTCAAAAGCGAAGTCCAACAGTGGATTGACCAGCGCATCGCGGCGAGGGCGGCAGCATGATTTCCGAGAAAGTACAGGAACGCATCGACGCACGGAAAGCCGCATCTGAATCCGTCAACGATAACGCACCTCGTCAGACCAGTGATTTTAAGCCGACCTTCGACTTCAAAGCCTATCGCGTCAGGTCAGTCGACTGCGCTGCAATGGCGGACGGCTTCACGCAGATTACGGTCGGATACTCGGCCGTGCGCGCGCCCCAAATCGTGTGGGCGATGGAGTTCATGCACGGCGCGGACGTTCACGGCGAGTCTTTCGTTTCGCCCCGGTTCCAAGCGTTTTTAAGCTCTCTGCATATGTCTAGTATCGATGACGGCGACCAGCTTGTTGGTCGGTATTTCGCGGTTCGCGACGGGGGCAATAAGCCCGACGAATTCGCGACGCTGGAGTACGCGTCAGCGTGCCTTCGGTGCGACATGGATGCCTATCAGTGCCGCCTTGCCTACGCTGCGCAGTATGCCGCGGACGAAGCCAAGGCGGGGGAATACCCCATTGCAGCCTAGAGTCCAACGATTCAAGGTGGCGGGCGAAAGCCCGTCACCTAGCGGCTTCCATAGAGTGGCGACATTCGACGTCGAACTCACTCCAGACATAACACTACTCGGTTGCCGCTTGGTTAGAACGCCGTCCGGGGGTCTTCAGGTTTACCCTCCTGACGCGAGAGACGGTTCCAAAAGTGCCGCGTTCGCACCGGCCTTCAGAGACCACATCGCCGATATCGCCGCCCTTGCCTTGGAGTCGTCCATTGTCCCCACTACCCCGCCCGCAGCTTAAGCCGTCCGATCCTATCCGCGACCACGTTGAAATGCTCCACGGCCTCGCCGAAGGCATCGATGGCGTCCTGGTCCTGTCCGTATTCCATGCATCGCCAACCGGTGAAACAGACCGACCGGGCACAGTGACGCGTCACGCTGTTGGTGATGTGGAAGGGATGCTGGCCGCAATAGAGGCGCAGCAGGGCGTGCCCGGCGCCAACATTTATGCTGGCCTCCAAGTGATGCGCAAAGGCCTCGCGCGCGGCAAGCGCGGCACGGAAACGGATATAATCGCGGTCCTC
>NZ_AHAM01000102.1 GCF_000236565.1 Mesorhizobium alhagi CCNWXJ12-2 | reverse complement strand
TGCGCCCCGCCGATCGACATGCACACGCCGTGCAGCGACACCGGGTAGTCGCGGCGGATGCGGGTCAGCGCATCGTGCGGCGGCCCGCCGGCGCCCATGTAGTTTTCCGCATGGACCTCGAAAAAGCCGCGCCCTACGTCATTGGCCATGATCGACGGCAGATGTTCATGTTTCAAGCTGGTTCCCGCCATGCCTGCGACGGGATGCGCCGGAAAGCGCAAGGCCATCAATGCCCGCGAGAGCTGGATATTGGCCAGTTCGTTCATCAGAGCCTCCGCTTTCCGGCAGATCGCGTGCTTATGACGGGACGTCGCGTGTCAGCGGCTCCAGCGAGCCGGTGCGGTCGCCGGGCACCTTGATCGAGGTGCAGGTTCCGCCCGGAACCAGCGTCCAGGCATTGCCCTGGAAGTCGACGGTCGATGTCCCTTGGCAGGTGGTGCCGGGTCCGGCCGCGCAGTCGTTCATGCCGGCGAGTGAAACGCCGTAGCACTTTTCCTTGCCGGCCGCGGTCGCCGCCGCAGCCTCCGCTTCCGTCATCGGAGCGGCACTGGCAAAAGACGCCAGCGCGGTTGCGACGGCGCCAGCTAGAATGGTCGCGCTCACGGTTGATTTCGTAGACATGGTTCTCTTCTCCGGTTGGTTTTCCGCACGCCGCTTCTTCGTGGGCGCGCTATGGTCAGTTCGGTCCGGACGGGCGATGTGTTACATCTTTGCGGTCACACAAAATCGTGATTGGTGGCTTTGACGGTGAACAGAATTTTGCCGGTCCCGTAACAAACAACCGCGCGTAAGCGTATTACGGAGGGAATACAGGCTTGCACGGCAATGACGAAAAGGAACTTGCCCGGCTGTTGCGCACCGCGATCGCGGGCGACGAAAGAGCCTATGGCGAGTTCCTGCGGTGCGCTGCCTGCCTCGTGCGCGGCTTCGCGCGTCGGAACGTCGTCCAGGGCGGGATTGATCCGGAGGATGTCGTGCAGGAAACGCTGCTGGCCATTCACATGAAGCGCCACACCTGGCGGGAAGACGGACCCGTGATGCCATGGCTCCACGCGATTGCGCGCCACAAACTCATCGACGCGTTTCGGCGCCGCGGGCGGCGGGTGGAGATCGAGATCGGCGAGATCGCGGAGACCTTTGCCGAGCCGGAACCTGAAACCGTCAGCAATCGGGAGATTGGCCGCGCCCTCGATGCGCTCACACCTGGGCAGCGCTCAGTGGTGGCGGCGGTTTCCGTCGACGGCAATTCAATCGTGGAGACAGCCGAAAGGCTTGGCATGAGTGAGACCGCAGTGCGGGTCGCGCTTCATCGCGGACTTGTGGCAATAGCCAGGCGGTTTGGACGGGACTGAGATGGATACAAACGAACTCATTGAGACCTTGGCGGCAGATACGCGGCAGCCCACCGCGCCGCTCTCGTTCGTATGGTGGGGCGCTGCCGGCCTTGCGATCGCTCTTGCCGCTGTCATCTTCTTTGCCACGCTCGGTCCGAGGCCCGATGTCGCGGCCGCTGCGGAAACGCCACGCTTCTTGCTGAAATTCGTGGTTACGACAACGCTGGGCGCGAGTGCATTCGGCCTTGCTCGCGGACTTTCACGGCCGGGCGAAGACTGGCGTGCGGCGGCGCCGTACCTCGCGGGCGCGGCCGCCCTGCTTGCAATCGCGGCCTTCGTTGAGCTTCTGCTTCTCCCTCATGGCGCGTGGTCGGCCAAGCTGGTCGGCATGAACAGCATGGTGTGCCTGGCTTACATTCCGCTGATCGGCATCGGCCCTCTCGCCATTTTCCTGCTCGCACTCCGACACGGCGCGCCGACGCGGCCCGCCCTTGCGGGTGCGGCTGCCGGACTGCTTGCGGGCAGTATCGCCGCCACCTTCTACGCGGCCCATTGCACGGACGATTCACCGCTTTTCGTGGCCACCTGGTACACAATTGCGATAGCAGGGCTTGCTGTCCTTGGAGCCGCCGGCGCCAGTCGATTTGCCCGGTGGTAGCATTCTGCCCGTGAAAAAGGCACTACCGATAGCGATCGACCGAGTTGGCGTTCGCCAGCGCCAAGTGCGAGTTGCCGCCGTTTTCTCCGCTATCTTGCGTGGGAATGGCTGAAGGCCACCAGGAATCGAATTCGATCTCCTCGGCATCCAGCGCGAGCGCGGCAAGCCCGCAATGGCGCCGGCGGCGGATAGGAAGCGGCAATGTGCCGGCACATGAGAGGCGGGGAGGCGATTCGATACGCGACTGTGAAGGATATCCGCGAAGGCTGATTGCGCTGCATGTCCGAAGAAACGTGCCAGGTAGACGGAGAGAGCCCGATTCCGCGATGAACCGGGCTCTTTCCAGGAGGGAGCCCTCAGAGAATGAAATCAGTGCCGGTCATCCAGTGGGTGCCGGCGACAAAGATCTGCATGTCGGCCGTGGAATCGCCGTTCACATCGGCATCGATGAATGCATGCCCCCCGAAAGTCGAATAGCGAAGCTGGCCGGCCACGCCGGAGAATGCCGCTGCGCCGATGAAGGAAAATGCCTGGTTGCCGCCGACGAGCGTGTTGGCGTCGATGGTCGCAAGATCGATCCTGTCGAAGCCGTGGGCGAAGCCGCCAACGATTGAGTCGCGCAGCGCCGGGCCGGCCGGACTGTGGGAAACGAGGTCGTAGTCGAACCGATCATTTCCGGTGCCACCGTTGAGAATGTCGCTGCCGGCTGCCCCAATCAGGGTGTCGTTTCCGGCCCCGCCAACGAGCGTATCGTTACCCACGCCCGCTGAGATGAAGTCGTTGCCGTCACCGCCGTTCAGGGTGTTGGCGCCCGAATTGCCGACCAGCGTGTTGTTAAGTGTGTTGCCGGTGCCGTTTAGATTGCCTGCGCCCTGCAGCTCCAGCCGCTCGACATTGTCGCTTAGCATCCAGTCGATATAGGAGCGCACCGTGTCGGTGCCCTGGCCGGCATTCTCGATGGTGGTGTCGCCTGCCGCGGCTACGATGTAGATGTCGTCGCCTGTGCCGCCGAACATGGTGTCGGCGCCGGCGTGGCCGTTGATCGTATCGTTGCCGCCGAGCGCCGTCAGGACGTTGTTGCCAGCAGTTCCAACGATGGAGTCGTTGTTGTTCGTTCCGATCAGATTCTCGAAGCCGACCATGATTTCGGTGGCCAGCCCGAGAGTTGCCGTGCCCGCACCGAGATTGAAGGTCGCTCCAGAGACGCTTGGGCTCGCGCCGCTCCAGTCGATCGTGTCGTTGCCCGAGCCGCCATTCCAAGTGTCTGAGTCGATGGCCGTAGTGACACGCAGGATATCGTTGCCTTCGTCGCCGAAATACTGATTGTTGCCGGAACTGCCGGTGTCGGTGATGTCATCATTGCCGAGATGGCCGTGCGTGATGTCGGAATCGACGTCCGCCACGAAGGTGTCGTTGAAGATCGTGCCGATCTGCTGGTTCGGGAAGGTGTAGACGGCTTCCGGATTAACGAAATCGCGCGTGTCGAGAATCTCCATGAAGATGTCGCCACCGGCGTTCGGCTCCCAACTCACCACGAAGCGGCCATCGCCGAGGTCGCGGATGGCGGGTTCGGTGCCTCCGCCGGCAAAGTTGAACGTGCCAAGAAAGCTGCCGGTGGCGTCGAAGTGGTCGGCGGTCATGACGCCGGCTTCGTCATTGTCGTAGACGATGACGAAGGTGCCGTCGGACAGGCCGGATACCACCGACTCGTTATTGTTGTTGGTGATCGAGCCCGAGCCATTGACAAAGCCGCTGCCGGTCTGGGTGCCGGTCGCGTTGTAGACGCGGTACGCGACATCGGTGTCGCTGGCGTCGCGGTCGGTGAAGGAGATGACGAAGCCACCTCCCGCGAGAGCGGTGACGGACGCCTCATTGTCGTTGAAACCGTCGCCCGCCGTTCCGGTCACGGTGGTGTGGCCGAGCACGTTGCCGCCTGTCGCATTGACGATGCGGTAGCTGATCGAATTGTCTCCAACGGTACCCTGCGTCGCCGTGATGACGTAGTTGCCGTTGCTCAGCACTTCCACATCGGGATCACGCATGTCGGTGCCGATCAGCAGCGGGAGTTCGGCAGAGAAGGTATTGGTCGAGGGATTGAAGATCTTGAAGGAAATGCCAAAGCCGCCGCCGGTATCGATCTGGTAAGCCACCAGCGCTGAGGTCGAACTCGACACGGCTACGTGCGGGTTGACCACGTTGATGCCAGCGCCGAGGTCGCGGACGATGCCGCCCTCGCCGATGCGCTGGGTACCGTCGGCATCGTAAACCTCCATGCGCACCCGCGGTTGGCCGCCCTGCAGGTCGGTGTAGACCATGATGAAGCCGCCATCGGGCAGGGCGGCCAGATCGGCGTTGAACTCATTGTCGACTGTGGAATCATTGTTCAAACGGATTTCACCGCCGATGCGGTTGCCCATCGGATCGAAAATCTGGCCGAGAATGTCGGGACCCGCCGGATTGCCGGGAGCGGTCGGATCGTTGCTGGTCCAGCTGACCAGGATATTGCCGTTGGCGAGCTGGACGATTTCAGGGTCGCTCTGGTCGTTTGTGGTGGTCAGGTTGACGGTGAACTGGTTGAGCCATGTGACTGGTGCGCCGGGCATGTCCTAATTCTCCATGAAAGGGGTTCTGCTGAGGATATGAGCTCCGCTCAGGCGATGACGCGCGACGACGGGCGCAAGGATGACCGCCGCCTTATCAAGCCGTTGGCGAGTTGAATGATGTCGGGATCTTGCGGGTTGGTGCTCGCAGTAACAAAGAATTCCTCGAGCCAGGTGACTGGAATGCTAGGCATGGTGCGTACCTCCAAAATGACATTGCCCTGACGCGCTCAATGCACACCACGGGCCTTTCGAATGTCTGGCCTTGCCAAGTCGTAGGCAGAAGATGCTAAACGCAGAGAATGCGCGAACCCTCACGGGTATTCACGCCGCGCTTTGCTGCTGATGGATACCGAACCGCCTCCCGCCTCGATCAACGCCTCACCGTTCCGAGCCACTGGGTTGAACCGTTCTCGTAGAACGATGGCGCCCTGCAGTCAGAACGAAGCTAACCCCAAGCAAAAAAGTCAGTGTTTTCAACACACTTAATTATGTGACGCTTCTTTATATCTATCAATTTTCAGTTGAGTAGACGAGTGAAGCGCTTCTATTTATGTTTAGTGCTTAGCAAGATTGATACACAATCGGCTCGGAGTCAATATTCTTGCACAGAAAATATCGTTTGCTGCCAAGGTCCACCAGATTTGGCAGATTATTTATTTGTATATTGAGCCGCGGTTTTGAGATAGCAGAGCAGCCGGCGATCGCTGGCGTATCGAACCAGCCGCCTTCGATGTAAAACACCTCGAAATCCCGACCACCATCTTTGGCTTTGGCGATGTCCGGATCGCGACGGACTTCGGCGCGGATCGCCTGGTCGCTGCATGGGGTGAGCTTTCCCGGACCTCTGGCGCACTCCGCCAATTGGTGGCTCAGCACTGCAGGTCGCAGAAACCGCCAGAACCGCAGAATTCCTGACAGGCGATTTTGTGCAGGCTCCAAAGGCGGAATTGTGCTTGGCGTTGGAGGCCGATCAAAGAGGACGATTGGTGTTGGAGCGTAGGGAAGGGGCTTGCCAACAGCACCTGATTCTGCCCCCGCATAAGCAGGTATAGGATCAAACAGTCTCGATAAGTTTGTGTGTTGCTTATGGGATAGAACTCGCGCGTGGCGCGAGAGGACTGCGCACAATATCGCGCAATTGCATGCCGCGAGTCTCCGGAATGGCGCAACGCAACCCGATGCCGGCTATGCAGCGGTCAGATTACGACGTCAGGATCTGGCGGTTTCCGGGCATTCCGCGAGATTGTCGACTGGATCATGCGCGGACTTCCGATCAAGGAAACCGAGACACGCCGGCGACTGGAGGATGGGCTGAAGCCGGCCGGCCTTCCGGTAGGCTAGCAAGAACCGAGACGTCAAAAAGCCGTCGGCGGCTACCAGATTACCGGAGCGCACCCCCGCGAGGCGCTGCGACAGCATGCAACAATTGTGTTTCCTGAACGTCCCCTCACGCTGCCACTCGATCGGCTTCCCATTGTCCGGCATTGGCAAGGATCAGATCAGGGTCAACAAAGCACCCTCGCAGAATTTCCTCGTAGAGTGCGCCTTCCCGCGCTCGTCCAATCTCACCGCGCTCGCCAGTGAGCGTCTGCAGTGCTTCTTGCAAGGCGGCTACGGTCCCGGAACCTTCGTCAAACTGCGCCTTCTTCCGCCAAACGAGACTTTCGGGAAGCAGGTCGGCGCAGGCTTTGCGGAGAATCCACTTCTCGGTGGTGGGGCCGGTGGAGGCGACTGCGTCGGGGCGGGTCCGGCAAAGTTTCAGCGCCGCAGGTATTGATTGGGCGAAATCGATCAGCTTGCGATCGAGGAAGGGCGTGCGCCCCTCCAACGATTCCGCCATGGTGATCCGATCCACGCGCTGCAGGTTGATGTTGTGCATTGTACCCAGGCTGCGGGTGAGCTCGTCGGCAAGTGCGCGGGGATCATCGACATAGGCGTGATGATAGGTATACCCGGCGAAAAGCTCGTCTGCCCCCTCTCCGGTGAGCACCGCCTTGACGTGTTGGCGTGCAAGCCTGGCGGCGAAGAAAGTAGGAATGGCGCTGCGCACGAGGTCGACGTCGGCGCTTTCAAGATGATAAATTATGTGTGGCAGGTTCTCAACGACGTCACCGGCGGTGAAAACATACTCGTGGTGTTTCGAGCCGATATGCTCGGCGACCCTTTTCGCCGCGACCAGATCGGGAGAGCCATCGGTGCCAACCGCGAAGGTCTTTAGCGGCCCCTTGCCAGATCGCTCCAGGACTTTTTGCGCCAGCGCGGCGATGATCGAGCTGTCCAGTCCGCCAGACAGGAACGAGCCTACTTCCACGTCGGCGACCATCCATTTCGCCACCGCCTCCTCCAGCACCAGGCGAAGCTCGCGGGCGGTGCCGTCGACGTCCGGTTCTGCCTTGGCCGCACCGTGGGGTATGCGATACCACCGCCGCCAACCGTCGCGATTGTCATAAAGCGTGCCAGGCGGGATCGCTTCAATCGCGGTCAGCCCCAGTCCGTCGAATGCTTTGAGCTCGGAGGCGAAGGCAAGCCCTTCACCCATCCGCGCCATGTAGATGGGCTTGATGCCGAGAGGATCGCGAGCAGCGATGATCCGATCGCCCGTGGCCAGCACGAAGGCGAACATCCCGTCGAGCCGATCGATCCAGCGCAATGCCCCGGAGCGGAAGAGATGCAGGATGGTTTCGCTGTCACTGGCCGTTTTGAAGGCGCCCTCGCCAAGGATCGCACGCAGATCGGCGTGGTTGTAGATCTCACCGTTAGCAATCAGCATGTCGGAGCCCTGGGCAATCGGCTGCGCACCGTCGTCCGGTCCGATGATCGACAGGCGGGAATGAGCCATGATGACCGGGGCGCCTTCGAGCTTGGCCACTTGCACCGCATCGGGGCCACGATGCGCGATCTTGTCGATCATTTGCCGTGCAAGCAATTCATCCCCTACGTTCCACAGACAGACTAAGCCGCACATTGCATTTCTCTTCCTACTGACAGGTCATTGGCCCCGGTTGCGTATCAACAAGTGCAAATATGTCGATGGATGGTTTTGCCAAGCTGATTCGCAAACCGATGGCGCTCTTTAAGTGTAGAAAGTGATAATTGTCCAATGTTCGTAATTCAAATCCAAGTTCATGAGGACGTCCCGCGACTCCTAAATTTCTACAATCTGTCCTGCACTGACGTTTAGAACCTCGCTGAGCGGCATGGATTTCGCGACCTCTTCCGGTCGTGCGACATGCAATTCGGCGAGATACCAACCGGTCTCCTCCGCGCCGGTGGCATCGATCCCCAGCCGGCGGAGATTGTCGAGCACATGCTGCCGTTCCTCAGCGGAAGCAAAGCGCCGCTGCCGAAACAGTCCCTCCAGCTTTTCAGTGACATAGCCGTGCCGGCTCAACATTTCTTCCGGGCCGCCGAAATCGAACATGCGCAGCACGAAATGCGCCATCCACGGACGGCTGTCGAGGCTCGTTTCCAGGAGCCTTTCCAGCGAAGTCTCGGTAACGTAGCCGACGCAGCCGGTCGAAATGATGAGGTCGGCGTTTTCGATCGCCGCCGTGTCTTCTGGCGTTGGGTCGCTTTTCTCGAGATCGGTCGCGACACCTGCGTCGAGCATGCCCGCATCGACCGCATAGGATATCGCGCGATCTGCCGGGTCGACCCCGATAATTTCGAGCTCGGCATCGGCCGGTTCGGCATAGAGGTCACGGTCCCGCTGAAGAAGCGCATCGAGATCGTCGGCCGCCGCCGCTCCGTAGAGCCGGTAGAGTTCATCCATCGAACGTCCGTGCTTGAGAAGCGCCCCGTTGACCCCATAGGAGCAGCCAAGATCGACTACCTTGGCCGGTTCGGATTCGGTGGCGCTACGCCGTGCTTCGATCAATCGTTGAAATCGAGGTTTTGCTTCCTGAGGAATCCGATAGCCAAGTCGAGATAAAGTTGAAAAGTAGGCTGTCGGCTCCGGATTGTTATAAATATTGTTTAAGTTTATCTTGCCAGTCACGTCGTAACTAATATTTTCCAATATATCGACTCCGTTTTTCATATCACAAAATCCACATCTCCGCACGAATGTGCGCGAAGGCGTTATTTCCCGGATGAGATTTACTATTTTAGCGCATACCCTTCGGGAATTGAACCCCGTACGGGAGAAAATCCCTGCCGCCGCACAAAAATAGCGGCATTGCTGGCAATCGGCGCGCCTTCGCAGCAGCAGAAAATCCGCCCCGAAGCGCAGGGCGCGGCACCCGTAGACGATCCTGCCCCACGGGCGTTGGCGGCAAGCTGCTGCCGGTCGAAAACGGCGCGCGTTGCGCCCGTCGGGTGCGGGAGATAGAGATGCAGGTGAAGCCCAGCCGGAGGAAGGTGCACGCAACGCCCTACATTCGATCCGGGTGAACGAGGAATTTGTATGCGGATCGACTCGGAACCGAACATCCGTCTGGCAAGCCGCCAGGAACTGGAGGAAGTCGGCGCCCTCGTTGCCGATGCATTCGCGCCGTTCCGGGAAGTTCTTCCCAGGCACATCTTCGAACCCTACGTGAAGGACGCCTGCGATCTTGCGGGGCGATGGACAGAAGCCAGCATCGCTGTGCTCGAAATCGAGAGACGGCTTGTCGGCACGATCACCTATTACGCGGATGCCGCCGGTGAAGGCATGGGCTGGCCTCCCGGGCTGGCAGGTCTCAGGACTCTCGCGGTTGCTCCCTCGGCACAGGGCTCCGGATATGGCCGCATGCTCTGCGAATGGTGCGTTATGCGTGCCCGTCAGCAGAGGGCAGGCGGCCTTGCGCTCCATACTGCCTCGTTTATGACTTCGGCGCGCATGCTTTACGAGAGCCTCGGCTTTCAGAGATGTCCCTCCTACGACCTTTTCGCATCCGATGTTCTCGGACTCGATCCGGCTCTCGGCGACCAAAAGATTGTCGCTTACCTGCTGCCGCTCCAGCAGGTTGAGGACAGCCATTTTGATAAAGATTCGCCAGCAGCGACGTGAAGGGCATCGCCATCTGGCTGTCCGAGAAGCTGTCTCGCGGCTTCCGCAGGTTGCTCCGATGCCGAAGGATTCTGGCTGTGATCTGTGAGCCACCTATCCCGCTTGTGCGGTGGGCGACGGTCGGCGAGCCGCTGGGGCCGCCGCGTCCGGTCTCGTGTATCTTGCTGCCGCAGCCGTGCAGAAGCCCTCGACGACGGGGCGGTGTTCTTCGTATCAGTACCGCTATCTCAGCATCCAGAGGTGGGTGATCAACCCGCCTCTTCGTTCTTGGCGACTAGGCGGCTTTCTTTCGCGTCCGCTTTACCGGCTCCGCCGCCTTGGGTTTGCGGCCAAGCCCCATTTTCTTGGCGAGTTCTGAACGCGCAGCCGCGTAGGCCGGTGCCACCATCGGGTAGTCGGCAGGCAGGTTCCATTTCGTTCTGTATTCTTCAGGTGTCATTCCGAACGTCGTCTTCAAATGCCGCTTCAGCGATTTGAACTTCTTTCCGTCATCAAGGCAGACGATGTAGTCCGGCGTCACCGATTTCTTGATGGGAACGGCGGGCGTAAGCTTTTCCAACGGTGTCGTTGCCTGACCATTCGAGAGCCCAGCCAGAGACTGGTGAACCTGCGCAATCAGGGAAGGCAACTCAGACACTGGAACCGGATTGTTCGAGACGTAAGCTGAGATCACGTCTGCCGTCAGTTCAATGGTATCGGTGTTGCTGGAGTCGTCGGTCATAACTGAATCCCTCACATTCATAAGATCGCCCGGCAGGTAAGATATTGCTCAAGGGGAGGGATGCAACCCTGTCGGACCGATGAATGTTAAGGCGAATTGACGTGCCCGCCTTAGACTCGGCAGCCAATAATTCCAAGACGATTGCGCTGCTTGATCTGGGATAGTCAACCTGATTTGAGCGTTAAAGCGGACAGGCAATGGCCTCGATGAGACAGAAGAATCATCGGTCGCGGCGATTTCCTGCAATCTCGCCACCCTCTGTGAGCCAACCGGGATTGAACCAGCGGTCCGCCGGCCCGTCATAGGGTAGACGCGTAACATCCCAATGGCTGACGAAGCGCGCATAGGCGTCCCAGACCGGTGGGCCGCCACCGATGAAAACAACACGGCCGGCAAAGCGCATGAGCGTATCTTCGGGATTCATGCTGGAGCGCACGACGACAAGTTCCCGATCGCTGCGAGCGAACTCAGGAATGCTCGCGATTGTCTTGGGCCCGGCGAGCAGGACGTGCCCCCTCGTGATGTCGAAAAACCGCGCGACGTCGGCGAGGAACTCCGGCGATCGGTTTCCCTCCCACGGCAAGCCGCCGTTAAGGCCGATTTGCCCCGACTGGCCGATGGCGCAGACTACTCTGACGACGGGCTGCTGCATCGAACCCTCCATGGATGGTGTGCGTGTGAGTGCACGTGCGAAGTCTCCAGATCACGGGGCGCAACAGTCTCCGGTAATTGCCCGAGCCTAACTCACTCGCAGATTACCCCTGATCAAGCAGCGTCCGATATGTCCGACCCCGCCTCGAAAATTCCCACAGGCAGGGAAAGCGATCTCGCGATCCGATCACGATAGCCCTTGTTGTACCGCAGGCCCGACTCGATGTTTTGGATTTCCTCAGCGGCTAGCCCGCACGCCACCGCCAGCTCATCGATCGAATAGCCAAGGTGCTCACGATAAGCGCGAATGATGTGTGTCCCCTCGGACATAGCCTTCAAGACTGTCTCGGGAATGCGCGAATCGTTCATAGACACCTCCAAAAAGAACAGGGATGGCTGATGCAACCGGGAGATTTCCTCCCGGCATGGCTATCTCAGCAATTAAATAAATGGACGTCGATCCGGTCGGATCGGCCTCATCCATGAAATGGGCCACCTGAAATTGGCAGCCGGATCAGAATATGGCGGTTCGCCTGGTTTTGATCAAGTCCAAGAGTCTGCCCTGTCACGGCCTGGTTGGCTGGACCGCACCATCCCGTGCGCAATTCCACTTGGCGGGGTGCCTCACTCCCATTGCTGACCTTGTCAAAAAAAGCGCTGTTAACCAATTTTTTCGACCCACCAGTGCTTATTCGCGGGGTTGAAAGTGTGAGGTGGTCGATGAGTGATTCAAATATAAGCGCATTTCCGCTGCATCGGCGGCGGAAATTGGTGGAGGGGATCGCCCGGGTTCTGGAATCCAAGAACGGGGAAGACGCAAACGCCTTCTGGCGTAGCACCGCCAAACAAATTCTCATTCAACTGTCCGAATCAGGAATTGCACCCGGGCTCGCCGAACAGGAAGTTGGAACGCTTCTTCATGCTGTCTTAGGCGATATGGCCGCCCGGAGTGCCGCGAAATTTGCACAATAGCATCGGCTCGCGAAGGGATTGCCGCGTGGGTGCGCCGTCGGCATCCTTGTAGATGGCCAGGCAACTCCAGCACGTCGCCCATAGAGGGTCAGCCGTCAATCAGATTGTGTAAAGCTCGATAGGCTTCTCAAAGCCCTTCAATTGGTATTCCCGGCATTCACTCTCGGCAGTTTGGTGCGGGGCCCTATCGCAAACCGCCTTCGTGACAAGGATACGCCCTGCGTCGGCGACTGACTGGGCGCGGGCTGCGGTGTTCACGACCGTCCCGATTGCGGTTAGGTCCCGGTGCGATCGGCCGAACTCTCCGAAGCTGGTTTCACCCGAGTCGATACCGATACCGATGCCGAGATCACTTTCGTCAACGCCAACGCCATCAGCCGCGAGTAGTTCACGACGCGTATGCCAGCGGCGTTGTATCTCCCGTGCCGCGAGCACGGCCCGTTCTGCGTGGGTTGTCATGAATCGGAAAGTTGAATATCGCCATGATCGCGTCTCCGACGGTCTTGTTAAGAAGCCCGTCAAATTCCCAGATGGCGGCCGCGCATTCATCGTAGAAGGCATCCAGCAGCGATGAGACAGTTTCTGCCGAAAACGACTGCGAAAGCGTCGTATAGCCCCTAAGATCGACAAAAAGCACAGAAACGTCGACTGTGATCTGGCGGGCTTTCATCACCCGCGTGAACATGAGCTCGCAAATCGTGCACGTGTTCGGATTCATTCGGCTCGGGCGTATGCCAAAGGCGCGGAAGGGAATGGAAGCCGGCCCACGGATAGGCACCGGTAGCCGCATCTGCTGCCAGCAGCCCTTGCAAATTCTTGAATGAGAAGACGACACTCGCGGCTGTCCTTTTGTGCGTCGCTCGCCGACTCTCGCACGCCCTGCCAAAAAAATCTTGAGAAAATCCGCAGCCGCCCAGGAGCTGCCCCGGCCTAAGCAGCGCAGGGCCCACGGCGACAGCGTTTCCGGCCCTCAGGACAGGGTAGGCGCGTAGTGTCCCGGTGGCTGACGAAGCGCGCATAGGCGTCCCACGCCAGCCTCCCGCCGCCATCAGACACGACGGCGCACCCACGCTACAAAGGCAGGAGTGCAGGTAGCCTGCCGATCAACTTGTATGCAGTTGGGTCCTCTTGGAGCCGCCGCCGGCGCTGCCGTCTCCCGGGCCTGCTGCAGCTGGCGCGATGGCGAAGAGGGCGATCAGAACAGCGACGAGAATGCGCATGGTCGAACTCCTGCTTTTCAGACTGCCAGAACATAGAGCGCACCCGGTCGCCTGACGAGGGCAGGCACTTCAACGTTCTGAGAGCATCTTGTTTCTATCGTAGAGCATCTCAAGCATGTGGACGCTGGATGGCGGACTGTACGCGCTGTGACCGAAAGGCACTATTTTCGGAATTGGACGTGCTCGACAAGCGCACGCAATTTGGGGGCGACGTTCCTGCGGCTCGGATAATAGAGGTAGAAGCCCGCGAAGCGCGGGCAAAAATCCTCGAGAATGGGCACGAGCTCGCCCCGGTCTATCCAGGCGCGAAAGCTCTCCTCCATGCCGAAGGTGATGCCGGCGCCGGCGACGGCCAACTTGATCATCAGCGCCATGTCGTTTGTGGTGATTTCCGGCTCGACCGCTACGCTGAACTCCGTGCCGCGCTCGGCGAATTCCCACCGATAGGGGGCGACCTTTGGCGCTGGGCGCCAGCCAATGCAACGATGGGCAGCCAGGTCGCGGGGATGCGAGGGGACGCCGAAGCGGTCGCGATAGCCGGGCGAGCAGACGGCGAGCTGCCGCTCTTCCCGGGCGATCGGCACCGCGATCATGTCCTGCTCTATCACTTCGCCCAGCCGCACCCCTGCGTCAAAGCCTTCGGCCACGATGTCGAATTCCCCATCGGTCACGGTAATGTCGAGTTGCACCTCCGGATTGTTCTCGGCAAAAGCAGCTAGAAACGGCCCCGAGAGGAAGCGTTCGGCGATAGACGAGACGGCCAGCCGCAGCTGTCCGCGCGGGCGCTCCCCCAGGCTCCCGGTTGCCTCGATCGCCGCGCGCATGTCGGCAATGGCCGGGGCGACCTCCGCATGGAGGCGCTCGCCGGCCTCGGTCAGGCTGACGCTGCGTGTCGTCCGCCGGATAAGCGCGATGCCTAGCGTCTCTTCCAGCCGCCTCATGGTCTGACTGACCGCCGATCGAGTCACGCCCAGGCGGTCTGCTGCCGCGCGGAAACTCTGTTCCTCCGCCACGAGGGCGAAGACGGCGAGGGCATTGAGATCCGGCTGCATTGGTTAGTAATGCTTTCCATAATGTGAAGGAATGGACGGCTTATCACAACAATGGAGCAAGTCTACTTTCCTGACAACCGCTGCAAAGCGGTTCGTAGATCAACGGAAAGGAGTCAAAACATGCTTCTCAACAAGGTGGTCCTCATCACCGGTGCCTCAAGCGGCATCGGAGCCGCGATCGCCCGCGAACTCGGTGGCGCAGGCGCGAAGCTCGTGCTCGGCGCCCGTCGCACCGATCGCTTGCAGGCGCTTGCCGACGAGATCAGGAGCAGGGGGGGCGAAGTACTGACGCAGCGTCTCGACGTCACCGACCGCGCCGATGTCGCCGCCTTCGCCGACGCGGCGCGCGAAGCTTTCGGCCGCGTCGATGTGATCGTCAACAATGCCGGCGTCATGCCGCTCTCGCTCATGGCCTCGCTCAAGGTCGACGAGTGGGACCGGATGATCGACGTCAACATCAAGGGCGTGCTCTACGGCGTCGCAGCGGTGCTGCCGGAGATGAACGCACGCGGTTCCGGCCACGTCATCAACATCGCCTCGATCGGCGGCCTGACGGTCTCGCCGACCGCCGCCGTCTATTGCGCGACCAAGTATGCGGTGCGCGCCATCTCCGAGGGGCTGCGGCAGGAGAACGACAAGATCCGCGTCACCTGTATCTATCCGGGCGTGGTCGAAAGCGAGCTTGCCGACACGATCACCGACCCGGCCGCCGTGGAGTTGATGCGGACCTATCGCGCCATCGCCCTGAAGCCCGACGCGATCGCGCGCGCCGTGCGCTACGCGATCGAACAGCCTGACGATGTTGATGTCAGCGACATCGTCGTCCGTCCTACTGCCAGCGCTTGAGGAGATCGCAATGAGCATTCGCCCCAAAGCGCTGCTACGCGCGGACACCGGAGCACTGTGCCTCATCATGGTCTCCGCTCCCGCTGTCGCGCAGACAACCGAAGAACGCCAGAGGCGCGTCGCAGCGCTGTCGGAGCTGTTCGCCGAGCGGCGGGCTGTCCAGGCCGGAGGACCATTGCCATGAGCCGGGCCCAACTCTTCGCCGTGGCCTCCATCCTCGGCGCCCTGACCATTTTTATTCCGAAAGGCCATGCAGAAATGATCCCGAAACAAGTAGCGCCCGCTGATCAGCGGCAACCCCATCCTTACGTCGGCATGTGGGTCACTGCCGACGGGCACATCCGGCACAACCTGCTCCCGAACGGCCGCTATGACGAAGCGCGCGGCAATCGAGAAAGCGCTTATCGGGGACGCTATGAAGTCCAAGGCGATGACATCTTCTACTGGGATGATACCGGCTTCACTGCCGACGGGAAGTTTGTTGAAGGCGTGCTCCATCACGCGGGCATGAACCTCTACCGCAAGAAGTGACGGTCGCTAGGCGTTGCGGCCCCTCGGCACGAGCGGTTATCCCAAACTCACTGAATGGAGATCGCCACCCCTTCACCTGCACGATCCGGGAAAGGAAACGACAATGAGTGATATCGACGGCAAAGAGTTCGTTCTTGCAGGCGTCGTCATGAAATGCCTGCTGTCCGGAGAACAGACCGCCGGGCAGTTCTGCCTCTTCGAGAACAAAAGCGACGGAAACACGAGGACGCCGATCCATGTCCACGCCAATGACGACGAGACGGTTTACATCATTGAAGGCGAACTGACTGCGGTGATCGACGGCCGGCCTCGACGCCTGACTGCCGGCGAGAGCATCTTCCTGCCGCGCGGCATTCCGCACCAGCTTATGAACATCAGCGGCAATCCTTGCAGATACATCCTGATCGGGACCCCCGCTCTGTTCGACCGGTTTCTTGAGGAAGCCGGCCACGAACTTCAACCGGACGAAGTCGTAGGACCGCCGACACCCGAGGAAGTCGCGCGTCTGCGCGAGGCGTCGTCAAGATTCGGCATCACCTTGCTCTCGGATTGGCTCCCGGAATAATCTCCGGCTTGGGATAAGATTCCTACGCGCATATCGACGGCATCGAGGTGAAGACGCGGGATTTTCGGTAGGCAAGAATGGACACGACCGCCACGATCCTCCATGCCGATCTCGACGCTTTCTATGCTTCGGTCGAGCAACTGCTGAACCCGTCCCTGCGCGGCCAGCCGATCGCCGTTGGCGGAGGTGTCGTGCTTGCCGCCTCC
>NZ_AHAM01000103.1 GCF_000236565.1 Mesorhizobium alhagi CCNWXJ12-2 | reverse complement strand
GGCGGGAGCACCGGCTTCGGCCGCGCCTACCGCGACCGCCTTCGCCGCAATTGGGGCGTCGTCGACGTCGACGATTGCATTAACGGAGCAAAATTCCTGATCGAGCGGGGGCTCGTCGATCCAAAGCGCATCGTGATCACCGGCGGCAGCGCCGGCGGCTACACCACGCTCGCCGCGCTTGCGTTCCGCGATTTCTTCCAGGGCGGAGCGAGCCATTACGGCGTCAGCGATGCGGCGGCGCTGGCGCGCGACACGCACAAATTCGAATCGCGATACATGGACTGGCTGATCGGGCCCTATCCCGAGGAAGAGGAACTCTATCGCGAACGCTCGCCGCTGTTCCATGCAGAGCGCCTATCCAAGCCTGTGATCTTCTTTCAGGGCGACGAAGACGCCGTCGTGCCGCCGAACCAGACCGAGGCGATGGTCGATGCGCTCCGTAGTCGCGGCACGCCGGTCGGCTATCTCCTGTTTTCCGGCGAGCAACACGGATTTCGCCAGGCCGCCAATATCAAGCGAGCCCTCGATGCCGAACTCTACTTCTACGCAATCGAGGTCTTCGGCACCGGCTTGACGTTTTGACAAACATTGCCGCTTGGCGGCGCCGGGAAACAGGCGCAACAACCGCGACTTGTCTCTTGCCCGGTTGAATACGCGTCCGGTGAATCAGCGGCGGGGGCGCTCCTTCAGAACCGCGCCCAGCGCTGGATCGACCAGCGGTTCGTCGATGGCTATCGGCCGGCGCCAAAGCCTCGATCATTCTGGACTGAACCAGATGTCGCCGTAGTAGCTCTGTGCGCGTCCCTTGTGATCGTCGGCGTCCGTCATGATCGCGACGGCGTCGATTTCGTTGATTTCCTCACCGAATATCCTCCCTAAATCCTCTCGAAGGTTGCGCTTGTGACGAACCCATGTGTCAAGCCCCTTTGGGCCGCTGTCGATCGCCATCATGCGAACCTGAGCGGTGTAGGGGCTTGGCCATTCACTGCCGGTGCGATGTTGGCTCGCCCAGACGTAGTTGAGGGCGAGTGAACGCATTCCAAGGGGGCCACGTTCGATCACCACATAGATGCGGGCCGGGAAGTCATCCCCGGACTTCACATTCTCGTCGATGCCGGGAAAGATCTTCGTCACTTTCCACGACCAGTTGAGAAATGGCGTCTTCGTCAGGTCTATTTTTATTTTTCGGTAGCGGCCCGAGGCTGCGCCGTCGGTCGTGGCGGCAAGGACGGTCGAACCCAAATCGGGATCCCTGACGAATTCGTATCTGGTTTCGCCCTTGAACGAGCGGGTGCGCCAGTCTGAAAGCGATCCTTGCGAGAAGGAACCGACGATAACGCTGCTGCCATTCGCCGACTGCGCCAGGGCAGGGCTTGCGGCAAAGAGGGAGAGAAGAACGCTGAAGGCTCCCAGTTTCCGACCGCGCTGGCGTGACGCGCCACCGCGGAATATGGCGTTCAGTATGTCCCGCGAGCGCCTGCTCCACATAGCCAACCTCGATCGCGATAACCCGTTAACGCGATGGAGCCGATACCGTTTTATCCCATCCTCCGTGAAACAAGATGATCGAGTGACACCCGGCCAGGCCCGAACGCCATCAGCGCTAGCGCCATCGCGGCCCAAGTGAGATGAATCGGCCAGCCGGACGGAACGGTGAGCTGTATGACCGCGGTCATCAATAGGAGGCCCAGCGCCGCAAACCGCGTGCCAAGGCCTAGAACGAGCAGGATCGGAAAGATGATCTCCGCCGATCCGGAAAGGAATGCGACCGTAGACGGCGCTGGAAACGCGTAGGGACCGCCCGGCAGATGCAGCTTGAACTCAGAGCTGAAGAGGAAGACGGCAACGTCGTTGAGTTGCAGGAAACCGTCCCACTTCTTGACGCCGGACCGCCAGAAAGGAAGTGCGAGCGCGAAGCGCAGAACGAGCTGGGTAAGAGACGGCTGCGCAATGGCACGGATAGCGGCGTTCGCCCACTCGACGAGCCCGCCGATCCCCTGCCTTCCGTTGCTCCCGGTGGTCTGCTGTCCGAGTTCCATTTTTCAGCCTCCGCCGCGGATATCGTTGAAGACGCCAGCCTCGATCATTCCGGCGATATTGGCGGAAAGATCAAATTCGGAATCATCTGTCAGCGCCGCCTCGGCAGCCGCGGCGAGCGGCTCGCCTGCGAGGAGACGTGCCAGAAAGACCGCACCGCCCGGCGGCAGCCGCCGGACGATCACTTCCATCCCGGGCCTGGTTACCAGCGCATCCTCCGGCTCGCTTGCCTCGATCGGGGTCGCGGGACCACCGACGCGGTTCGCCGCGAAAATGGTGACCGCCGGATAGCGCGAGCGCACGATCCGCGTTGCGGGATGCGGCGTCAGGATGGTGTCCGCCAGTTGCTCCGAAGGGATTGAAGCCAGAGCTTGAGCCGGCAACGGCGCCGCGTCGGCGGCGTGATAGGCGTCGAGCCAAGCCCGCTCTATCCGCGCCACATCGGCCAGCCAAGGCATCGACCCGGCATATTCGTATCGTTCGATGAAATCCGGAAAGTCGCGACCGTATTCGAACAGAAGCGGCGAGGTGGGAGGCGTGGAGCGCACATGAAATCTGGCCATCGCGCGGAAGAAATCCACGCCGGTGATGCGCAACGTCGCAGGAAATGTCGCCACCAGTGCGTTGATAAGGCTGACGGTGACGTTGTTGCGATAGACGGCGTAGCGCTTGTTTGCAGCCTTGCCATTTGGCCCCGCGACGAAAGCCGGCGGGGCACGCTCGGGGTCGAGCAGGGCGGAGGCAAAACCGGCCGCATAGCAAGTCTGGGCGTCGAGACGATGGCTTTGGAGATCAACGGGCTGCATGGATTTTTCCAGGCATGATCTGTGCGTGGCGGTCGAGAATCGCCTGTGCGGCCGCCGCCTCCGCCTTGAGGATCGGCCAGTCGGGGATTTCGCTGTCCCACTCGACAAGGGTGGGGACGGGGCCGCATTGGCCGATCACGATGTCGTAGAGCTTCCACACCGCATCGGCGACCGGGCCGTCATGGCTGTCGATGAGCAGCAGGTCGCCTTCGTCATCCGCCTGCTCGGCATGTCCGGCCAGATGGATCTCGCCGACATGTTCGAGCGGAAAATCGGCGAGATAGCCAAGCGCGGAGTAACCGTGATTGGTGGCCGAAACGAAGACATTGTTGACGTCAAGCAGCAGGCCGCAGCCGGTGCGTCGGACTAACTCGCCAAGGAAGTCCGTTTCGCTCATCGTCGATTGCGAAAAGAGGACATAGGTCGAGGGGTTTTCAAGCAGGATCGGGCGGCCGATCGCCTCCTGGACCTCGTCGATGTGCTCGGCGACACGCGCCAGCGTCGCCTGCGTGTAGGGCAACGGCAGCAAGTCGTTGAAATAGGTCGTCTCATGGGTCGACCAGGCGAGATGCTCCGACACCAGCGCCGGCTCGTAGCGGTCGACCAGCGCC
>NZ_AHAM01000104.1 GCF_000236565.1 Mesorhizobium alhagi CCNWXJ12-2 | reverse complement strand
AGATCAGCACGCCATTGTCGCGGGCCATGTCGGCGATCGACAGCAACTGCCGGGCCGAGATGTCGGCGAGCACGTAGCGGTCGCCCCTGGCGAGCATCTCCTTGAAGGCCGGAATCACATCGGCGTCCGGTTTGACCTCGGTCACGTCGAGGATGAATTTCTGGCCGAGAAAGCTGCCGGTGGTGTTGTTGTCGCCGATTGCGACTTCGGCGCCCGGGACGACTTCGTCGCGCGGCGGAACGTCAAGCACCGACAGCGCCAACTGCGGCGCATAGGCGCGCAGATAGCCGATCTTGATCTCGGTTACCTGCTTTTCGGGCTTCGCCGGCTGCGATTGCGCCTGTGGCGTCGATTCCTGCGCCATGACGGCAGAAGCGTTGACGGCCAAGGGAAAAAAGCACAGAAAGGCCGCCAGAGTGCCTGGCACCGCGCTCATCATCGATAGAATTATCCTCTTCTTGCGCTAAAGGCCGTTTGTCGTCGGTCTAGCGAAGTCAAGGTGCCCGAAATGACCATAACGGACCGAAATAATTTATCAAACCCTGTAAGCGGACTTTTCGCGGCAGGTTTTTCGGCTAGCTTTGGCTGCGAGCGAACGGGCGTTGCGGCATCCGCGGCTTCGTCACGCCAATCCTGTCCTCGGTTGGAGACTCCGAAGAAATGACCAAGATGCTGGCCAGCGTCACAGGCGTCGCCGAGGCGGAGATTGCAATTTCCGGTGGCGTCGACATCATCGACCTGAAGGACCCGAAGGCTGGCGCGCTGGGCGCTGTCGCCATCGATACGATTCGCCAGACCGTCTCGTCGGTCGCAGGCCGTCGGGCAACGAGCGCAGTCTGCGGCGATTTGCCGATGGAGCCTGAAATTATACGCGCCAAGGCCGAGGAAATCGCCGCTACAGGCGTCGATTTCGTGAAAGTCGGCTTCTTCCCGTCCGGAAACATCGCGGCCTGTTCGGCAGCGCTGGCGCCGCTCGCCGCGCGAACGAAGCTGATCGCCGTCATGTTCGCCGACCTTGCGCCGGATTTCGAGTTCCTGCCCGTGTTCGCCAAGGACGGCTTCCACGGAGCGATGGTCGATACCGCACAGAAAGCGAAAGGGCGGCTGCTCGACCATTTGCCACCGGAGCGCATTCCGGCCTTCGTCGACCGCGCCCGGTCGCACGGCTTGGCTGTGGGGCTGAGCGGCTCGCTCGAAGCGCCTGACATTCCCCGGCTGCTGCCATTCGCGCCCGACTTTCTCGGCTTTCGCGGAGCGCTCTGCGATCAGTCGGAGCGCACCACACCCCTCAGCGCCGAGGCGGTTTCGCAAATCCGCGATCTGATTCCCGAGGAGCTGCAGCCCGGCGCACCGTCTACCGTCGATTACCGCCTGCTGGCGGCGAGGGGATATTCGCCGGGCGCCGTCGACCCGGTGCTGGGCACGGACAAGATCTTCGTGCGGGATTTCGTCCTGCCGGTAGAGATCGGCGCCTACAGTTTCGAGCATGGCCATACCCAGAAGGTGCGTTTCGACGTGACCGCCGACGTGCTGAGGGTCACGGACCATCCCGAGGACATGCGCCACGTTTTTTCCTACGACATCATTATGGACGCCATCCGCACCATCGTCGCCAAAGGGCATGTCCAGTTGAGTGAGACTCTCGCCGAAGATGTGGCTGCGCTGGTGCTGGAACATCCGCGCGTTATGAGCGTCGCTGTCAGGGTGGAAAAGCTCGAACTCGGACCGGGCGGCGTCGGCGTCGAAATCGAGCGCAGAAAGGCGAAGCAGCAGGCGTCGACGACGCGCTTGTCCGCTGAAGCGGACGCCTTGCGCCGCCGCCCTGGCAAGAAAGACCTCATTTCGTGAAGCGAGCCGTCGTAAAGCTCGGCGGCAGCACAGCCAACGAAGCGGTTCTGGCCGAGTGGATCGCCGCGCTGGCGGGCTCGGCGTTGCCGCTGGTCATTGTGCCCGGAGGTGGTCGCTTCGCAGATGAAATCCGCAACGCGCAGAAGGACATGGGCTTCTCCGACAAGGCCGCTCACGCCATGGCGATCCTCGCCATGGATCAGCTCGGCCACGTCATTCTCGACCGCGACGACAGGCTCGTGCCGGCGCAATCGATGCAGAATATCGAGCGGGCGCTGCGAGGTGGAAAAATCCCTGTCTGGCTGCCGTCGTTCTTGGCTATTCCCGCGCCGGACATTCGCGCCTCGTGGGATATAACGTCGGATGCGCTTGCCGCCTGGCTTGCGGGAAAGCTCGGCGCGGACGCGCTGCTGCTGGTCAAGCAGACCGCCGCGTTCTCGTCAGGCGACGATGTCGCCAGCCTGACGGTGCGGGGGATCGTCGACGCCGGCTTTGCAGCCATGCTGCCGGCCGATGTCGATCTTTACCTTGCCGGTCCGCGGGATGCCGCCACGGCTGTTGCGCTGCTCGCTTCCGGAAAACTCCCGGGAACAGCGATCTACCGGTCCGGAACGCCGGCGAGGAAAACAGGATAGTGCTGGAAAATCTGCATACGCCGCGCTGGGCATGGGTTCTCACCGGGTCCGGCCACTTCTTCACGGAAAGCTTCGCGCTTATCCACGAACTCGAACATTGCGATATCTTCGTCTCGAAAGCCGCGAACGAAGTGCTGCGCATGTACAAGCTCAAGCTGGATTTTCCCGACACGATGCGTGTCCTGCACGACAAGACCGCCAGTTCGGTGCCGGTCGGCGCCTTCTATCACGACGTCTATCACACGGTGGTGGTGGCGCCGGCGAGTTCCAATACGGTGGCCAAATGCGTGCTCGGAATTTCCGACACGCTGTCCACCAACGTCTTTGCGCAGGCCGGCAAATGCCGGGTTCCGGCCATCGTCTTTGCCTGCGACACGGCCCCCGAGCTCGAAACCATGGCGCCGCACGGTCTGGTCAAGGTCTATCCGCGCCGGATCGACCTGGAGCAAACCGAACGGCTGAAAAGTTTCGAGCGAACCGAGGTGGTGGAATCGCTCGCCGACCTGAAGGTCGCGATACGCCGCCGCCAGGCTGAACTACAGTCCGATGACTGAGCGGCTGATCTTCCTGACTGGTCATCTGGCCAAAGCGCGGCTGGAAAGGCTGCTGGCCGGGCTTGGCGAGACCGAATTTCAATGGGAGATCGTGGATATCGGCGTCAAGGTCGCGGCGCTGATGACAGAGGACATCATCAAGCGCCGGCTGAAGCTCGACACCGGCGCCGACCGCATCATCCTGCCTGGCCGCTATCGCGGCGATCTCGGGCGGCTTTCGGCGCATTTCGGCGTGCCCTTCGTTCGCGGGCCGGACGAAATCGCCGACCTGCCGGCCTATCTCGGCCGGCCCGGCGGTCCGCCGGACCTATCGCGTTACGACATTCGGATTTTCGCGGAGATCGTCGACGCGCCGATGCTTTCGATCGACGCGCTGGTGCAGCGGGCGAGGGCGCTTGCCTCTGCCGGCGCCGATGTGATCGACGTCGGCTGCCTGCCGGAAACGCCTTTTCCAACGCTAGCCGAGGCAGTGCGGGAACTGAAGGCGCAGGGGTTTGCCGTCAGCGTCGATTCCGCCAGCATCGATGAACTGGCGATCGGCGCGCGGGCAGGGGCCGATTTTCTGCTCAGCCTCGACGAAAACACGCTGCGTCTGGCCTTCGACCATGGGGCAACGCCGGTCTTGATCCCGTCGGTTCCTGGCGACCTTGACTCCCTAGGCCGGGTCATCGAGGCCGCCGAACAGGCCGGGATATCCTTCATCGCCGACCCTGTTCTCGACCCGATCCATTTCGGCTTCGCCCAGTCGCTCGGGCGCTTCATCGAGGCGCGCCGCCGCTGGCCTGAAGTCGAATTGATGATGGGCACGGGCAATCTTACCGAACTCACCGACGCCGACAGTTCCGGCGTTACCGCGATGCTTACCGGGCTCTGCTCGGAACTCCAGATACGCAATGTGCTGACCGTCAATGTCAGTCCCCATACCGTCCGAACGGTGGAGGAGCACGATATCGCCCGCCGCATCATGTTTGCCGCCCGAGCCGATGGCGCGCTGCCGAAGAGCTACGATCCGGGCCTTCTGCAGATCCACGACCGCAAGCCCTATCCCGCCACGGTGGAAGACATAAACGCGCTTGCCGCCGAGGTGCGCGACGCCAATTTTCGCATCGTCACCGCCGAAGACGGCATTCATATCTTCAACAGCAAGGGCCATGCGGTCGCCACGGACGCGTTCGAACTCTTTTCCGGGTTGGGGGTTGAGGCTGACGGCGCGCATGCCTTCTATCTCGGCGCCGAACTCATGAAGGCGGAGATCGCCTGGCGTCTCGGCAAGCGCTACGCGCAGGACGAGCCACTGGCCTGGGGTGTGGCGGCTCCGGCTCCGGAAACCGACCGCTTGCGCCTCGCCGAGGCCGGCCACACTCTCAAGGCGAAGAAAAGCAAGGAATAACGATGCCTTACATCCGCGAATGCATCGTCACCACTGCCGACGAGACCGGCAAGGTTCACATAGCACCGCTCGGCATCATTGCGGAGAAGGACGGCTGGGTGATCGCACCGTTCCGACCGTCAGCTACGCTCGACAATCTGGCGGCCGTGCCGTTCGCCATCGCGAACTACACCGACGATGTCCGCGTCTTCGCCGGCTGCCTGACCGGCCGCAAGGACTGGCCGACCGTCGCGGTGAATGGCTGGCCTGTGCCGCGCATCGAGGCCGCGCTTGCGCATTCGGTGCTCCAGGTCGTCACCGTACATGATGACGGCGTGCGTCCGCGGCATTTCTGCCGCATCGTCGCCGAGCAGACCAATGCGCCCTTCACCGGCTTCAACCGCGCCAAGGCGGCGGTGCTGGAACTGGCAATCCTGGTCAGCCGACTGGGCATGCTGCCACGTGAGAAAATCGAGGCTGAAATCGCCTACCTGACGATAGCCATCGAAAAGACCGCGGGGCCTGACGAAAGGGAGGCGTGGGGCTGGCTGATGCAGCGCGTCGACGATCATTTCGCGGCAACTGATTCGAGTCGCACCGGCGGCTAGAGCATTGAGATTATGCAGCAATCCCAATGCTCTAGCCGCCGGTCTTCAGGAATTCGACAATTGTCTTGCGCTGCTCCGCGTCGGTGATGCCGCCATAGGGTTTCATGGTATTGCCGCTCACGATCTGGTCGGGATTGGCGATGAACTTGTCGAGGTTGTCCTCGTCCCAGACGATGCCGGACTGCTTCATCGAATCCGAGAAGTTGTAGCCCGGCGCGGTCCCTGCCTTGCGGCCGACGATGCCTGCCAGGCTCGGTCCCTGCCGGTGATCGCCTTCCTTCATCGTATGGCAGGTGCGGCAACTGTTGTTGAAGGCGGTCTGTCCGTCCTGCGCGGCGGCCGGAAGCGCCGCGATGGATCCCAGTAGGGCGAGGGCGAATATCTGACGGGTCATGTCCATCTCCGAGGGTTCGGAGTGGAACGCCTGGCGTCCGAAGCCGTTCCGGTCCGCTCAATCGCCGCTCAGTCCGGCATTCCGGCCAGCAGCGCTACGGCGGCCGCAGGCGCGGCGCTGCTGGCCTCATTGCGCGCCGCGTCGTCTGCCGGAATAATATCGGCAAAGTCGATGAAGCGGCGCTCCATGCGTGCCGCAAGCCGCCTGATCTGCCAGCGGCCGGCTCCGGCGGCAACGATTGGCGTATCGCCAGCAAGCCGGCCCGCCACCCGGAACGCCGCGTCGTGAACCATACGGAGCTGCTGCTCACTGAACCAGCGCGCCACATCCAGCCATTCGCCCGCCTCAAGATCGGATGCGTCACGGCCCACCATGCGGGCCAGCCGCGCCATCGAGGCTTCCGGGGTCTTTTCCTTTCCGTCGGCTGAAGCGTGCTTGTCGTCATTCTCGTCGAGCACGTCCATGATGCGGTGCGCGTCGGCGATCGAGGCGAAATATTCATTCATCAGCGGTGTCATCCTCCCGCGAACCGGCGCCGAGGAGGCCACGCCGAACAGGAAAGTGCGCGTAAAGCCGGTATAGACGAGTTCCCCCGTCATCAGCCGCTCGGCGTCGGTATAGCCTTCCCCGTCGACAGCGCCGTCCCTGACCGGAATGATGTCGGTGGTGGTTGATCCCATGTCGACGAACAGCGCGTCGCCAACGAGCTTGGCCATCAGCGAAGCGGTCGCGTGCCAGTTTGCCGAGGCGATGTCGCCGCCGAGCCGCGCCGCCTGTCCGGCCCCGACAAAACCGGACCGTCCCGCATAGATCAAATTATCGCCCGACAGAAAATGTTGCGATATAAGCTGCAGCAGCGTTGCAATGCCGGCGTCCCGCGACGGAAAAACATCGGCCAGTTCGCCGGTCATGGTGAAAGCGTTGAGATCGGCCCCGGCATAGATCGCGGACGCTTCTTCGAGCGCCGATGTCAGCCTGCCGAGGCCGAGCCAGAGCGGCATGGCGATCGTCGCGGCCTGTACGATGCGTCCGCCTTCCGCCCTTGTGACCTTCAGATGCGCGCCGCCGACATCGAAACCAGCTATGATGCTCTTTCCATTTTCCAAACTTCAAGCTTTCATGAAAGCGGCTAAGCCATTGAGGGAAAAGCGTTGCGTATCATTCCTGTCCTCGACTTGAAAGGCGGCCAGGTCGTGCGCGCCGAAATGGGCAGGCGCGACCGCTACCGCCCGATCGTCACGCCGCTCAGCGCAAGCTCCGATCCGGTTTCGGTAGCGGCGGGGCTGCGCACGCTGCATCCTTTTTCGGCCTTCTACATTGCCGATCTGGACGCGATAGAAGGCCGCGCGCCCAACATCGGGGCACTTGCCAGCTTGCGGGAAATGCCCAACCCGCCGGAACTCTGGGTGGACGGCGGAATTGCCGACGGCGACGCGCTCACCGCAGCTCTCGCCGAACCGTCGATGCGTCCGGTTCTGGGCTCCGAATCGCAGCGAGACGATGCGATGGTTCGGCGCTTCCGCGATCATCCCGGCCTCATCCTGTCGCTCGATTTCTTCGCCGACGGCTTTCGCGGCCCGCCTGCCATTCTCGAAGAGGCGGACTCCTGGCCGCAAAGCGTGATCGTCATGACGCTGGCCAAGGTCGGATCCGCCGCGGGTCCGGATTTCGAGCGGCTTTCGCAGGTCAAGGCGAGGGCTGGAAACCGCTCCGTCATCGCCGCCGGCGGCGTGCGCAACGAAGCCGACATCCGTGCGCTTTCAGCGCTCGGCGTCGATGCCGCGTTGGTGGCGACGTCGCTCCACGACGGCACACTCACGTCCGGGCAACTCGCGTCGCTCTGCACCCGCTGACGAATTGGCCCGTTCCGGAGCACGACGAATGCCGCGCTCCGGAACGGAGGTTCAAAAGCCGAGAAGCTTTTTCAGCCGGCGCAACAGACCATCCGTATCAACAGAGGGTGCTACCTGTGCGGGGCTGTCTCGTGTCTAGGCCGCGAACGGATGCTTCACCTCGTTCCGCTGCCGGGTCGCCTCAGCCGCGGTCGGGGTGCCCTCAACGGCACGCTGGATGGCTTCCTTGGTCGCCTGATAGTTGTACTGCTGGATCTTGGCGTCGTCCTCGGCTTCCCAATGGATGAACACGCCGACGCAGATGAACAGGTCGTCCGCCTCGTTTTCGGGGATGATCCCTTCCGCGACGCTGTCCTGCACCGCCTTCGCCACTGCAAACTGCGCCGGGCCGAACATCTGGACCGCCTGCTTGGCGCCCTTGATCGTCACCTTGTTGAACATCACCGTGTTAGGCTTGCAGGGAAGGTTCGGCGCGATCACCGCGAGCAGCGAGGTGAAGCCGTCCTTGTTGTTGGTGAGCGCGTT
This sequence comes from Mesorhizobium alhagi CCNWXJ12-2, assembly GCF_000236565.1. Classification (GTDB taxonomy): domain Bacteria; phylum Pseudomonadota; class Alphaproteobacteria; order Rhizobiales; family Rhizobiaceae; genus Allomesorhizobium; species Allomesorhizobium alhagi. The sequence goes on along the minus strand of NZ_AHAM01000104.1, from coordinate 12,567 downwards.
GCAGAATGCCGATTCGACCGGGCTTCCCCGCGGCCCGATCAACAGATCGACATGCGCGACTTCATTGCCGTCGCCGACCAGGGATTCACCAACCATTACTTTCGAGATTTTAGCCATGCCAATTTTCCTCCACAAAATAATGAAGTCCAAAGACGCCGCAACGAGCGGACGCTCGATGGACGACTATCCTTGTTGGCAGCGTCCGGATTGCCCGGACCGGTTGGCTAGATAGCCGCGGAGGCACTGACCCCCACTGCCGAAATTCAATCATCAACAACCCGATTATGCAAGGCGCTGGTGCAGGATATGGACGAAAAGACTGGCCACCGTCAGGTCGGCCGACGTGCCGGGATTGACGTTTCGCGCTTTCAGCCGGCTGTCGAAGTCCAAAAGCAGCCGCAGGCGCGCCTGATCGTCGTCAGCGGCGTCGAGCGCGGCTTTGACGGCGGCGGCTTCCTCCTGGATCCGCTGCGCTGTTTCGCCGCCATGCTTGCGCGCCACATGGCTGTCCGGAAAGCCGGCGAGAAAAGCCATATAGGCGAATACGGTCGGCCAGACGCCGCGCTCGCCTCGAGCAAACGCGGCTTCGAGCGCAGCCAGCCCGGTATCGAAAACATCCTCGAAACGGGTGACATACTGACGGGCGATCCTGTCGCGTCCCGCCGCGGCCCGCATCGCCTCCAGTACACCGACCTTTGGCGGCTCACGAACATCGTGCTCTTCCGCCGAGCCGAGGCCGCCGGGCGAAGCCACGACTATGGCCTCGAAGACCGCGCCCGCATCGTCCATATCCAGGCCGTCGAGCAATGCGGAAAGATTTTCGCGCAGATCGCCGCCGGCCGCTTCGGCGGCGCGGGCCAGCGGCGCGGTGAGAAGCACGATGCCGAGATTGGTGTTGATGCCGACTGCCTGGCGCGTGACACGGATGGCCTCGAGAATGCGCCGTCCGACAGGCAGGTCCGGATCCGTCAGCGGTCCGGCCGATACCTTGGCGCTGAGAAGGAACTGACCGGCAGTCATGCCGTGGCCATCAGCGAAGAGATGCACGTTGCCCGGCTTCAGCGCCTCGATTTCGAGCCGGCAGGCTTCCTCATAGGCGGCGCTGATTTCTTCGCGGGAAAACCGCATCTCAGGAGTTTGCCGGTGCAACAAGGCGATGCGGGCGGACAGTTGATGCGGCCTCCGCGGTGTCGGCCAGAAATCTCAGCAGGGCGTCTGCGATCGCATCGGCGATGTTCACGGCGACGACCGACTGCAGCCCCGACCAGGCCGGCATGCTGTTCACCTCCAGCACCAGCAGGGCGCCGTCGGGCGCCGGGATGATGTCGACGCCGGCGAAGTCGGCGCCCACCGCCGCCGCCGCGGCGACCGCCAGCTTCGCCAGTGCAGTCTCGCTTTGCGCGGAAACCTGCTCCGGCGCCGCCCCCCGGTTGACGTTGGTAATCCAGTCTTCGCCGCGACGGCTCATCATCGCCACTGCCTTTCCGGCGCAGACGAATACGCGGAAATCGCGGAAGGGCGGACCGGCGCGCGGGATGTAGTGTTGGAGATAGTAGACGTCGTTCACCTCTTCCGGCGGGGGCAGGTCGGCCAGTTCGCGGATCAACCTTATGCCGCGGCCCTGCGCGCCGAAAAGCGGCTTCAGCACCAGCGGCGTCCGCGGAAGCTCACGACTGGCGATCTCCTCGGCCGCGGCAAATCCCTCGACGCAGAATGTCGGCGGCGTCGGCAGGCCGGCATTCTCGAGCAGAAACGTCGTCATCGACTTGTCGACGCAACGCTCGATCGCCTGGGCGGAATTCCAGACCGGAACCGAAAGCCTGCCCAGCGCGTGAAGGACGCCGAGACGCCGCGTGATCGCCTCGAACGACCCGGCTGCGATCGATCGCACGATGACGGCGTCCGGCAACCCTCCGTCGAAACCTGGGATAGCCAAGCCGGAAGCGCTTCCGGTGTCGAACGCGATCGCGGCCAGCGGCGCGGTCGCGACGAATGCGCCCCGCTGGGCCAACCGGGTGGCAAGGCCTTGCGAGCGCGCGTCCGACATGTCGCTAACGATCAGGATGCGCGGGATCATCAAATGCTCACCAGGGTGGATTTCGACTGCACCGACGCTTCACCCCAAACTCCGTTCCAGCATCGCGGCATCCCGTCCGCCTCGGCGAAATGTATCGCCTGTTTCGATTGCTGTAACCAAAACTTCGGCGGGGCTGAAAAGCAGGGGGTCGATGGCGTAGAAATCACCCTTGAATTGCTTGAAGATGTCGGCGAAGGGCTGGCCGTAGTCCCGCGAAACGCGGCTCGGCAGTTGGTCGGCGAGTTCCATCGCCGCTTCTACCGGGCCCTTCACGAAAAGCTGGACGAGCCCTCCATAGATGATCGCATCGTTGGTTCGGCCCATGGCCGCCAGGAAATCCGGGTGAGGGGCGGGGATCGGCGCGGCAGCCATTCCATCGACGATGTTTTCCAGCGGAAATTTCAGATCGTTGGCCTTGTGCAGGGCGACTTCGAGCACGCGGGAAACGATCTGGACCGTGCCGGCGAGGCTCTGCGTCGGCGCATAAAGGAAGGTGAGCTTGTCGGCCGCCAGCCCGGTTGCCTTGGCCACCTTCTCCACGACCGGCATCGGGGGCGGTTCGGCTGTTTCCAGGATAAGCACGGCGGACGATGAGGTGTCGCGGTAGGTCAGCGTCGTGAACAACGCCTCGACACGGGCAAGCGCGCGCGCCGGGCCCGACCCCATGGCAAAATAGTCGTCGTTTGACAGGTTCCAGCCCGCATATTGGGAGCCGAGGCATGCAAGCACCGGCTGCGAAGACCGAACCTCCAGCGCGAAGGGCCATTTTTCCGAGGCGCGATCCATGACCGCCGCAATGCTGCCGAGGCCGCCCATGGCCGCCTCCGCCATTCGCAGCCCGGCTTCGATGCCGCCGGGAGACTTCGAGCCGGCGTCGATCAGGGTTTCTCCCAGCGGCCCCTTCGAGACGGCGATACGCAGGCGCTCGGCGTCACGGATCATGCCATCGGCGATACGCTGGGCGTTATCGTTCAGGAATGCCGAACCATCCTTCATGTCCGGTCTCCCTCCCATTGATACTGCAATTGCCTTGCATGGATATTCACGGCCCGTTGCGTTGCGCCGGCGCTGCGCCCGCGGGCGAAGACGGTACAGATGGGATCGCCTGCGATCAGTTTTGTGCCGGGCGATTGATGGTCGGCTGTCCAGTCGGGCCACTCGATCGCCGGAAATTGCGGCACCGGCGCCGCCGCATAGGTGATCATCGACGCCATCGAATCGGCAAAGCGCGGCAGCCTGTAAGGCTCCCCGCTGGCGGCGCGCAGATGCGCCTCGATCAGGGGGGCGTCGATGCTGTCGAAGATGTCGAGTGTGGCGCCGGGCCGCGGATTGATCTCGACGAGCTGATAGCCGTTCGCGTCGCCGATGAAGTCGGCGCTGCAAAGCCCTACAAGGCCGGCTCGCAGCGTCAGGCCAGATAGCCAGCGGTTTATCTCGGCCGCGCGGCTTCGGTCGAAGCGCCTCAGGCGCACGGCACCGCCGTAGCGATAGGGGGCGGCGGGAGCGGGAGACAGCCATTGCCGGCTGAAGCCGACGACCTGCGCCGACTTGCCGCCGCCGACGAACAGGGCCGAGACGCTGCGGCCGGAAACGAAGCGCTGGAAGTAACGGTCCGCCGCCGGTGGCTCGCCATTGGCGCGCGCTATGTGAGCGCCGCCCGCGCCGCCAACGGCCTTTACCACCCAGTTTTCCGGATCGGCCGGCGTATCCCACCGGAAAGCCGGGTGTGGAATGCCGAGTTCGGCGCAATCCTTTGCCAGCATTTGCGGGTCCTTGACCCGGCGTATCGCCGCGGCGCGGTTGCCCGCGAGCGGAAAATGGCGGGCGACCTCGTCGACGATTTCCGCTCGCCGTTCGAAGCCCGAACCCAGGACGACCGCAACCGGTCTGTCGCTTCCGGCCAGCGCCCGGAGCGTATCGACAATAGCTGCGCCGTCTATTCCGCGCTGCAGGTCGCCCGGCAGCTTCGCCGTGCGCTCGGCGAGCGCAACGGTGTCAGTATCGCAAAAGAAGTCGGCGACCAGCGGCCGGTAGCCGGCGCGCCGCGCCGCGGCGGCCAGCGCGCGACCTGAAATCGCTGCGACCAGCAGGAAGCGGGGATTATTTTGCGAACTCGCGTGCAAGGGAGAATGCATCCTGGAAATCGAACGTAACCGTCTTGTCCGCCTCTATCATTTTCTTGAAGAGGCCAGACTCGACCTTGTATTTGACATTGCCGATGGCGAGCGGGCCGATGCCGACCGCTTTTGTCGCTTCGAGCGGATTGGCGTTGGCGTGGACTGCCAGCCCTTCTATGCCGGCCGGCGGAACCGCATTCACGTCTGCGCCGACCAGCAGTCTGTCGGCGCCTTCCAAATGGGCTTTCGAGATCACCTGGACGCCGGCTTTCGCGGCGCTCAAGACGACATCGCTGGCCTGGACGATTGCCTTCTTGCGCGCGTCCGACGAGCCGTCCGCCGGTTTGACTTGAACGTCGAACCGGTTCTTGATTTCGGCGGCGATCTTCTCCACCCGTGCGAGGCCGTCATGGCCGACGATCGTGACATCCGCGCCTTCCCGGGCAGCGATGACGGCCGTGCAGAAGCCGACAACGCCGGTTGCGCCAAAGATCGCAACCGCTGTGTCCTTCAGGCCGCGCTGGAACTTGTTTTCGAGGGCTTTTTCGACCTTGGCCACCATTGCCGCGGCGGTCGTGAAAGACCCCGCCGGGTCGGCGAAAACCGACACCTGGAAGGGCGGCACCATCGCCTTCTTCGCCGCGTCGAACATGTCGAGCGACAGCGACACGTCCCTACCGGCGATGAATATCCCCGTATTCACGCCGGCGTCCGGCGGCCGGGAAAAGATCGCGTCCTGCACCAGACTGGTGACGTCTCCCAGGCTCACATCGACATAGGGGACAACCGCGTCGAAGCCCGCGTCGAGCGCCATGTTCACGTCGAAGGGGCTCATCTGCTTCAGCGGAGTCAGCATATGCAATATGTGTTTTCGGGCCATTATTCGCCTTTCTGCATGGGGTCTTGCACGACGCCTGCCGCTTTTCAGCTGCCAACGAGGTCGAGTTTGGTTTGACTGATCTTCGCGCCGGAATTCCGGCCCTGCACGATCCGGATTTCTATCCCGGCGCCGGTGGCGTCCCGGACCGAGTCGACCATACGGCGGGCCTCGTTCTCCGACGGCGCGAAGGCGAAACCCGTCGGCCCCCACGAGCTCTGCCCGATGCCGACCGCGCCGGCGTCGACCAGTCGCCGGGCCAGTGCCTCGACACGCCTGGAGGTGAAGACGCCGCCCTGGGCCGGCGCGAAATGGGTGCCAATGAGCGTCTGGATCGTCGTGACCGCGGCCCCGAAGACCGGCAGATCGCGTTCGACGAGGGCGGGCATCAGCCCCATCAGCACCTGCCGGCAGATTTCTCCCGCGCCGGCGGCCGGAAACTGCGGTAGCGCGCGGAATGCCTGGAGTTCGTCCTGGCCATGAAGCCCTTCTACGGCCTCGTCGAGGATGAGAAGGACACGCCATTCGTCGGGAAAGGGGAGCCTTGCAACGACAGGCGGAGGCCTGCCGCTGCTGTTCTTTCCCGCGTCCACAATCACGCCGCCGCTCTCGAAACTGGCGATGCCGATGCCGGAGCGTGCGCCGCGCGCAAGCAGGATGGCGTCGCCAGCGACATCGAGCGGCAGTCCGTGCAGCGTGCGCAGCGCCGCCGCAACCGCCAACGCGATCTGCGTTCCCGATCCGAGACCGGCATGGGAGGGAATGGCCTGCTCCACCACCAGGCGGTGATGGGATTTTATGCCGAGATGCCGGCAAAGCGCCGACAGATGCTGTTCGGCGCGCGGGGCTTCGCTGCCCTCGACCGATGTTTCGGCGGCCCGTGACAGGGTCACGACCGTTTCGGGCTCGCTCAGCGGCAGGCCGACGCTGCCGAAGCGGCGTCCGACATCTCCATTGAGGTCGAGGAAGCCCAGGTGCAGGCGGGCGGGCACTCTTATGGTGACGGAATTCGACATCTACCCCCGGATGGGTGCATCATACATGCATCGCGAGTTTAGGTGCCTGCGGTCATGATAGCCGTTTTCGGCGATGGGGCAAGTATCGCGGAGCATCTACTTTGGCGCCGCCCCGCGCCTGTCGAAAAACATAGGGAGATCGAGATGAGCGAGACAGCCAAGGAAAAAGTCTATTCGGAAGCCGAGATCGCCGAAAGGCTGGAGAGGGAACTGCCCAAATGGCGCTATGAAAACGGCTGGATTCGCCGGAAATACAAGACCCATGGCTGGAAATCGACGCTGATGGTCATCAACACGGTCGGCCATCTAGCCGAAGCGGCGTGGCACCATCCGGACATCACCGCTTCCTATGCATGGGTCGAGGTTCGCCTGATGAACCATGCGGCAAAAGGCGTCACCGACAAGGATTTCGAGCTGGCGAAGAAGATCGAGGACGTCGTCCAGTGGCAGCCGGCGAGCGAAGGCGGCGCGCTGGAAGGCACGCCCCAGACCGACCAGCGCTTCGCCTACATCAAATACGACTGAACGTCGCATCTGCTGATGCCGCAGAAACATTCACCAACCCGACAAGAGCGGGGTTCACGGCCAGTTCGCTTTCGTCTAGGATTGGGGTTGGCACCAGAAAGTAGCGTAGTGAATGGCGGTTGCGTGGATCGGCAACCGGGAAACGCTGGTGGAGCACGCGTGCGAGCAGGCCGCGATGCTTTTGCAATCGAGCCGGTGCCCGGTAATCAGCTTCGACACGGATATACACGGGACGCGCGCGGCGATCGCGCTCGCCGAACGGGTTGGCGCGGCCTATGACCATGTCGAGGGCGCGGGGCTTTCCCGCGAGACGGCGCTCTTCACCGACAAAGGCGCGATGATCGTTGCGCCGGGCGAGGTCCGCAGGCGGGCCGATGTCGTGGCGATCGTCGGGGAATTGCCCGCTGTCCATCACAGCTTCGTGGCGGAACTCGCCGACACCGTTCCCGACCTCTCGGCAACGAATGCGCGCGAGTTCTTCCTGATCGGCGATGAGGGGACCAAGGTCTCGACGTTCCTGGGTAGCCGGAAGGCGACACCGCTTTCCAGCGACGGCGGGCTAAGCGGTACGCTGGCTGCCCTCAGGGCGCAGCGCGCGGGACGGCGGGTATCGAAGCAGGTCTCGAACTTCGACGATTTTGCGAGGGCGCTCGGCACCGCCAAATTTCCTGTATTCCTATTTTCGGGCCATGGCGCGGACGGCCTAGCGCTGGAGATGCTGCAGGGCCTCATCGCTGATATCAATCGCAAGTCCCGCGCATCGGCCCTGCATTTGCCGGCAAGCGAGAGCGGCTGGGGCAGTGTTCTTGCCTCTACCTGGATGACCGGCTTTGCGCCGCGCACCGGCTTTGCACGCGGTTTTCCCGAATACGATCCCTGGCGTTTCGACGTGGAGCGGGCGCTCGCATCCGGCGAGGCGGACTTGCATCTGTGGATATCGGCTGGCTCCGCACCGCCGGCCGAGGATAACGGCGTCAAATTGATAGCATTGGCGAAAACAGCGGAGCCGGTCGCCGGAGCTGAAATCACCATCGCGATCGGCGAGGTCGGCGTCGACCACGAGGCGGTCGTCTATTCCGGGCGCACCGGAACGCTGGCTGCGATCAAGGCGCAAGGAGCGTCGGAACTGCCGTCGGCTGCGGCGGTCATTCGTTTGGTTGCCGACAAGATCCCGGCGGAGGCGGCATTGCCATGCTGACGAAAATCGCCGGGGGCGAAATCATCGATCCGGTCAATGGCCGTTTCGGCAAGGGCGACCTCTGGATCAGGGACGAGCAGATCGTCGAGCCGCCGGCCGGCGGCGATGCCGACCGGACCATCGATGCCTCAGGCTGCTTCGTCATGGCCGGCGCGATCGACATCCACTCCCATATAGGCGGCGGCAATGTGAACACCGCGCGGCTGCTCCTGCCCGAGCAGCACGCCGCCCACATGGCCCGGCCGGCTGCGACGCCGCTCTCCAATGCCGGCTGGTCGACCTTCGAAACCGGCTGCCTCTACGCCAAAATGGGCTTCACCACCGTGGTGGAACCGGCCATGTCGCCCGGCGCCGCGCTGCACACGCATCTCGAACTCGCCGACATCCCGATCATCGACAAGGCGACGCTGGCAATTCTCGGCAATGACGACTTCCTCCTGTCCATGATCCGCGATTCTTCTTCCCAACAGATGATCGAGGACTACGTCGCCTGGACCGTCGGCTCGACGCGGGCTCTAGGCGTCAAGGTCATCAATGCCGGCGCGGCCGCGGCCTTCAAGGAGAATGTGCGCACCTTCGCGCTCGACGATGTGGTGCCCACATACGGGGTCAGTTCGCGTAAGATCGTGAAGACGCTGCAGGCTGCGGTGGATCGCCTCGGCATTCCGCACCCGCTGCATGTCCACTGCAACAATCTTGGAGCGCCCGGCGCGGCCGATACTGCTGCGGCCACCATTTCGGCCTCGGAAGGGGTGCCGTTGCATCTCGCCCATCTTCAGTTCTACAGCTACGGCACTGAAGGGAAACGCAAATTCTCGTCCGCCGCGGCCCGCCTTGCCGAACTGATCAACACCACGCCGCAGGTCACGATCGATATCGGCCAGGTCATGTTCGGCCAGACTGTCACCATTTCCTCCGACGTCATGCGGCAGTTCTCGGCGCGCGGCAGCGCCAGCCCGAAGAAGACGGTCATCCATGACGGGGACGGCAATGGCGGCGGCATCGTGCCTTACCGCTACCGCCAGGATTTTTACGGCACTATGCAATGGGCGATCGGGCTTGAACTCTTCCTGCTGATCGACGACCCGTGGCGGGTATTCTTCACGACGGATCACCCGAACGGTGCGCCGTTCACCGCCTATCCCGCGCTGTTCGAACTGCTCATGAGCCGCGATGCGCGCGATGAAATGTCTGCGGGTGGTTCAAACGGGGCGATGGCGCTTTCGACCCTGTCGTCAATCGCGCGCGAATACACGCTCGAGGAGATAGCCGTCATGACGCGAGCTGCGCCGGCAAAGCTGCTCGGGCTGGATGACCGCGGCCATCTCGGGCCGGGCGCGCTGGCTGATATTTCGATCTACCGGAAAGGCAAGGATATCGCCAAGATGTTCGGCGCCGCGGCGTTTGTCTTCAAGAACGGCGACCTTGTCGTCAAGGACGGCGAGATATCTCACTATCGCTGGGGCAGGGCGCTCCGGCTCAACCCGCCGCCGGACAAGGCAATGGTGCGGCGGCTGCGCGAATATCACGAACGGCGCTACGGCCTGTCACTCGACTGGTTCACATTCCCCGATTCGGCCGTCGCCCGCGAGCAGCCATTCGGCGAGGTCGCATGCCGGAGCTGAGCGTCAACGGAATTGCGATCGACGACACCTTTGCGGAAGCCTTCGGCATGCGCGCGACGGCGATAGTCATCACCGGGCCGAACCGCAAATGGGCCAGGCAGGCCGCGATCACCATGTCCGGCTTCGCCACGTCGGTGATCGCCTGCGGCTGCGAGGCGGCGATCGATGTCGAACTGCCGGAATCGGAAACGCCGGACGGGCGGCCCGGCTGCCGGGTGATGCTTTTTGCGGTGAGCACCGACGAATTGCAGAAGCAATTGCTGAACCGCGTCGGCCAATGCGTGCTGACGTCGCCGGGCAGCGCCTGCTTCGCCGGGTTGAAAGGCAGCGCCGACCTCAAGCTCGGCTTCGCATTGCGCTATTTCGGCGATGGCTGGCAGATCTCCAAAAAACTCGGCGGACGGCATTTCTGGCGAATCCCGGTGATGGACGGCGAATTCCTCTGCGAGGCCACTACTGGTCTGACCAAGGAAGCCGTCGGCGGCGGCAATTTCTTCGTCATGGCGGAGACCAGCGGCAATGCGCTTGCCGCCGCCGAGGCGGCGGTAGCAGCCATTCAGGATGTGCCGGGCGCCATCGTTCCGTTTCCGGGCGGCATCGCCCGCTCGGGTTCCAAGATCGGCGGCAAATACAAGGGCATGGTGGCCTCGGCTAACGAAGCCTATGCCCCGACTCTGCGCGGAGCCGTCGCCAGCGCACTCGGACCAAATATCAACTCCGTGCTTGAGATCGTCATCGACGGCGAGACCAACGACGCCGTGGCCGCCGCCATGAAGGCCGGCATCAAGGCGGTGACGGATCTCGGGCCGGAGAGGGGCGCTGTCCGCATCGGAGCGGGCAATTACGGCGGCAAGCTTGGCAAGTTCATCTATTCGCTGAAGGACATGCTCCCGTGACGGCGATGACCTTCACCCTTATTGCCAATCCCCCCGAGCGGATCGACCTGTCGCCGCTGACGCCGGAGAAACTCGCTGGAATTAGCCGGCGAGATATCGAAAAAATCCGGCTCGGAACGTCCAGGCGCGCCTCGACGGTCGCCGACATATTCCGCGTCTCGGGCGACGATGTTGAGAACATCGTGTTCGACGGCGGCTCCGACCGTTTCGACCGGGTGGCCGCGCAACTGACCGGCGGCTCGCTGCGCGTCGCGGGCAACGTCGGCGCGCAGGCGGGGCGCAACATTCGCGGCGGGCGTCTGGTGGTCGAAGGCGGTGCGGGTCCCCATGCCGGGTCGGGCATGCGCGGCGGAAGGCTGGAGATCATGGGCGACGCCGGCGACCGCCTCGGCGGACCGCTGGCGGGCGAACTCGCCGGCATGAATGGCGGCGTGCTGATCGTGAGGGGGAGGGCCGGCGCCTTTGCCGGGGATCGCATGCGGCGTGGCATCATCGCCGTCCTCGGCGGTTCCGGCGACCATGCCGGCAGCCGCATGATCGCCGGCAGCCTCGTGATTGCCGGCGGGACCGGGGCGATGCCCGGCTATCTGATGCGCCGCGGTTCGATTTTTCTCGACCGCGCGCCCGAAAACCTGTCTCCCAGCTTCGTCGAGTGCGGCGCGCCTGAAAGCGCCTTCGCCGCACTTTTCGATCGCTATCTCGTCACGGAAGGAATTTTGGGGCTGCCGCTGCTCGGCAATGCGCCGCGCAAATATAGCGGCGACAATGCCGTCCTCGGGATGGGGGAGGTGCTTTTCCCGCGGTCTCCCGGCAACTGATCGTGGAGTGCGCTCTGGAACACCCCGGCATCCCGACGTAAAACGTGGCAGCATCGAAAGGGATGACGAGCCATGCCGACCACTGGACCGAAGACGGCGTCTTACGGCGCCTGGAAATCGCCGATCACATCCGATCTCATCGTCGCGCAGGCCATCACGCTTTCTGAAGTTCGTCTCGACGAGGGGACGATCTACTGGCTGGAAGGACGGCCGCAGGAGCGGGGCCGCTCCGTCGTGGTGCGCGCCGGCGCCGGTGGCGGCGACGATGTCGACGTAACGCCCGCGCCTTTCAATGCCCGCACGCGTGTCCACGAATATGGCGGCGGTGCCTGGCTCGTGGACAAGGGCGTTCTGTACTTCTCCAATTTTGCCGATGGCCGGCTGTACCGGCTGGAAGCCGGCGGTGCCGAGCCGCAGCCATTGACCCCCGAACCCTCCGGACAATCCGGCGGCTGGCGGTTCGCCGACGGCATCATCGACGGCAGCCGCAACCGCTGGATCGGCCTGCGCGAGGATCACACCGCCGGCGGCGAGCCTGTAAACGCGATCGTCGCCGTCGACCTCGCGGACAAGGGCGGAGAACCCGGAAGCATTCTCGTGGGCGGGCACGACTTCTTTTCGTCGCCGCGGCTTTCCCCAGACGGGCGCCGGCTCATCTGGCTGGCATGGGACCATCCCAACATGCCCTGGAACGGCACCATCCTCTATCTCGCCGAATTGGACGATGCCGGCGCTGTTTCCGGTGAACCCGAAATCATTGCAGGCGGTCCGGATGAATCGATCTTTCAGCCCGAGTGGTCGCCCGACGGCAACGCAGTCATCTTCGTGTCGGATCGTTCCGACTGGTGGAATCTATACCGCTTCGAGCTTGCGACACGAGAGTCGCGGCCGATCGTGCCGATGGCGGCCGAGTTCGGGGCGCCGCAATGGGTTTTCGGCATGTCCACCTATGCATTTGCCGGTCCCGAACGGATCGTCTGCACCTATTCGGAAGCGGGGCTGTGGAGGCTCGGGGCCGTCGATCTTGCGACGGGGATATTGAACACACTGGAAACGCCCTTCACGCAATTCGCCTCGGTTCGGGCCGACGGCGAGCGGGTCGTGGCCATTGCCGGAGCCCCGTCTCTTCCCGCGAGTGTGGTCGAGTTCGACCTCGGAACCGGCCGGCATCGGATTCTCAAGAAAGCAACCGACATCCTCGACCAGACCGACCTTGGTATTGCCGCCTATCTCAGTCCGGTCGAAGCCGTCGAATTTCCCACTACGGGCGGGAATACCGGGTTCGGCCTCTATTATGGGCCGAAAAATCCCGACTATGGAGGCACGGTAGGCGAAAAGCCGCCGCTTCTCGTGAAGGTCCACGGTGGCCCGACGTCGGCCGCGTCGAGCACGCTCAATCTCGGCATCCATTATTGGAC
>NZ_AHAM01000105.1 GCF_000236565.1 Mesorhizobium alhagi CCNWXJ12-2 | reverse complement strand
TTCTCTCCACCCCCCGCCGCAACTACGGGCCTACTGCGTGATCGGCTTGTCCTGCTCGTCGATCAACGGCACGCTGAAGTCGAGCAGGATCTTGTTGATCTCCGACTGATTGTCTTTGATGACGCGGTTCAGTGTTCGCTTCCATTCCTGGTCGGAAGGCCGCACGCCCATGGTGATCCGGTATGTCATGCGCGACCCGGTCTTTTCCTTAATCAGAGGGATGATCGCGAGATCGGCCCCTGATTTCTTGGTGTAGTAGCCTGCCATCGGACCCCACACGATCGCGGCGTCGATCGTGCCTGCCATGAGGTCCTTGATCATGACCTCGGCCATCGATGGCATCACCCGTGTGTCGACCATCAGCGGATAGACTTTGGCGTCGCGCATGAGCTTGGTCGCCGCCATGTTCGCGGTGGGAGGCGTTCCGCCGACCACGCCGATCTTTTTGCCCGAGAGCTTGGGATCCTCGATGGTTTCGACGCCGTCGAGGCCGTCGCCCTTCTTGGAAACCAGGACGTAGGCCGACCGGTAGTAGGCGTTGGTGTTTTGGACCAGCTCGTCGCCCTGCGCGTATCCCATGATAACGTCGCAGCGGTTGGCCCTCAGCGTGTTGCGCACGAAGCCGGTGACCATGGGAAACCAGGTATAGGCGACGGATTTCCGGCCGGTCTTCTCGGCGATCAGTTCGGCAAGCTTGTTCTCGAAACCCTCGCCGTTTTCGTCGGTGAAGGGCATGTTCGAGGGATCGGCGCAGACGCGCAGCACCTCGGGATCCACCAGTTCGCCAGCGGCGCCGAGGCCGGCGCCTTGCGCCAGCGCGGTACCGGGGACAAGCGCGGCTGCCGCGGCAGCGAACAGGAACAGGCGCAGCTTATGGCGGCGGCTCATCTCATCCTCCCATGCAGGACGCTTCGTCGTCCTTGGCTTGCTGAGGCTTATCCGCCTTCTTGGGCGGACGTCCGCGGGGCGCTGCCCCGACCGCTCGCGCGCGCAGATAGACGTAGAGGTCGTCCATGTAGCAATAGACGTTCTTGTTGTCGCCGAACGCCGGCATGACGCTTTCCTTGCCCGCGCCGAGATTCTTGCGCCCCTCGGCCACGATCGACAGGAAGGTTCCGTAGTCAATGTTCTTCATCGTCTCAGCCAAAGCGGGGGCGTAGCTGGAGCCGACACCATCGGGCCCGTGGCAGACATGGCAGTCCGAGTGATAGCGCCGATAGCCGCTGAACGTGTACCAGTCGACGGTGCCGTCCTCCTCGATCTTGAACGTAGGGTTTCCTTCGGCATCATAATATTTACCGTTTTCATCCGTGACTGCCGCGGCTTTCTCTTTATCGTCTGCCGCCTGTGCAAAACCGGCCAGCGGCAGAAGCAGAGCAAGGACCGAAACTACTTTACGAACGGACATTCAAACCTCTTCCTTATTCGCCACGACACAGCTTTGCTGTCGCTATGCGGCGTTGACAGGTGTGTTGTGGTTGCGTGGCGAAATCGAGAGCCCGGCGGCAGCGCCGGGATCCGGGCTCTCGTTTCTCAGGCCACAGGCCTCGTGAATGGCCTGGGCCGTGCCATATTCCCGAATATCAATCCGGGAGGCCGAAGACGGTGAGCTGACCGCCCAGCGTCGTATAATCGGCAAGCGCTGCGTAGCCGCCGACGGCACCCAATCCTGCGGTAGAGATGGATTGTTCTTCCTCGGTCGGAGCTCTCTCACCTGCCACCGCCTGCTGCCAGGCTGCGGCGCCTTCGGCTCCCAGAAGGCCACCAGCGAGGCCGATGCCAGCCCAGCCACCAACACCCGACAGGACGGCGATGTACTGCTTGCCCTCATGCTCGAACGTGTTGATGTTGCCGATGATGCCGGAAGGCGTCTTGAACTTGTAGAGTTCGTTGCCTTCGGTATCGACCGCTTTGATGTAGCCTTCCAGCGTGCCGTAGAAGACAACGTCGCCTTCGGTAGCAAGTGCGCCGGACCAGACCGAGAACTGCTCGGGCTTGGACCAGACGATCTCACCCTTGGCCGCGTCCCAGGCAATGAAATTGCCCATGCCGCCATGGCTGTCGGGAGTCGGATACATCGCCACTGTCGCGCCAACATAGGGCTGACCGGCGGTGTAGCTTACTTTGTAAGGCTCATAGTCCATGCAGACATGGTTTGTCGGCACGTAGAAAAGACCAGTCTTCGGCGAATAGCTCGCCGGCTGCTGGTCTTTCGTTCCAAGAGCGGCAGGGCAGATACCAGTGGTGTTGGTGTCCTCACCGTTCTGCTGGGTCGAGTAATCGGCAACAACCTGCGGACGGCCATACTGCTCGCTCGCCGGATCCATAACGACTTCCGTCGCCCAGTTCACCGTCGGATCGTACTTCTTGGCGACGAGAAGCTCGCCATTCGCACGGTCCAGAGTGTAGGCAAAGCCGTTGCGGTCAAAGTGAACCAGCACGTCGCGACTCTGGCCCTCGATGTCCATGCCGTCGACAAGGATCATCTCATTGACGCCGTCATAGTCCCATTCGTCGTGCGGGGTCATCTGGTAGACCCACTTGGCCTCGCCCGTATCCGCGTCGCGTGCGAATATGGTCATCGACCAGCGGTTGTCGCCCGGACGCTGCACGGGATTCCAGGTCGAGGGATTGCCCGTTCCGTAGTAAACCAGATTTAGCTTCGGATCGAAGGCAAACCAGCCCCAGGTCGTTCCGCCGCCGGTCTTCCACTGCTCGCCTTCCCAGGTGCTGATGCCGGAATCGGGACCGACAGGCTTGCCGAGATGGGTAGTTTTCTCGGGATCCATCAGCGTCTCAGAGTCCGGCCCTGTGGAATAGCCCTTCCAGGCGAGAGAACCGTCGCTGAGATTGTAGGCCGCTATCCAGCCGCGGACGCCGAATTCCGCACCTGAAACACCGATAAGCACCTTGTCTTTGAAGACCATCGGTGCGGCGGTGCCGGACTCACCCTTGCTGCCGTCGGTTTCGGCATTCTTCACCGACCACACGACCTCGCCGGTCTTGGCGTCGAGCGCCACGACAGTCGTATCGGCCTGATTCAGAATGATCTTGCCGTCACCATAGGCGACGCCGCGATTAACCGTATCGCAGCACATGATCGGAATGACGTTCGGATCCTGCTTGGGCTCATATTTCCAGAGGATCTTTCCGTCGTTCTTGAGGTCGAGAGCGTAGACGATATTCGGGAACGGCGTGTGAACGTACATCACGTCGCCGATCACCAGAGGGCCGCCTTCATGGCCGCGCAGCACGCCTGTGGAGAATGTCCACTTGACCTGCAGGTCCTTCACATTGTCCTTGTTGATCTGGTTCAGTTTCGAATACCGGGTGTTGGCATAGTCACCCGTCGGCATCGCCCAATTCTTGGCATCCGCCGATAGATTCATCAGCTCTTCATTGGCCGAAACTCCAATTGCCGAGGCGCACAATAACGCCGCAGCAAATGGTATACAGATTGCTTTCCTGAATACACGCATATGATATCCTCCCGAGGGTCACAATCAGGAATCGACCGTTGAGCCCACAAGGGCTTGCCCAAGCGATTCTGTGGTGGGAAGTATTTCCGGCAGCGTGTCACGACCTAAGCCAGATGAGCAGAGGGCACCTTTACTGCCCACCTCACTTGGCCTACGAAAGACTGTCGCCGCTCCCTATGACGGTGACGCCCTTGAAGCCGGAAACAGGGAAAGGCTATGTCATAACAAAGCGGCAGGCAAGCGAAAAACCTGGGTAATCTGTTTTGCAATGCAATATATAATATGTTGCAATGCACAACAGAGAATAGATGCACGATTTTTGCATCGTTGACTACTGATATTGCCTTTCTCGCCGTATGGGTAAATTTCTCGGGTAGAGAAAAAGGAGAAATTGTCGCAAAACTTCTAGGTTTTACTTGTTTGTATTGCCTAGTTGAGCATGCGAGCGGTTGTTTTGGAGCGACTAGTTCGCGCAGCATCCATCCCACTGTAACGGGGCGTGGTTGTTGATAGCGAACGCGAACCGACGAGTGCGTTGCAAAATCGTTTCATGATTGGCGTTTTGACGCACCCAGGAGCGGCCTTCAGTCCTACGGACGCCTTGACTGGCTTTTTCAAACGTCGCCAACTGGGGCGACCGTGATCCCGCACGGATGTGGGAACCATCAATGGAGGATTCGCTGCATGAAAAGGCGGCCCCGATTTTTCACCCTGCTGCTCTGTTTGGCCTCGATCTTGACCGTCGCCGGTCCATCGATAGCGGCAGGGGATTACCCGACGACCGCGCTTGCCGACTATGTGTTGGGCTGCATGAGATCAAACGGACAGACGCGCCAGGCGCTGGAGCGCTGCTCGTGTTCGATCGATGTTATAGCCTCGATCATCCCCTATGAGCGCTACGAGGCGGCAGAGACGTTCAGGCAGATGGCACAGACGACCGGCGAGGCGAGCGGCCTGTTTCGCGAAAGCGCTCCGGCAAAGGCCGCGGGCAACGAACTGAAGCGCGCGCAGGCCGAGGCCGATATCCGCTGCTTTTAGACCAGAACGGCTGGCAGCAAGCAGCAGGCTATCAGAGCCCGGCCGCTTCGAGCGGCCACTCGTCTTTGAATACCTTGCCCTCGGTGTCTGTCGCTTCGACCCTGATCTCGCCGCCGGCGCCAGGCGCAAAATCGAATCGGAAATTGGGATCTTCCGAAATCGATATTCCGCCTTCCATCGCAAGAATCAGCCGGTCACCTTGCGAAATCGAGAAAGTCTGGACGAAATGAGCCGGAATGAAATACTGGGTCAGCGGATCGCGCTGCAGGCCCGAATTGTTCGGATGCCGGATCATCAGCTGCAGTTCCGGCGCGTTGCCCGCCGTCTCGCCCGTCGCCGGCGAGAACTGGCGCAGCTTCATCTGCCCCATCGAGGCCAGCGCCTCGTCCGTGTTCTTGACCGCCGGCGCCGAGCATCCACCAGAAGCCTTGACGAAGGTCTGCGACATGTGGAGTTCGCCGCTTTGCGTCTCGGCGATGGCGCGCAGATAGGAGTAGTCGTCGACGCGCACACGGGTCGACAGGTGCGTGACGCCGGAATCCTTGCCGATCTGGAACGTCGCCGCTACCGGTGCGGGGTTCACATCGATGATCATGGTCACGGATTTAACGCCGTCCGGCGCCTTTGCGGGATCTATATAGATGTCGACCGGCACCAGCGCTGCGTCTTGCGCGCGCTTCGGCGCCTCGATGCGGATGAGGCCGGTATCGGCGAGGATCGGCCGGTCGCCGAACACGTAGCCCTTCAGGCTCGTCCAAATCTTTTCAGAGGAGGTGGGGGACTGCTGCGCCACCGCCGGCCCAGAAAGGCCTACGAGCGAACCGGCCATGACGACGAGATAAGCCACGGCGACTATGGCGAGCCGCCGGTTCGAGTACGCGCTGACTAACATTTCGGTGCCTCCACCGGTTCGAAAGGTGGTGCCCAGGCAGGCCGGCATGATAATCCTTCGCCGAAGCCTTGGCAAACGGCCTGCAGCAGCACGACGCGGCTATTCCCATTCCAGCTCGGCATAGGCGGCGGTCGCATTGCGCTCGTTGTATTCGTGGAACAGCGTCCAGTTGGACGCTTCGCTTCGGCCGGCGGTCTTGACGGTTTCGGCGAGCGGCCGGCCCTCGGCGATTGCCTGGCGGATGTCTCCGGCAAGCACCTCGAAATAGCGGCGCTGCGCTTCCAGCGCCTCCGGCCAGTCGGCGCCTACCGGACCGTGGCCCGGCACAACACGCTGCGCGTCGATCGCCGCGAGTGCATCCATCTGGCGGATCCAGCCGAGCAGCGAACCGTCCAGCGTCGGCAGATGCTCCATGAAAACGAGGTCTCCGGCAAACAGCGTGCGGGTCGCGGCATCATAGACGGTCAAGTCATTGTCCGTATGCGCCGCACTCCACGCGCGCAGGTCGAGCACGCGGCCGCCAAGATCAAGTTCGAAGCGATCGGCGACTATCTGCCCCGGTGGCACGATCTCGATGCCTTCCATCAGCGCCTCGCCGAGCTGGCTGCGGTAGTTCCGCAGATAGAACGCGCCGCGCGCCTCGAGTGCGCGAGGCAGGTTCTTATGGCCAATCACCGTCGCCCCTGCGTCGCGGAACGCCGCATTGCCGAAAATGTGATCGGGATGCATGTGGGTGTTGATCAGGAAGCGGACCGGTTTTGGGGTTACTTCCTTGATCGCAGCGATGAAGGCCCGCGCCTGGACGAGACTGCCGCCGCTGTCGATCACCGCCGCCGCCTCGGCGCCGACCACCAGCCCGAGATTGCAGATCGCGCCTTCATTGCCGGGGGTCATCAACTCGTTCTTGCCCCGGAAGGCGAAGACGCCGTCGGCGATCTCGCTCAACGCGAAGTCCTGGTGCGTGGCGGCGGCCAGAGCCCGATGCGGAAGGCAGCACGGCATCGCCGCGCCGACGCCGATGCAGGCGAACCCGGTGACAAGCCTGCGACGGAAAAGATCGGTCCGCATGGTTGCTCCGCCTCACACCGCGCCGGGAAATTTCTGATGGAATGAGCGCAGAAGATCGCTCATCACCTGTGGGCTGCGATTGTGCCGCGGCAGCCGGACGTCGAAATAGCCGATCACATGCGCAGGCCGCGGCGACAGGACAATGATTCGGTCCGACAGCATGAGCGCCTCGCGCAGATTATGCGTCACCATCAGGGCCGTCGTCGGCCGCGCCGACCAGACGCTGAGCAGCAGATGCCGCAGACGCTCGGCGGTTGGCTCGTCGAGCGAGACGAAGGGCTCGTCGAGGAACAGAACGGCCGGCTCGGTGGCGAAGGCGCGCGCAAGTGCCGCCCTGCGAGCCAGGCCGAGAGACAGTTCCGAAGGGAACAGCGAGCGCATGCCAGCAAGGCCGAGACTGTCGAACAGCCGGTCGAGATCGGCGTTTCTCATGGTCTTCGGCAGGGCAAGCCGGACGTTCTGCTCGACCGTTCGCCATGGCAGTAGCGTCGGCTCCTGAAAGACAGCGGCGATGCGGTTCGAGCCGCCTTGTGGCAACTGGAACGAGCCGGAAAAATCCGTGTCGACGCCGAGCAGGATGCGCAGCGTGGTGGTCTTACCGCAGCCCGACGGCCCGAGCAGGCAGGCGAATTCGCCTTGCCGGACCTCGAACGAAAGGTCTTGCAGCGCCGTCACAGGGACGCCTTCCGCGGACCTGAAGGTCTTTTCGGCGATGTCGACCCTAAGCGGGGCGGCGACGCCAACGGGTTGCATGTCGTTCAACGGGCTGCACCAGGAGGAGTTCGATGAGGAGCATGACGGCCACGAACGCCAGCGTATAGGCGAGGATGGCGGCGACGTCGAAGAGCTGGAAGTTAAGATAGATCTGGAAGCCGACGCCGTTCGAGCGGCCGAGCAGCTCGACGACCAGCACGATCTTCCAGATGAGGGCGATGCCGGAGCGCGAAGCTGCGGCGAGATAAGGCTGAAGCTGCGGCAGCAGGATGTGCCGCAGCCGGTCAAGGGGCCCGAAACGATAGACGGCGGCCATCTCCGCATAGCGCGGGTCGAGCGCCCTTGCGCCTTCGCGCATTGTCACAATGACGTTCGGGATCTTGTTCACCGCCACCGCGCCGATCGCCGCCGCCTCGTTCAGGCCGAACCAGATATAGGCAAGCACGATAATGACCAGCGCGGGGATATTGAGGAACAGGACGACCCACGGGTTGAAGAACTGGTCCGCGCGGCGATGGATGCCGAGGAGAACGCCTATGACCGAGCCGATCACCATCGCCACGACGAACGCCGCCGCGACCCGGCCGAGCGTCACGCCGAGGTGATAAGGCAGTTCGCCGGTCGCGGTGTCGTTGACGAACACCTGCCAGACCTGATCCGGCGGCGGAAAGGCGCGGCTGGGCCAAGCCCCGGCTGCGAAGCTCCACAGGAGAAGCAGGCCAAACAGCGAGGCAGCGGTCGTGATCGCCGGCACCGCGATTGCGCGCCGGCCCGAGCGAAGGGGCAGCGCCGTGCCCGTCGTGGCGAGCCGGCCGTCCTCATCCGGCACCGTCATCTCGACAGCCCGGCCCAGAACGTGCCGGGCGCCATTTCCAGTGCGCGGCCGACCAGCTTCTCGCCTCCGATTTTCGCGAGCACCTGGTAGAGCTTGCCCGCGTCTGCCTCTTCCTCGGTCACCGGCCGCGCTGGAATGCCCTCGCGGTAGCGGTCGCGCAGCTTTTCCAGTTCTGCGCCCTCGGCGCGCACGATCGGAGCAAGGCGCAGCCATTCGGCGTCCGACCTGGCCAGGAGGCTCTTCGCCTCCGTGGAAGCCTTGATAAACCCTTTCGCGGCATCCGGATTTTCATCCGCCCATTTCTCGTGGAAGACGTAGCCCAGCGCCGACACCGCGCCTGAAGCCCCGAGCGCCCTGGCTACCTCGTCGGCGCCGACCAGCCGGCGAAAGCCGTTGGCTTCGAGACGGGCGCAAAAGTGCCAGAAGTTAAGCACCGCATCGAGTTCGCCCTGCATGGCCTTTTCCGAGAGCAGCGGCGGCGCGCCGTAGACGCCCTCGTTAGATGTGGCCAGGTCCAGGCCGTGGTCGCGGCTGGCGAGCGCCTGGATGAGCAGCCAGCTCTTGTCGAGCGGACCTCCGGCGACGCCGATTTTTTTCTGCTTCAGATCGGCGATCGTCAGGACCGGCGATTCCTCCCTGACCATGATGGCGCCGACCGCGGTGGAGTAGGGGGCCAGTGTCAGGTCGCCACCCTCCGAACGCTGCCGCGAAACCCACAGCCAGTCGGAGACGATGATGTCGATCTCGCCTGCCAGCATGGCGACGTTGGTGGCGTCCTCGCCGGCGAAGTACACGATTTCAAGGTCGATCCCGTTGGCGGCGTCGAATCGGTGATGCTTCAGCGTGTCGAGTTCCCAGCTGACGGTGCCGAATTTCAGGACGCCTATGCGGACCTTGGCCGCCGCGCGAGCCTCGCCGGCCGCCGAAAGCACCCCGGCTGTTCCCAGCGCCGCGAGGCGCAGCGCGTCGCGCCTCGAAATCACCATGGCATACCCTCGCCGCTATCGCATGCGGACGGGACCAGGCTGATAAACGCAAGCGGCATCAGATTGATCGCTCCTTATCGGGAAAAGCGCACCGCCAGCGCACCACCTTCAGGGTCGGATGTTCCGACGACCATTTCGCGATCTCGGCGGGCGCAAGAAGCATGCATTGCAGGAGAGAGCCGCGGCTCTCGAAATAGAGATGTTCCTCCCGGCAATCGGTCGGATTGGCGGTCAGGCAAACCGTCAATATGAGGTCGACCATTTCCATAGCAGCACCTTTTCGCCGTCCTGGGTCGCCCGCCTCGGCCGTTCGGCCGACATCGTTCTGGACAAGACCCCGTTAAGCCGGATTTCCTCAAGGTGCCCGATGGGAAGCCGGAATTGCGGGAAGCTACGCGCTCGCTCCGGAGCCGTCAACAAAGACGGACGGACAGGGCGCCGCGACTGGCTGTGGCAATAAATACGGTTGATTTCCTCAACCCTCCGTCTAGCTTCGTCGCGCGCATGCCGGCGAGAGGTCCGGCATGCCGTCGTCCAGGGCACCCTGACGAGCAATGAGGAAATGCCAATGCGTGTTGCCGCGTTTTTAACTGCAATCTCGATCGTAACCCTGTCCGCGGGCCATTCCCTGGCTCAGGACGCCGCCGCCGGCGAAACGGTCTTCAACAAATGCAAGGCCTGCCATGTCGCCGACGAGGACAAGAACAAGATCGGACCGTCGCTGAAGGGTGTGATCGGCCGGACCGCCGGCACTCTTGAAGGCTTCAAATTTTCGCCGGCCATGGTCGAGGCGGGCAAGGGCGGCCTGGTCTGGGACGATGCGAAACTGACCGAATACCTCAAGGCCCCGAAGGCAATGGTCAAAGGCACGAAAATGGCGTTCGCCGGCCTCAAGAAGGACGAGGACCTCGCCAACATCATCGCTTATCTCAAGCAATTCCCCTGAAGGCATAAATTGCGTCCGGTCCGGCCCTTCTGGTGGTCGGCCCGGCCGCGGTTTGGGATCTGACCTGAAATTTCAGGCGGCCGTGCGCAATCCGTCCAGCACTGCCGGCAGGTCGAGCAGGCTGCCACAGACCAGGTCCGCTCCGAGTTCGTCGACTGGAACCTGCGAATAGCCGCCGCGGATAAGCATAACCGGCACGCCCGCCGCCCGTGCGGCTTCCACGTCGGTAATGCTGTCGCCTACCATCAGGGCGTCCTGCGGCGCGGTCTCCAGGCGTTCTAGCGCCAGCAGCAGGGCTTCGGGGGCCGGCTTCTTGTGCGTGACGGCGTCGCCGCCGACAATCGCTCCAAGGCGTTCAAGCATGCCGAAATGCAGCAGGATTTCGCGCGTGGCGGCTTGCGGCTTGTTGGTGGCGACGCCAAGCCGGATGCGGGCCACGTGCAATCGCGCCAGCGCTTCGGCCGCCCCCGGCATCGGGCGTGTCCAACGGGTGATATGGCGGCGATAGATCGGCGCCATCTCGCGATTGGCTTCCTCGAGCCCGGCTTTCGACAGCGGCCGATCCGAGGCGGCAAAGGCCCGCTCGACCAGTTTTTCGACGCCGTTGCCGATCATCGACTTGACCTGCGGAAGCGTCAGCGGTGGCAAGCCTCTGCCGTCCAGCAATTCGTTGACGGCGCAGGTAATGTCAGGCGCTGAGTCGATCAGCGTTCCGTCGAGATCGAACAGGATGGCCTTGGGCAATCGAAACGACGGTTCATCGCTGCCACTCATGCGGATTCCTTCCATTTGATAGAGCATCCCACGGAGGCGATCTGGTCCTTCGGTCCGTTGCCGGTCCGGGCGACCTGTTTCATCGCTTCGAAAAGATCGCGACGGAGATCGGATGCGCTGGCCTCCTTGCGCGAGGCGTCGAGGCGTCCGCGATATTGCAGTGTGAGTTCGTTGTTGAAGCCGAAGAAATCCGGCGTGCAGGCGGCGTCATAAGCGCGCGCCACGGCCTGGTCCTCGTCGTACAGATAGGGAAAGCTGAAACCGTGCGCCGCGGCGAACAGCTTCATGTTGGCGAAGGAATCTTCCGGATAGGCTTCCGCATCGTTGGAATTGACGGCGACGAAGCCGATCCCGTCGGCCTTGAGGTCCTCGGCATCCCTGACGATGCGCCCGATGACCGCTTTGACATAGGGGCAGTGGTTGCAGATGAAAGCCACGACCAGACCGTTGGGACCGGCTTGATCGAAGATCGAGTGAGTTTTCCCGTCGACGCCGCGGAGCGTGGCGTCGACTGCTGGCCAGCCGAAATCGCAGACCGGTGGGATTGCCGCCATCGTCGCCTCCTGTCGAAAGTTTTACGCTGCCTTCCTGATGGCGTCGTCAGCGGCGCCCCTTATTGATTCGATGTTGGCGCGATACGCGGCTTCGGTCCCGCCCTTGAATACTGCCGAACCCGCTACGAGCACGTTTGCGCCGGCCGCTGCGACCAACGGCGCGGTCTCGGCCGTCACTCCGCCGTCGATCTCGATGTCGATCGGGCGACTTCCGATCATCGCCTTGACCCGCTTGACCTTTTCCACGACCGACGGAATGAAAGCCTGCCCGCCGAATCCCGGATTGACCGTCATCAGCAGAACCAGGTCGAGCCGGTCAAGCACATATTCGATGACGCTTTCCGGCGTCGATGGGTTGAGCGAGACGCCGGCCTTTTTGCCAAGATTCCTGATCGCCTGCAGCGAACGGTCGAGATGCGGCCCGGCCTCGGCATGCACGGTGATGATGTCGCAGCCCGCTTCGGCGAAGGCCGCGAGATAGGGGTCGGCGGGCGCGATCATCAGGTGGCAGTCGAAGACTTTGTCGGTGCGGTTGCGGATTGCCTTGATGACCGGGGGGCCGAAAGTGATGTTGGGCACGAAATGGCCGTCCATCACATCGAGATGGATCCAGTCGGCGCCTGCTGCGGCGGCGGCCTCGACTTCTTCGCCCAGCCGCGAGAAGTCACAGGATAGGACCGAAGGGGCGATGATACTGCGGGAGGTCATATCTCGTTCTCACCTTATTGCACGGCATTCGCCAGTCACATTGCCTTACCGATTGCGACGTCTCAAGCAACCGTGCCGTCAACCGGATCGCCGTCGAGCTTCCCTTCCACGAAAACCCGGCTGCCGCGAATATCCGGTTCCTCTATGGTGATCAGGTCGAGCCTGGTCAACTTTTCGCCCCGCCCGGCGAACAGACGATTGGCCTGCCGCAGGCGTGCCCGGTCGAGCCCGTTGCGGATCGAGCGAGCGTTGGAGAAGTGCGGCAGCTTCATTCTGAGAGGGATATATTCCTCCAGCGCCGCCGCTGCACCTTCGCTCAGCCGGTAATTCTGGCCAGCCAGCATGATTTCGGCGATTGATTTGAGTTCGGTGGGACTATAGTCGGGAAAATCGAGATGATGGGCAATGCGCGAGCGCATACCCGGATTGCTGTCGAAAAAGCGGTCCATCTTGTTCTTGTAGCCGGCTAGGATGACGACGAGATCGTCTCGATTATTTTCCATGCACTGCAACAGGATCTCGATCGATTCCTGGCCGTAGTCCCGCTCGTTTTCGGGCTTGTAGAGATAGTAGGCCTCGTCGATGAACAACACGCCGCCCATCGCGCGCTTGATCACTTCGCGCGTTTTGGGCGCCGTGTGGCCGACATATTGCCCGACAAGATCGTCGCGGGTGACCGAGACCAGATGTCCCTCGCGCACATAGCCCAGCCGGTGCAGGATCTCTGCCATCCGCAGCGCCACCGTGGTCTTGCCGGTGCCGGGATTGCCGGTGAAGTTCATGTGCAAGGTTGGCGTTTCGGCGGAAATGCCGAACTTGCGGCGCAAGCGGTCGACGAGCAGCAGCGCGGCGATTTCGCGGATGCGTGTTTTGACGGGTTTCAGCCCGACAAGCTCACGGTCGAGCTTGTCGAACACGTCATCGATGCTCGATGCCTCGAACTCCTCCTGCAGATCGACCATTTCACTGTCGCCGACGACCGCCTGATCCAGGCTATTCAGCATGACGTCCTCCTGTTGCGCGGGTAAACGCCCGGCAACGCTGCTCCAGCCGCCAGAGCAGCGTTGCAGCGGCCGCTATGATCGCTCGCCTTCCGGCCGATCGGTCGCGTAGGGAACGATGGTGTAACCCTGACTGCGGCCATCGCGCTCCTGGCGCAGCAGGCGGAAGCCCGGTTCGTTCGGCGGCCGGTTGACGATGAACGACATGCGCGGCGCTTCCCATCCCTTGCTCGAATCGAATGCGGTGACGCGGATGTACATGTTGGGCAACGCCTTTCGGCAGGCATTGACCTCCATCAGGATTCCGGCGGGATCCTTCAGGTCGAACATCGGATTGCCGTACATCTCCCAATAGGTATTACGGGGATGCGGATCGTCGGAATATTCGACGCTCACTGCCCAGTTGTTCTTCAGGGCGTATTTGATCTGCGCCGAGATCTGCGTGTCGGTCAGGTCCGGCAGAAACGAGAACTGCCCCTGGGTGACCTTGTTTCCGGGATTGGTCATCATGGCTGTGGTCCTTCCTGTCCTTAGAAGCTCGGGGTCGCGGTCGGAACGAAATCGGCGGTGTCCGTCGATTCGTAATTGAAGGTGACGTCCTTCCAGGTCGTCAGCGCGGCCTTCAGCGGCGAGCACCACCTTGCCGCATCTTCGAGGATCTGCGGGCCTTCGCGCAGATAGTCGCGGCCCTCGTTGCGGGCGAGGATCATTGCTTCCAGCGCGACCCGGTTGGCCGTAGCGCCGGCCTGGATGCCGTCCGGATGGCCGATCGTGCCGCCGCCGAACTGCAGCACCACGTCCTCGCCGAGGTAGTGGATGAGCTGATGCATCTGCCCGGCATGGATGCCGCCGGATGCCACCGGCATAACCTTGTTGAGGGAAGCCCATTCCTGGTCGAAGAACAGGCCGGTTTCGAGGTTCTGCGGCGTGCGCTCCTCGCGCAGCGTGTCGTAGAATCCCTTGATCATCAGCGGGTCGCCCTCGAGCTTGCCGACGACGGTGCCGGCATGGATGTGGTCGACGCCGGCCATGCGCATCCATTTGCAGATGACGCGGAAGTTCATGCCGTGGTTCTTCTGGCGCGAATAGGTGGAGTTGCCGGCGCGGTGCAGATGCAGGATCATGTCGTTCCTGCGTGCCCACTTCGCCATCGACTGGATGGCGGTATAGCCGATGACGAGGTCGATCATGATGATGATGGAGCCGAGCGACTTCGCAAATTCGGCGCGCTCGTACATCTCCTCCATGGTGCCGGCGGTGACGTTGAGATAGTGGCCTTTGACCTCGCCGGTCGCGGCCGACGCCTTGTTCACGGCCTCCATGCAGTAGAGGAAGCGGTCGCGCCAATGCATGAAGGGCTGTGAGTTGATGTTCTCGTCGTCCTTGACGAAATCGAGCCCGCCCTTCAGGGCTTCATAGACGACGCGGCCATAGTTGCGGCCGGAGAGGCCGAGTTTGGGCTTGGTCGTGGCGCCTAGCAGTGGCCGGCCGAATTTGTCCAGCCGCTCCCGCTCGACCACGATGCCAGTCGCCGGGCCCTGGAAGGTTTTGAGATACGCGACGGGGATGCGCATATCCTCCAGACGCAAGGCCTTGACCGCCTTGAAGCCAAAGACGTTACCGATGATCGATGCCGTGAGGTTGGCGATCGAGCCGGGCTCGAACAGGTCGAGGTCATAGGCGATGTAGGCGAAATATTGCTGCTCGGTCTTCGTGCCAGGCCCGGTGTTCGGCACCGGCTCGGAACGATAGGCCTTGGCGCGATAGAGTTCGCAGGCGGTCAGCCGATCGGTCCACACCACGGTCCAGGTCGCTGTCGAGCTTTCGCCTGCGATTGCGGCGGCCGCCTCCTCATGGTCAACGCCAGGCTGCGGAGTGATGCGGAACATCGCGATCAGATCGGTGTCCTTCGGCCGGTAGTCCGGCTCCCAGTAACCCATCTGCTTGTAAGGGATGACACCGGAGCGATAGCGCTCCTTGCCTTCCTTGAGGGTACCAGTCGTCTGTGTGTCCATCTTGTTCATGGCAAAATCTCCTGCTGGTTGCTCAAGCCGCCTTGGCGGTTGCGATCTGAGGGTCGAGTTTTCCCGCGGCGTAGCGTTTGGCCATCTCGTCCATCGCGATAACCTTGATCCTGGAGGCGTTGCCGGCGGCGCCGAAGCGTTCGAGCCGGTCGCGGCAGAGATCGCGCATGGCGTCCATCGCCGGTTTCAAGAATTTGCGCGGATCGAACTCGCCCGGGTTTTCCGTGGCGATGCGGCGGAACTGGCCGGCCATCGCCATGCGGCAATCGGTGTCGATGTTGACCTTGCGCACGCCGTGGCGGATGCCGCGCTCGATCTCTTCCACCGGCACGCCGTAGGTCTGCGGCATGCGACCGCCGAATTTGTTGATCACGTCCTGCAATTCCTGCGGCACCGAGGAGGAGCCGTGCATGACGAGATGCGTGTTCGGCAGCTTGTTGTGGATTTCCTCGATGACATGCATCGCCAGAATGTCGCCGTCGGGCTGCCTGGTGAATTTGTATGCGCCGTGCGAGGTGCCGCAGGCGATCGCCAGCGCGTCGACCTTGGTGCGCATGACGAAATCCACGGCCTGGTCAGGATCGGTCAGCAACTGGTCGTGCGACAACGCGCCTTCGGCGCCATGGCCGTCCTCGGCCTCGCCGTGGCCGCTTTCGAGCGAGCCGAGCACGCCGAGTTCGCCTTCCACCGAAGCGCCGACCCAATGCGCCATCCGCGCCACGCGCTCGGTGATCGCGACATTGTACTCGTAGCTCGCCGGGGTCTTGGCGTCGGCCTCCAGAGAGCCGTCCATCATCACAGAGGTGAAGCCGTGGCGGATCGCGGTCAGGCAGGTTGCTTCGTCGTTGCCGTGGTCCTGGTGCATGCAAACCGGGATCTGCGGATAGATCTCGGCCAGCGCATCGATCATCCTGGCCAGCATTATGTCATTGGCATAGCTGCGAGCGCCGCGCGATGCCTGGATGATCACCGGCGCGTCGCATGCCTTGGCGGCCTCCATGATGGCGAGGCCCTGTTCCATGTTGTTGATGTTGA
This sequence comes from Mesorhizobium alhagi CCNWXJ12-2, assembly GCF_000236565.1. Taxonomy (GTDB): domain Bacteria; phylum Pseudomonadota; class Alphaproteobacteria; order Rhizobiales; family Rhizobiaceae; genus Allomesorhizobium; species Allomesorhizobium alhagi. Next base: position 9,372 of record NZ_AHAM01000105.1, on the reverse strand, counting down.
ACGCCGGCACGCCGTAGCCGTGTTCGGCTGCGTGGTCGAGAAGCTGGCGAAGTGTGATACGGGCCATTGGCGGGTCTCCTCAGATGACAAGCTTGCGAGCCGCTTCGGCGACTGCTTCGGGCGTGATGGCGAAGTGCCGGTAGAGATCGGGGGCAGGGGCGCTGGCGCCGAAACCGGTCATGCCGACGAAGACTCCGTTGTCGCCGATCCAGCGGTCCCAGCCGAGCCGGGCTGCGGCTTCGACGGCAACACGCGGAGCCGAGCCGAGGACTGCGCGGCGGTATTCGTCGTCCTGCTCCTCGAACAGTTCCCAAGATGGCATCGAGACGACCGCGGCCGCGATGCCATGCTCGGCATGCAGTCTTTCGGCGGCCGAAACGGCGATCTCGACCTCAGAGCCGGTGGCGATCAGCGTCACGGCGCGGTGTCCGGCCGGTTCGCGCAGCAGGTATGCACCGCGCGCCGAGACTTTCTCGTCCGTATGCGCCTGACGCAGCATCGGCAGGTTCTGGCGCGAAAGCACCAACACGCTCGGCCGGTTCTCGCTCTTCAGCGCCAGCTCCCAGCATTCCGCCGTCTCGATGATGTCGGCCGGGCGGAAGACGTTGAGGTTCGGCGTAGCGCGCAGCATCGCCAGGTGCTCGATGGGCTGGTGCGTCGGGCCGTCTTCGCCGAGGCCGATGGAATCATGCGTCATCACATAGATGACCCGCTGGCCCATCAGCGCCGAGAGCCGCATCGCGCCCCGCGCGTAGTCGGCGAAGCAGAGGAATGTCCCGCCATAAGGGATGAAGCCGCCATGCAGCGCGATGCCGTTCATGGCCGCGGCCATGCCGTGCTCGCGGATGCCGTAATGGATGTAGCGGCCGGCATAGTCGCCCGGCGCGATGCGGTTCATGCCCTTGGTGATCGTGAGGTTCGAGTGTGTGAGGTCGGCGGAGCCGCCGACGGTCATGTCGGTCGCCTCGTTGATCGCGCCGAGCGCCATTTCAGACGCCTTGCGGGTTGCGACCTTGGTCGCCTTCTCGACGTGTTCCTTGCGGAAAGTCGAAAGCGCTTCGAAGACGGCGTCCGGCAGCGCGCCGGAGATCGCGCTTTCGAACTCGGCGCGCCGCGGCGAAGCGGTCAGCCTCCGTTCCCACTCGAGCCGCGCGAGCTGGCCGCGCTCCGCGACCTCGCGCCAGGCCCGAAGTAACTCGTCCGGTACCTCGAAGGGTGCATGCACCCACCCGATGTTTTCGCGTGTTGCCGCGATCTCGGCATCCCCCAGCGGCGCGCCATGCGTCTTTTCTGAGCCACCAAGGTTTGGCGCGCCCTTGCCGATCACCGTCTTGCAGGCGATCAGCGAGGGACGATCGGAGCGCCGCGCCGACTCGATCGCCTCGGCGACGGCCTCCATGTCGTGGCCGTCGACCGACTGAACGTGCCAGCCGGCGGCGGCGAAGCGCGCCGGCTGGTCCATCGACGTGGAGAGGGGGGTGGGGCCGTCGATGGAAATGGAATTGTCGTCCCATAACACGATAAGCCGGTTGAGCTTCAGATGCCCGGCGAGGTCGATCGCCTCGTGGCTTATGCCCTCCTGCAGGCAGCCGTCTCCGGCGATCACATAGGTGTAGTGGTCGACGAGTTCGGGCTCATGGCGGGCGGCGAGCATGCGCTCGGCCAGCGCTATGCCGACGGCGGTGGAGATGCCTTGGCCCAGCGGGCCGGTCGTCGTCTCGATCCCCAGTGCGTGGCCGTATTCCGGGTGGCCGGCAGTGCGGCTGCCGAGCTGGCGGAAGCGCTGCAATTCGCTGATCGGCATGTCGGGATAGCCGAGGAGATAGTGCAGAGCATATTGCAGCATCGAACCATGGCCGGCCGAAAGCACGAAACGGTCGCGATCGGGCCAGTCCGGCTTCGACGGGTCGATCGTGATGAAGCGGTTGAACAGCACCGTCGCCACATCCGCCATGCCCATCGGCATTCCGGGATGACCGGAGTTCGCCTTCTGCACGCTGTCCATCGCCAGCGCGCGGATGGCGTTGGCCATATCGCGTTCGGAGACGGCCGTTTCGGGAGCGGCCTTGATTGCGGTGGCTTGGCTCATGAGAAATTCCTCCACTTCGGCGCGCCGTGGCCGGACGCATCCCGGATTCGAATTGGCGCTTCTTCGCCCGGCCCTTCGGGCCAGCCTCTTGTCGCCGGCGAGAGGAAGTTCGCCAGCGCCTGCGCCAGCATTTCGAGGGTATGTTGAAGGCGGCGCACAATCGCTGAAAGCTTCTGGCGGCTTGCGGTTGAGAGGCTCAGCGCGGACGCCCCCCTCTCCCCGTACTTCACGGGGAGAGGGTAAGGGTGAGGGGCAGCGCCGGCCTTTACATGTTCGCGCCGCCCCTCATCTGCCTGCCGGCATCTTCTCCCCGTGAAGGACGGGGAGAAGAGGACTGGCCGCACTGTGGGCACTTGACGAGAGACCATCATTTCCTCCTTCAAGACACACGCCGCTTGCGTTCGATCAGTTGCAGGATGAGCGGGGTCAGGATCAGCTGCATTGCGAGATCCAGCTTGTTCCCCGGCACGACGATGGAATTCGGGCGCGACATGAAGCTGTCGTGGATCATCGAAAGCAGGTAGGGAAAATCGATGCCGCGCGGATTGGCGAAGCGTATGACCAGCATCGATTCGTCCGGTGTCGGTATCCAGCGGGCGATGAACGGGTTCGACGTGTCGACGATCGGCACGCGCTGGAAGTTGATGTTAGTGAGCGCAAACTGCGGAACGATGTAGCGGACATAGTCCGGCATCCGCCGCAGGATCACATCCATGACGGCTTCCGTGGAATAGCCCCGAGTCGCCCGGTCGCGATGGATCTTCTGGATCCATTCGAGATTGATGACGGGCACGACGCCTATCTTCAGATCGGCGTGTCTTGCCAGGTCGACCTTCTCGGTCACCGCGCAGCCATGCAGACCTTCGTAGAAGAGCAGGTCGCTCGGGCCGAAATCGCGCCATTCGGTGAAAGCTCCGGGCGGCGTGCCGTAAAGCTTCTCTTCTTCCTCGTCATGGACGTAGGTGCGGGTCTTGCCGGTTCCCTTGCGGCCATATTCCTCGAACACTTCCTGCAGCGTCTCGAGCTCATTGGCGGCGACGTTGAAATGGGTGAAGTTCGGATTGCCACTTGCTTCTTCTTCTGCGACTTTTTCCTTCATACCGGCGCGGTCGTAGCGGTGAAACGCATCGCCCTCGATGAAGGCAGCCTCGATTTTCTCGCGACGGAAGATCTGCTCGAAGATGCGCTTGACCGAGGTCGTTCCCGCCCCGGAAGAGCCCGTGATCGAAATGATGGGGTGCTTGGCTGACATCTGACGGACCTCAGGCGCGGAACAGGCCGCGATTGCCGAACAGCGGGGCGCGTTCGCCGATGCTCGACGGCTCGGTGTGATAGCGGGCGATGCGGTGGACCTCGCGCGACGAGCCGAACACCACGGGGGTCCGCTGGTGCAGGCTCTCCGGCTCCAGGTCGAGGATGCGGGTGACGGTGTCGGTCGCGGCGCCGCCGGCCTGCTCGACAAGATAAGCGATCGGGTTGGCCTCGTAGACCAGCCGCAGCCGTCCGTGATGGTAGCCTTTGCGATTGTCGCCCGGGTAAAGGAAGATGCCGCCGCGGATCAGGATGCGATAGCAATCGGCGACCAGCGAGGCGATCCAGCGCATGTTGAAATCGCGCTCGCGTGGGCCTTCGCTGCCCTTCAGGCAATCGTCCATATAGAGCCTGACCGCCTCGTCCCAGTGCCGGTAATTGGCGGCATTGATGGCGAATTCCTGCGTGCGGTCCGGAATGATGCGGCTCTCATAGGCCTGGACGAAGGAGCCGAGCCTGGACGAGAGCACGAAGATATGGGTGCCGCTGCCGAGCGACAGCACCAGTGCAAGCTGAGGCCCGTAGATGAAGAAGCCGGCGCCGATCTGGTTCGTTCCCGCCTGCAAAAAAACGGCGGCCGGATTTGCGCCCGGCGCGCCAGTTGCAGGGAGAAGCGAAAAAATCGTTCCGATCGACACGTTGGTGTCGATGTTCGAGGAACCGTCGAGCGGGTCGATGGCGACGGCCAGCGGCGCTTCCCCGTTAAGCAGCACCGGCTGCTCAAGTTCCTCGGACGCATAGAGCGCGACAGGCGCGTGGCGCATGGCGTCGAGGAAGATATCGTCGGCGAAAACGTCCAGGTCCTTCTGGATGTCGCCGTCGGCATTCGCGCCGCGCGTGCCGGCAAACGCCGCGCCGAGAACCCCCTGATTGATGACGTGGCGGATCTTGATGGCGGCTTCGGCGAGTTGATGGATCGTGGCCGCTACGGCCGAGCGAAGGCTGTCGCCCTGGCCGACATAGGAATTCAGAAATGCACCGAGCGTAGCCGTTGTCATCGTGACCTCCCGAGCCGGCCGCGTCTCAAACGGGGTGACGGCTCACGACAAAGGTCGCACAACTGGTGGATAAGTAAAATTTAATAGCTTTACGACGGCACTAAGGGAAATTTAGTATGAGCCATGAGAAACGTCTCCCTCAAGCAGCTCAAGGCGGTTCAGGCGATCGCCAACCAAGGCAAAATTGTCAGCGCCGCCAAGGCCTTGGCGCTTTCCGCCCCGGCCGTGACAATCCAGTTGCGACAACTGGAGGAAGAGATCGGATTGTCGCTGTTTGACCGGACGGCGAGCGGCATGCGTCCCACTGCCGCAGGCCTCGCGTTCATCGATGCGGCGCAGGTGATCGAGGAGCGGCTGCGTCTACTCGAAGACCAGATGGACGCGATCAAGGGCGTGCGCACTGGCAGCCTGAAACTCGGCGTGGTCTCCACGGCGAAATATTTCGCGCCGCGCATGATGGCCGCTTTCATGAAGGAATATCCCGACATCGACATGAGGCTCGCCATCGGCAACCGCGCCGAGACGATCGCCAGCCTCAGGAATCACGACGTCGATATCGCGCTGATGGGGCGTCCGGCCAAGGACGTGCCGGTCCGGGCATCGGCCTTCGGCGACCATCCGCTGGTCATCATCGCCCCGCCTGAACACCCGCTGGCCAAGGAGCGGGACATTTCCAAGGAACGCATCGCCGAGGAGCATTTTCTGATCCGCGAGGCAGGCTCAGGCACGCGCATTTCACTGGAGATTTTTCTGAGCGAAGTACCCGGCCGCATAGACGACCTCGGCGTGGAGATGGGTTCGAACGAGACGATCAAGCAGGCGGTCATGGCGGGACTTGGCATCGCCTTCATCTCGGCCCACACCGTCGCTTCCGAGGTGGAAACCGGCCGCCTCGTGATCCTGGATGTGGTCGGCATGCCGATCCGCCGGCAATGGTTCGCCGTCATGCGCACGGACCGTGCGATCTCGCCGGCCATGGCCGCCTTCCATGAGTTCCTGATGCGCAAGGGCGCCATGTACCTGCCGCTGTTCGGCAAGCTGTATCCGGAGGAGCGAGTGGTGAGCGAGTAGGGAGTAGGGAGTAGCGAATAGGGAAAATGCTTGCGGCCAGCAAATCGTCTCTGCGATCTCATTCGCTATTCGCTATTCGCTATTCGCTATTCAGCAACTCGGCGACCGTCTTTGCCAGCGCATAAAGCCGCTGCTCGATCAGCGTCGGCACTTCGCAGACATAGGTCAGCGACTGCACGCGCTCCTCGAATACTCGGGTTTCCCAGGTCAGCCGGTCGGTGCGCAGCGCGATCTCATTGGCGTCGGCATCCGGTTTCGCGCGCAAGGCGTCGACCTCCGAGGCTTCCTTGCGCAGCCGTGCCGCCAGTTCGAGCTGGTTGCGTGCATAGCGCGCGATGCCGGAAATGACCTGCGAGCGCTCGGCGTTCATGTGGTCGAACAGTCCCTGGACCAGCATCGTCATGCGGGGCTTCTTCTGGTCCGCCGGCAATCCAGCGGCGAATTCGCGGATATGCCCTTGCGCCTCCTCGATCGGAACCCGCCGGGCCGCCAGTTCATCGACCAGCACCGGGATTTCCGGGTCCTGCGCCCAGTTCTTTGCCGTTGGCGGCAATTCCGGCCCGTTCCAGATCTGCCCGAGCGAGAGTTCCGGCACCTTGCGCTGTATGCAGGGCCAGTTGGGATCGGTGTTCATTGCGGCCAACGCCGCGCTCGCCGCCGGCAAGAGCAAGGCGGCCAGGGCCAAGCCACGGACAAGGCTCGTTTTGCGCATCAGGCGTTTCCTCCCGTATCCTGTTTGCGGTTCATCAGGCCTCGCGAGGGATCGTAGGCTATGATCGCGCCGCCGAGGAACAGCACCGTGCAACCGGCGACGACCGCAAGCGAAAACCACTCTACCTGGCCATAGAAGGCGAAGCGGATCAGTTCGACGACATAGGTGAATGGGTTGGCCAGGCAGATCTTGTAGAGCAGAGGGCTCGATTCCTGGATCCGCCACAGCGGATAAAGCGCTGGCGAGGCGAAATACATCGGGAAGATCACGAAGTTCATCACGCCCGCGAAATTCTCGAGCTGCTTGATCATCGAGGAAAGCAGCAGCCCCAGCGCGCCGAGCATCACGCCGGCCAGGAACAGCGCCGGGAGCACGAGCAAATAGCCGATCGGCGGCGCCTTGATGCCCCAGAACCAGGCGATGCCCAGGAATACATAGACCTGCGCGATCGACACAGTGACGCCGGCGAGCAGTTTCGAGACCAGCAGGAACCAGCGCGGGAAGGGGCTGACCAGCAGCGTCCGCATGTTCCCCATCTCGCGGTCATAGACCATCGACAGTGATGATTGCATGCCGGAAAACAGCAGGATCATGCCGCAAAGGCCGGGCGTGATATAGACCTCGTAGAGCACGTAGGTCTTGTAGGGCGGGATGATCGAGACGCCGAGCACCTGGCGGAAACCCGCAGCAAAGATGAAAAGCCACAGCAGCGGCCGCACCAGCGAGGAAATGAAGCGTTCGCGCTGGTTGAGGAAGCGCAGCCCCTCGCGGATGAGGATGCCTTTCAGGCAGATGAGATAGGCGGCGAGGCCGAAGCCCGGTGCCGGCAGCGCTGCAACTTCCGTCTCGACGGCTTTTGCGGGCAGGGGACTCATGACGGTTCCTCCGCGCCGGCGGCCGGAGCCTTGTGGCTGAGCTTCGAAAAAGCCTCGCCGATGCTCTTCGTGCCGGTCGTCCGCACCACTTCGGCGACGGAGCCCTTGGCGACCAGATTGCCTTGGGAAAGCACCACGACGTGGTCGCCATCGTCGACCTCGTCGATCAGGTGCGTCGCCCAGAAGACGCTGATGCCTTCCGTCTCGACCAGCTTTCGGATGCTGGCCAGAATGCCAGCCCGCGACTGGACATCCAGCCCGACTGTCGCCTCGTCGAGCAGCAGGAGCGGCGGACGGTGCAGCAGCGCGCGGGCGATTTCGATGCGCCGCATCTGTCCACCCGACAGGCTCCGCGCCTTGTCGCGCAGGCGATCGCTCATCTCGACCTGCGCGAGCAGCGCGTCGATGCGCCGCCTCGCCTCGGTCGAGCCCAGGCCGTGCAGCGAAGCATGGTAGGAGAGGTTCTGGTAGACCGTGAGATCGAGGTCGAGCGTGCGCGCCTGAAACACGATACCGAGCCGTCTCAGCGCTTCGCCGGGACTGCGGCCGACCTCATGACCGAAGATGCGGATCGACCCGTGGCGCGTGTCGTAGAGATGGGTGATCAGCGAAAACAGCGTCGTCTTGCCGGCGCCATTGAGACCGAGCAGAACGGTGAAGGTGGCCGGCGCTATCGAGAAGGAAACGTCGTTGAGCGCCCGCTTCGGACCGTAGGAATGGCTGACCGCGGCGACGTCGAGAGCCGCCACGCCGTCCGCTCCCCTGCCTGTCCTCATATGCTGCACCCGGTCGATTCCTCCCTGTTCACGAGGCGCGCGCCGGCCATCCCGGCGCGCGGATTGTGGCACTATTTAATCGTAATCGTACCCTTCATGCCCCGGTCGGCGAGATCGGGAACCGACCAGGTGTAGATGCCGGGGCGGACGGTGGTGAACTGGACCTGGATCGTCCCGTCGGCGTCGTATTCCAGCCATGCCGGCGCGCCGTTCATATGCACCTCGAGATCGTTGATGACGATCTGGTTCATCCAGACATTGCGGAAAAGATCGGTGTGGAATTTGTATTCCAGCCCGCCCGCCGCCGAGATCTTCCAGCGATAGCCTTGCCCGGCGATCAGCTCGAAATCCTTCTGGTTGGCCGTGAATTGGTCGTCCTTGGTGCCGAGGATGAGTTCCGGAACGTCCTTGCTGGCGCGCGTCGGCTTCTCGGCCGGTGCTTGCTCCGTGCTAGCCGCGGCCGCATCATCATCGTCGTCGTCATTGTCCTGTGCCCAGACTTGGCCCTGCGCGGCGGCGGCCAGTCCGACCAGCGCGGCGAAGGCGATTGCCCGAAAATTCCTCATTTTTTCCTACCCTTCTGCTGAAATTTTAATGAACTAGTTCGGCGATACGACGACGCCCCAGGGCAGCGCGCCGACCGTGACTGACTGCACCGGCTCGTCGGTCTCAACGTCGATGAAAGTGATGTCGTTCGAAACGCCATTGGTCGAAATGATGGTCTTCTGGTCGGGCGTGAACGCCAGTTGCCAGACGCGCTGGCCGACCAGCGCGTATTTCTCCACCTCGTAGGTCTCGGTGTTGATGACCGCCACACGGTTGGCGGGGCCGAGCGCGACATATGCTTTTTTTCCGTCGGCGGTGATGCGCACGCCGACCGGTTGGATCGATTCGGCGCGTAGGCCGGGGATCTCGAAGGTGATCTTGTGCTTGATCTCGCGCGTCTCGTTGTCGATCACCGAGACCGTCCCGCCGATCTCAGCGCTGACCCACGCTTCCGAGCCGTCGGGGGTGAATTCCACGAAGCGCGGGCGGGCGTCCACCAGCACGTTGTGGGTGATCTCGTTGGTCGCCGTATCGATGAAATGCGCCATGTTCGTCGTCTCGGACGTGTTGACCATGGTCTTGCCGTCCGGGCTGACGCCCATGCCCTCCGGTTCCACGCCGACAGGGATCTCGGCAAGGACCCTTTTGCTTTCGAGGTCGATCACGGTGACAAGATTGTCGTCTTCGTTGGCGACATAGAGCGTCTTGCCGTCTGGCGAGAGCACGAACAGTTCGGGGTCCGGCCCCGACGGCAGCGATCCGACGATCTCGTGCGTGGCGGTGTCGATGATCTCGATCGTGTCGTCGTCGCTGGCGCAGAGATAGATCAGCTTGCCGTCATGCGAGATGGTGATGCCGCGCGGCCGCGGCCCGACATTGATCGTCTTGACCACTTCCATCGTGGCCGAATCGACGACGCTGACCGTGTTATCCTTTTCGTTCGAGACATAGACCATATAGGCCGAAGCCGGGCTGGCCATGAAACCAGTTGCCA
>NZ_AHAM01000106.1 GCF_000236565.1 Mesorhizobium alhagi CCNWXJ12-2 | reverse complement strand
GCGCCCCCCCCCGCCGTTTCAAAGGCTTATTGGACGGCCTTGATGCGCTCGACGAGATCCTTCAGCTTCGGATCGGTCACGTGCTTCTCGTAGACCGGACCCATCGCGTCGATGAAGGGCTGCTTGTCGGGCGTCGTGATCGTGCTGCCGGAGGCCTCGACGATGGCGCGGGACTCCTTCTCCTTGGCGTCCCAGAGTTCGCGCTGCTTGGCGACGCTGTCCTTCGCAGCCTGCTTGACGATCGCCTGATCCTCGGGCGTCATCTTGTCCCAGGTCGACTTGGCCATCACCAGCACTTCCGGCACGATCAGGTGTTCATCGAGCGAATAGAACTTGGCGACTTCGGCATGCTTGGCGGTATCGTAGCTCGGAAAATTGTTCTCCGCGCCGTCGATGACACCCGTCTCAATGCCGGAATAAACTTCGCCATAGGGCATCGGCGTGGCGTTGGCGCCGAGCGCGTTGACCATGTCGACGAAGATGTCGGACTGCATGACGCGGAACTTCATGCCCTGCAGGTCTTCTTTGGACTCGATCGGCTTCTTGGAATTGTAGAACGAGCGCGCGCCGCCATCGTAGAACGCAAGGCCGATGACGCCATGCGGCTCGAACGCGGCCAAGATTTCCTCGCCGATCTCGCCGTCCATCACCTTGCGCATATGGTCGACCGAGCGGAAGATATAGGGCAGGGACGGAACCGTGGTCTCGGGAATGAGGCCGTTGAACGGGCCCATCGAGACGCGGTTCAGATCGATCACGCCCGAACGAACCTGCTCGATCGTGTCCTTTTCCTCGCCAAGCTGGGCGGAGTGGAACACTTCGACCGAATAGCGGCCCTCGGTGCGCTCCTTCACGAGTTCGCCGAAATACTTGACCGCTTCCACGGTCGGATAGCCGTCCGGATGGGTGTCGGACGAGCGCAGCACGGTCTGGGCGCTGGCCGCTCCGATCATGAGAGATGCCGCGGCGAACGTCGCCGCCGCGAATTTAGTGAAATGCAACATGGTATCCTCCCTTTTGCATATTGGTGTTCGGCTAGAGCCTGTAGGCGCGCTTTGCGAGCCCATAGGCCAGTTCCTGCGCAAGCTCGTGCGCCTCGCTTTCGGCCAGGCGATGCTCGGCCACGAGGCGTGCGAGGAATGCGCAATCGACCCGGCGCGCAATGTCGTGGCGTGCCGGTATGGATGGGAATGCCCTTGTGTCGTCATTGAAGCCGACGGTGTTATAGAATCCGGCGGTTTCGGTCGTCATCTCACGGAAGCGGCGCATGCCCTCGGGGCTGTCGTGGAACCACCAGGCAGGGCCAAGCTTCAGCGCCGGATAGACGCCGGCCAGAGGCGCAAGTTCGCGCGCGTAGCTGGTTTCGTCGAGCGTGAAGACAATGACGGTGAGATCGGGTTCGGTGCCTACGCAGTCGAGCAGCGGCTTCAGCGCGCTGACATAATCGGTCCGGGTCGGTATGTCGAAGCCCTTGTCGCGCCCAAATTTTTTGTAGATTGCGGGCGAGTGGTTGCGCCAGGAGCCTGGATGGATCTGCAGCACCAGGCCGTCGTCCAGGCTCATCTTGGCCATTTCGGTCAGCATCTGTGCGCGGAAGAGGCGGCGTTCGCGCTCTTCGGAGGAGCCGCGGCGGATGCGGTTAAAGAGTTCCTCGGCCGCGGCATCCGACAGATTGGCGGTTTCTGCCGTGGCGTGGCCGTGGTCGGACGAGGTCGCGCCGAAACTCTTGAAATAGGCGCGGCGCGCGCGATGGGCGTCGAGATAGCCCCGCCACGCGCCGGTATCACAGCCCGTGATCTCGCCGAACTGGTCGAGATTGGCGGCAAAGCCTTCGAAGTCGGGATCGATGACCGCATCCGGCCGGTAGGCGGTGACGACGCGCCCGGCCCAGCCGCTTTCGCGGATCATCTTGTGCCAGCGAAGATCGTCGAGCGCGCCCTCTGTGGTGGCAATCGCCTCGATGTTGAAGCGCTCGAACAGCGCGCGCGGGCGGAATTCGTCGCGGGCCAGCAGTTCTGCAATGCGGTCGTAATGCGCGTCGGCAGTCCTGGCGCTCAACGGCTCGGTTATGTCGAACACATCGGAAAGCACATAGTCGAACCAGAGGCGGGTGGGAGTGCCTCGGAAGAGGAAGAAATTCTCGGCGAAACGCCGCCAGATCTTTCGGCCGTCGGTCTCGACCGAACTACCATCCAAGCTCGGAACGCCGAGCTCCTCCAGCCGAACGCCTTGGCTGAACAGCATACGGAAGACATAATGATCGGGAACGATGAGCAACTGCGCCGGGTCGGAAAAATTGGCGTTCTCGGCAAACCAGCGCGGATCGGTATGGCCGTGCGGGCTGATGATAGGCAGCTTGGCCACGCCGGCATATAATTGCCGGGCGATCAGGCGCGCGCCTGCCTCGACGGGAAACAACAGGTCCGGGTCGATCAACGCGCTCATGTTTCTTGGAAGGCCCTCCCTGACCATCCGAAGTTTGGTATGGATCAAGCGGCGTCATGTCAACATACAAAAAATATACTTTTGTATGATGACTTTGCTCCGGCGCTTGTGTAATCCCGGAGCCGATTTCGAGCTTCGGGAGGGGTAAGCATGGCAATTCGTGCGCCGATTGCGGAAGGGGAGCGGAATGACTGAGCGCCTGTCCAGCCGGTCGCTGAGCCGCCTGCCCACAACCGTTCTCAAACCTTTCTACGACCGCGCCCAAATCACTCCGGGTATCGTGCATCTCGGCGTTGGCGCCTTCCACCGCGCGCACCAGGCCGCCTATGTCGACGACTGCCTCGGTAGCGGCGAAACAGGCTGGGGCATTGTCGGCGCTTCGCTGCGCAGCAGCGATACGCGCGACGCGCTCGATCCCCAAGACGGGCTCTATACTCTCGCCGTGCGCAGCGGCGAGAAGGAGAGCCTGCGCGTCGTAGGCTCTATCCTGTCGCTGCTCGTGGCTCCGGAAAATCCGTCGGCGCTGCTCGATGCCATGGCCGATCCGCGAACCCGCATCGTCACCCTGACGGTCACCGAAAAGGCCTATCTGCGCAACGCCGCCGGCGATCTCGACGCTTCGCATCCCGACATCATCGCCGATCTCGCCAATCCCGGCGCGCCCAGGACCGCACACGGCTTCCTGCTCGAAGCGCTGGTTCGCCGCCGGGCTGCTGGAACGCCGCCGTTCACAGTGCTCTGCTGCGACAACCTTCCCGCCAACGGCGCGACGCTGCGCCGGCTTCTCATCCAGTTCGCCGAATTGCGCGACGCGGACCTGGCGCGCTTCGTCCGCGACGACGTGGCTTTCCCGTCGAGCATGGTCGACCGCATCGTGCCGGCGACCACCGAGGCCGACCGCGCCCGCGTTGCCGCCGAACTCGGCGTTGCCGACGCCTGGCCGGTGATGACCGAGCCATTCTGCCAATGGGTGGTCGAAGACGATTTCCCGGCCGGCCGGCCGGCATGGGAAAGATTCGGCGTCACCATGGTGCGCGACGTGACGCCCTTCGAGGACATGAAGCTCAGGCTCCTCAACGGCTCGCATTCGTCGATCGCCTATCTCGGCCTTCTGAGCGGCCATGAAACGGTGGCGGCGGCGTTCGCCGATCCGGCCATCCGGAAATTCGTCGACGGCCTCTGGGCGGAAGCCATCCCGACGCTGCCGCAAGGGGCGGGGCTGGACCCGCAGGCCTATACCGCCGAACTCGCGGCACGCTTCGCCAATACAGCGCTCGCCCATCGCACTGCGCAGATCGCCAATGACGGCAGCCAAAAGCTGCCGCAGCGCATCGTCGCCTCGGCACTGGAGCGCGTTGCCGCCGGCGCTTCCGCCGATCACCTCATGCTCGCTGTCGCTGCATGGATTGCCGCCGCCGAGGCGAGGGGAGATGTGCTGCCCGCCAGCCACTTCACCGACCCGCTGGATGAAGGTCTTGCAGCGATTTTCTCACGCAACTTGTCAGCACGCCAAACGGCGGACGCTGTATTCGACCTCGCCGGCTTCGCCAAGGGGTCGGCGCATCGCGGGCGGCTGACGGAAATCACGGCGGCGCATCTCGAAACCCTGCGCGGCAAGGGCGCTACGGCCGCGATGGCCTCACTCGATGGAGTTCGATCTTGAGACAGACCTGGCGATGGTTCGGCCCCGACGACCTCGTAAAGCTCTCCCATATCCGGCAGGCCGGCGCAGTCGGCGTGGTCAGCGCGCTGCACCACCTGAACGACGGCCGCGCCTGGCCGCAGGATGAGGTTTTCAAACGCAAGGCCGAGATCGAAGCCAGTGGACTGACCTTCGACGTGGTCGAAAGCATCGTTGTCCACGAGGACATCAAGACCCGTACCGGCCGCTATCGCGAACTGATCGAGAACTACAAGGCCTCGATCCGGGCGGTCGCCGCGGCCGGCATCGAAACCGTCTGCTACAATTTCATGGCGATCACCGACTGGACGCGCACGGATCTCGACTATCCGATGCCGCATGGCGGCACGGCGCTGCGCTTCGATATGGTCGAATTCTGCGCCTATGACGTTCTTGTCCTGAAGCGCCCCGGCGCCGAAGCCCAACATCCGGCCGAGCGCATCGAGGCGGCCCGTGCGCGGCTAGCAAAGATGAGCGAAAGCGATCTAGCGCGGCTGGAAAAGAACCTGATTGGCTGGGTGCCGGCGCGCGAATTCATCTACGATCGCGACAGTTTCCGCCGCGCGCTCGCCGTATATGCCGAAATGTCCCGCGAGGATTTCCGCGGCAATCTCATGGCTTTCCTGCGCGAAGTCGTGCCGGTCGCCGAGGAAGAAGGCGTCAGGCTGGCGATCCACCCTGACGATCCGCCTTTCCCGATCTTCGGCCTCCCGCGCGTGGTGTCGAGCGCTGAAGATGCGCGGGCGATCCTCGCCGGCTGCCCGTCGCCGTCGAACGGATTGACGCTTTGCACGGGCTCTTACGGCGCGGGGCGGCACAATGACCTGGTCGCCATGGCCAAGGAATTCGCGCCAAACATCCATTTTGCACATCTGCGCAACGTCAAGCACGAGCCCGGCGGCTCCTTCCACGAGGCCGAGCATCTGGAGGGCGACACCGACATGGTCGCTGTCGTTCAGGCGCTGATGGCCGAGGAGCGCCGCCGCAAGGCGGAGGGCCGCGCCGACTGGGAGATGCCGATGCGCCCGGACCATGGGCACGCAATCGTCGACGACATCGGCAAGAAGGTGAACCCCGGCTATTCCTGCATCGGCCGTCTCAAAGGGCTAGCCGAATTGCGCGGCGTGATGCGTACTATCGAGGCGCTGGGGGTCTAAACCATCGCCGTCATTGGCTCAGAATGGCCTCGGCGCCGCATGCGGCAGGGCGGAGAAGCTGTCCTAACTGTGCCTAAGCCGCCACGTCAGCACGCTGGGACGGCAAGCTCAGCGTATCGGCGCCCGGTTGCTCGTCAAACACGACGGTGCACCCCAGCGCAATCGCAACCCTGCTTATGGCATCCGCCATTTCTTCGTCCGAAGTGACGAAATCGCCCGAGATGACCCTCAGTTCTTCGATGGCTTTTGAAGTCGATAGGAGCGAACCCGCGGATCTGCTGTGGGTACAGCCTTTCACGACCGCGGTAAGATCGGCTTCGTCGAAATGCCCGTTGCACACGGCAGTTCTCCGTTCATAAGCCCTTCGGCAACCTCAACCCGCCGCCTTGAAAAGCGTTCCATGGACCTGGAATCCTGAAGTGGCGACCTGCTTTGCCGCTCAGTCAGTCGCTCGATCAACAAGCGAAGAAAGTCGCGTAGCGCCCGACGACGGAAACTCCTGCATGGCGCAGGTTAGGCCTCAGCATATTCGTGTTGTGGGCTCCGGAATTCTTCCATCCGGAGAAAAGGTGCTGCGCATTCTTGTATTTAACGCCGACATTTTCAGCGCATATTCCGCTCAGCCCGGCTGCCTTGGCCTGGGCAGATCTCTGCCGGTATCCATCATGGCTGATGGCGTTCCGGGTCGCCTGATACCGGCTATGCTGTCTCGCCAGCGACTGCAGCGTGGCATTGGAGGCCAGGGGAGAAAGTCCGCGGCTCGTCCTGTAGGAATTGATCAGTGTCAGGGCCTGTGGGCCGAAATCGACATTCGTGGCCGCCAGCTGTGTCGTGCTTTGGCAACCAGAAACCAGGACGGCGAGCGCCGCAACTATCCATAGGATTTTCATTCGGTTCCCGCTCGGCAAATTCTCTTGTTCAGATGTTGCCCCACATGGAGGGGGGAACTCAAGAACTCTGGATGTGTTCCGCCGAGGAGATCAGGGTCGACAGGAACCAAGAGGGACGCAGCGGGTTGCACATGCTCGGCAGACGGATCCAACACAGGAGGAGAAGATGGCACTGCTGAGCAGATTTGCGGCCGTTGCTGCGGCTTTGACGTTCTTGATAGCGCCGGCGCTTGCCCAGACCGACACGACCCCTGCGCCTACGACCCCGCCACAAAGCCCCGGCGCCCAGCCGGACATGAGCGGGCAAAGCTCCGACTCAATGCGAGAAATGATGCGCGAGATGATGCAGGAAATGATGCGGGAAGAGCCGCGGGCGCAGGGCCGGCGCGGAGATCGGGCAGAGCGCCGTGGTGGTGGAGACCGTTGGCGCCACGGCGCCCGACGAGACCGCACCGGCAGCGAACATGGAATGGGCAGAGGCCGGGGCATACGATCCGGAATGATGCATGGCGCAGGAATGCGAATGATGTTTGCCATCGTGGACGCCGACAGTGACGGTGCGCTGTCGCTCGCGGAAGTTCAGGATTTCCACGGTCGCATTTTCAATTCGATCGATGAGAATGGCGACGGCAGCGTGGAGATGGAAGAGATCGAATCCTTCTTCCACGGATCGGACGACAAGAGCGACGAGTGATTGCCGGCATCACGCCAGGCTTTTACCGAAATACGCCATGCTGTCGGCCAGCAGCGTAGTGCTCGCGCCCGGCTGCTGCGGCAGGCTGTAGACGCCCTCCCGGACTTCGATCGGCTCTTCGAAGTGGTCTTTGATCCACGGAATATATTCGAGGATCGTCGAGGCCGGGTGCCAATAGCTCAGATGCACATGCACCTGGCTCATCTCGCCGGCATGCGGCGCCACCGGCAGCCTGTGAGCATGTGCGAGGTCGGCGACCTGTACGTACTCGGTTATCCCACCGAGCCGCGTGACATCCGACTGGACGTAATGCACCGCCCCAGCCTCGATGAAGCTGCGGAACGCATCGATGGTGTAAAGCTGCTCGCCAAGGGCAACAGGTATGTTGGTCGATCGAGCAAGCTGCGCATGCCCGCCGACGTCATCGTACCAGGTCGGCTCCTCGAACCAGAATAGATCAAGTTCGCTGGCCCGGGCGCAGAACCGCTTGCAAGTCGGAAGATCCCATTTGCCGTTGCCGTCAACGGCGACGCGGACGTCCGGACCAACCTGGCGGCGCACTGCTTCGAGACGCGCAATGTCGACGGCGGGGTCGGCATGGCCGACCTTGATCTTGATGCGTGTGAAACCGTCCTCCTCGACCGCTTTTCTGGTGAGGTCGAGCATGGTCGGCAGGTCGTAGGACAGCCAACCAATATCGGTGTTGTAGGCTTCCAGCCGCTCGGTCCTCGCGCCTCCCAGATATTTCCACAGCGGCGCCTGCGCCTGCTTGGCCGCGAGGTCCCACAGTGCAACATCCACGGCTGCGAGCGCCAATTGCGTGATGCCGGATCGGCCCACCCATTGCAGTGCAGGGCTGCGCGCCAGCTTGGTCCACAGCCTCGTTCGATCATTGGCGTCCTCGCCGAGCAGAAGCGGCGCGTAGCAGCCGCTGATGCAGGAGGTGATGAGGCGGTCGGATGCCAGGTGCGCATGTGTGCCCGTGAACCCGTAGCCTATCAGGCCGCCGTCGGTGACGATGCGGGTGCCGACCACACCCCAATGAGTGATGTTGTGGGTCGAGTCGGAGATGGAACTGCCGGTCACGGGCAGGTGCACGATGAATGGTTCTACGGCTGTTATTTTCATGAGAGCAACTCATTAGGGTGCTGTGCGACGCCAGCTTGCGCCAGCTTGCATTTGCGGCCTTTGGGCTCGGATAGTCAGCGGCTTGATCCCGCAGTCTTTGCTTAGCGGTCATCGAAAGGAAGGGCAAATCGGACGCAAAATTCAAACCGGTTGCACGCTGGCAAGGGATTTCGCGGATGCGGTAGTGAACTCTGAAACTTCGCTGTAGCGTGTACCGGTGGAAGTTTCGCCGAAATCTATGAGAGCCACTGCTTATGTCGTCAAAACCATTCGCTCCGTCCGTTTGGCAACTCGCCCACGGCAGGGAACTCCAACTCGGCGCGAAGGCGCTGCTGATGGGGATTCTGAATGTCACACCTGACAGCTTTTCGGACGGCGGAGAGTTCGACAGGCCGGAGGCGGCGCTCGCCCATGCGCGCCAGATGATCGCCGAGGGTGCTGGCATCATCGATGTCGGCGGCGAATCGACCCGGCCTGGCGCCGAGCCGGTTTCGGCGCGCGAGGAACAGGCACGCATCATTCCAGTGATCGAGGCGCTGGCGGGGGGAGGGTGCATCATCTCGGTCGACACCTACCGGGAAGAGACGGCGCGCCTCGCGGTGCGGGCGGGTGCGCATATCGTCAACGACGTGCACGGCCTGCAGCGCGAGCCGGGCATCGCCCATGTGGCGGCGGAGAGCGGCGCCGGCCTCGCCATCATGCATACCGGCCGCGATCGCGAAAAGCTCCCCGACGTGATCGCCGACCAGTTTCTCTTCCTTGAACGATCGCTGGAGATCGCGCGCGACGCCGGTATCCCGGATAGCCACATCGTGCTCGACCCCGGGTTCGGCTTCGCTAAGGATGGAGAAGAAAACCTTCAGCTCATGGCCCGCTTCGGCGAGTTGCACGCGCTCGGGTTTGCGCTGCTCGTCGGCACGTCGCGAAAACGCCTGATCGCCCATGTGGCGGGCGGCGACAGGGAGGCCCGCGACCTCGGCACCGCCGCCACGAGCGTCATTCTCAGGATGAAGGGCGCGAGCATTTTTCGCGTGCACAACGTGGCGATGAACCGCGATGCGCTGGCCTTTGCCGACGCCATTCTGGAGCGCGAAAGAGCCGGATAGCTCCTAGCATCAGGCCGGTTCGGTTACCACGCCTATGCGGCGATAGACGAAGCTTTCGGGTGTCCGTTCACTTTCGGTCGAATTGGCCGCCGCGATGAAATTCGCCATGCGCGCGTGGATCGGCGATTTCACGCAGGCCGGGTCGGTCGCGGCCGGATCGCCGGCGATCGCCATCGCCTGGCAGCGGCAGCCGCCCCAGTCGATCTCCCGCCGCTCGCAGCCGCGGCACGGCTCCTGCATCCAGTCAGTTCCGCGGAAGGCGTTGAAGGCGGGCGAATCGATCCAGATCTCGGCGAGCGTACGCTCCCCGAAGCGCTCGAAGCTGAGCGACGGGATCGTCTGCGCGGCGTGGCAGGGCAGCACCATGCCGTCCGGCGCCACCATGAAGGCGTCGCGCGCCCAGCCGCCCATGCACGGCTTGGGATAGATTGCGAAATAGTCGGGCGTGACGAAGTCGATGTTCATGACGCCGGTGAGCCGCTCGCGCGCGGCTTCGACGATCTCGGCCTGGCAGTCAACCGCCGCGCGGTCGGGCATCAGCGCGTCGCGGTTGGTCAGCGCCCAGCCGGAATACTGCACGTTGGCGATCTCGAGCCGCTCCGCGCCCAGCGACAGAGCGAGTTCGATGAATTCCGGCACTTCCTCGATGTTGTGGCGGTGGATCGGCGCGTTGATGGTGAGCGGCAGGCCGGCCGCGCGGGCTCGCCGCGCCGTCTCAAGCTTCTTCTCGTGGCTGCCGCGGTGGTTGCCGATCATCTCCGTCGTCACCGTCCGCGCGCCCTGGAAGCTCAGTTGCAAATGATCGAGACCGGCTTCGGCGAACGCCTCGATGCGGCCTTCGGCGATGCCTACCCCGGCCGTGATCAAATTGGTGTAGACGCCGCGCGCCGAAAGGCCGGCGATAAGCTGTTCCAAATCCCTGCGCAGGGTCGGCTCGCCGCCGGAGAGATGAACCTGGAGAACGCCGAGATCGGCCGCCTGCTCGAACAGGTCGAGCCAGCTTTGCGTATCCATCTCGCGATTGGCTTTCAGAAGCTCGGTCGGATTGGAGCAATACGGACATTGCAGCGGGCAGCGATGTGTCAGTTCCGCCAGCATCCCGATCGGAGAGAGAAGCGGTTCGCTCATAGCTTCACCAGCAGTTTGTCCGCCCATTCTTGCAGGAAGGCGGTCACGTCGGAGGCGATTTCGTCCTCCTCGGCGCCATATTCCGCCGCAAGGTCGGCGATGATGTGGCCGATGTCGGTGCGACCGTCGCAGCGGCGCAGAATGTCGAGACTGATTTCGTTCGGCCAGAATACTTTTTCGGGAGACAGAACCGCATGGGCCTGCCGCACCGGATCGAACTGGATGCGCACATGTTTCGGCAATGACGGCGTCGACTGCCGTGAAACGATCGCCCTTTGACGCACCTCGATCATGATTCCTGCTCGGGCCGGAAAGCGCCGGGCGGGATGTTTCCGGCCTGATAGGCATGTTGGAGCGCATCAAGCATCGCCCAGAGAATATCGCATTTCAGCACCAGCGCATCGATCGCCGCCTGCTGGCGCTCCGGCGTGTCGGCGTGGCGGAGCACATAATCGAGGGCGAAATCGGAATCGCGCGACGCCTGCTCCGGCCTCCGGCTGAAATAGGCAAGCGTATCCTCTGTGATGTATTCGTATTTGGCCAGCATGGCCGGCACGCGCTCGCCTATGATGACGGGCGAGAACAGCTCGGTGAGGGACGAGGCGACCGCTTCGAGCAGCGTCGCATTGGCGCAGAAGGAAAAATAGGCGCCGACGGCGAAGCGCGTGGCGGGCAGGGCAAGGTTTTCGCCTTTCACCGCTTCGGCGTCGAGGCCGAGCGATGTGGCGAGATGCAGCCAGCGCGCGATGCCGCCGCTCCAACCATCCTCGCCGTCATGGTCCTCGATACGCTTGCGCCAGGCGGCGCGGAAGGCCGGATCAGTGGCGCGCGCCAGGATGATTGCATCCTTGCGCGGGATTACCGCCTGATAGCAGTAGCGGTTCAGCGCCCACGCCTGCAACTCGCCCTTGGACATGCCGCCGCTGGTCATCCGATGATGCAGCGGGTGGCGATTGTGATAGCGCTCCGTGCCCACCCGCCGCAGCACGGCTTCAAGCTCCGCCGTGGACAGGCCGTTCTTGGCGACATCGTGGAAATCGCTCACAATTCTATCTCCATGTCGTCATGCGCGACTTCCCAGCCGGCTTCTCGGACTGCCGCGTGTTCGGTTGAGTTTTCATCGAGCACGGGATTGGTGTTGTTGATGTGGACAAAGATGCGGCGACCGATCCTCATGTCGGCGAGGCTTGTGATCGAGCCCGTTTCTCCGGACATCGCCAGATGGCCCATGCGAGCGCCGGTCTTCTGCCCGACGCCGGCTGTGATCATTTCGTCGTCGGTATAGACCGTACCGTCGAACAGCAGGCAGGCCGCGTCGGCAAGCCGCTCCCGCAGCGCCTCGTCAATCCTGGCGCAGCCGGGAATGTAGAAAGCCGAGCGGCCGTTGCCGCCTGAAATGCGCACCGCGACGGTGTCGCCCTCT
Source organism: Mesorhizobium alhagi CCNWXJ12-2 (assembly GCF_000236565.1). Taxonomy (GTDB): domain Bacteria; phylum Pseudomonadota; class Alphaproteobacteria; order Rhizobiales; family Rhizobiaceae; genus Allomesorhizobium; species Allomesorhizobium alhagi. The sequence goes on along the minus strand of NZ_AHAM01000106.1, from coordinate 1,533 downwards.
TCGGAGCCGTAATCTGCCTCCGGCCTGCCTGGATCCTCCAGATAAAGCGCCACCTTTCCCGGCACGGCGAAGCTTTCGATCGTCACGCCGGTTCCCCGGCCGTCGGCATCGCATAGCTCCAGTTCCCCATCTGAAGGCAAGGTGCGCCGCAGCACGACCGCCGGATCAAGCACGTTAAAGATGGGATTGGCTGCAAGCGCGGCGAGGACGCGTTCCGAGGCGTAAATGGCAAAGGGCTGGCGCTCGCGCAGGCTGAGCAGCCCGGCGATATGATCAACATCGGCATTGGTGAGCACGACGGCGCGGATCGGCGTCGAACGCAATGGCGCGTCAGCCGCCGGCTGCAGTTCGGGGGTCTGCGCGATCTGCTGGCGGATGTCGGGGGAGGCGTTGAAGAGAACCCAGCCAACGCCATCGGTCGAGACGGCGAGACTCGATTGCGTCCGCTCGCGTATGCCGGCATTTCCGGCGCGGGCGGCACGGCTCAGCCGGTAATTGCAGTTCCATTGGGGAAAACCGCCGCCGGCCGCCGATCCGACGATTTTCAGACGCATCGCCACAGTCCAATTTCGAGTGCGCCGTCAATAAGCACGACAGCTTAATGCCACCGCGGCCCGATACGCTACGCTTAAGTTCAAATCGACAGCGCGCGCCGCTGTCGCCAGCGGCGCGCGCCGACGCGGCCTACTTCTTGGGAGTAATTTCAGCAGGCAGGTACCGCGAGATTTCAAAGCCAGCAGCAACCTGGCACATGGTCGGCTTTGTCCAGATCTTCTTCATTCCGTTCCTCCTTTTCCACCGGCCCGAATGGACCGATCCTGTCGATATCCAACCGCTGCTGGGCACCGTTATGCAGCGGCTCGTCCATTACGTCTCAAAATGGACTAATGAAAAGATTGGTTCTGAAAATTCAAAAACAACGTAGAAATTGCACCCAGTCTCACTCAATGCGGTCATGCTTCAATCGTTCACAACGTAGGGCGTATTCTCTTCCAGCGGCAGGTTGGCGCTTTCCCAACCATCCGATCCGAGCGGGTACCAGACCACCGAATCGTATCCCCATTCGAGCGCCCGTTTGGCAGCATTCCAGGACATCCAGCAGTCGGTCATGCAGTAAAACAGGATCGTCCGCGACTTGTCCGAACCGGTGTTGGCTGCGAGGCTCTGGCGAAAATATTCGGCGGTTTCGGCCGAAATCGCGCCATAGCCCACATTGGCCAGCCACACGCTGCCTGGAATATCCTTTCTGACCTTCTCCTTCCATATCGTTCCCGCCGGCAAATTGGCCGGCTTCGGCGCCTGCGGCATCACATCGAAGAAAACCGCTTTCTTCTCCCGCCACAGCGCCTCGGCGTCGCTCGTCGACACCACCGTCGCTCCCTGCAGCGTGTCCGGCACCGGCGCCCTGTATTCGTCCATCCGGTAGCCGGCGGGCTCTTCGACGCCACCGGCGCAAGCCGGTCCTGCCAAGCCCAGAATGCCCGCTGCGAGCAGCAATATCGACGGTGGCCTCATCTCCTTCTCTTCATCGCC
>NZ_AHAM01000107.1 GCF_000236565.1 Mesorhizobium alhagi CCNWXJ12-2 | reverse complement strand
ATAGACACGGTGGCGGGCATCGCCACCGCGATCCGCGACATGTGGGTGCGCGGCGCGCCGCTGATCGGCGTGACGGCGGCCTATGGCGTGGCAATCCAGATGACGAACGATCCCTCGGACGAAGCGCTCGACGCGGTTTGGGAAACGCTGCACGAGACGCGGCCGACGGCGATTAACCTGCGCTGGGCGCTGGACGAGATGCGCGCGTTCCTGCTGCCAATTCCGCTCGAGCAGCGCGCCGAGGCCGCCTTCCGCCGCGCCGGCGAGATCGCCGACGAGGATGTCGGCCTGAACCGGAATATCGGCGTCAACGGACTGGCGATCATCAAGGAGATCGCCGCAGGGAAGAAGCCCGGTGAGCCGGTGAACATATTGACCCACTGCAACGCCGGCTGGCTGGCGACAGTCGACTACGGCACGGCGACCGCGCCGATCTATCTGGCGGTTGAAGAAGGCATTTCGGTTCACGTCTATGTCGACGAGACGCGCCCGCGCAATCAGGGCGCGCAACTCACCGCCTGGGAAATGGCTGGACATGGCGTGCCGCATACTCTGATCGTCGACAATGCCGGCGGCCACCTCATGCAGCGGGGCGAGATCGACATGGTGATTGTCGGCACCGACCGCACCACCGCCAATGGCGACGTCTGCAACAAGATCGGCACCTATCTGAAGGCGCTAGCCGCGCACGACAACGGCGTGCCGTTCTATGTCGGATTGCCGTCGCCGACCATTGACTGGACCGTAGGCGACGGATTGAAGGAAATTCCGATCGAGCAGCGCTCGAGCGACGAGGTTTCGTTCGTCTGGGGCAAGACAGCATACGGCGAGATCGCACAGGTGCGGGTTTCGCCGGAGGCGACCGGAGCCGCAAACCCGGCCTTTGACGTGACCCCGGCGCGGCTGGTGACCGGGCTGATCACCGAGCGCGGCATCGCGAAGGCGTCGCGCGAGGGATTGAAGGCGCTGTTTCCGGAACGTAGTTAGCTACAAAAAATCCGCTCGGTGCGGGGCGAACGTGTCGACCAGTCGGCCGGCTTCAAGCGCCTTCACCCCGTGCACGAGATTCGACGGAACGATAAAGCTGCTTCCCGCCGCCAGTGTTTCCGTCCGCCCATCGATGGTGACCTCGAAACGGCCTTCCGCGATGTAGCTCGCCTGGACGTGCGGGTGGGAATGCAGCGCGCCGACGCCGCCTTTCTCGAAGCCGAATTCCACGACCATCAACTCGTCGGTGAAGAGCACGACGCGTCGGCGGTTCCCGTCGGGCGTCGCAACCCACTCTCCCTCGCCGGGGTGGGAAAAAATCTTCGGATCGGACATTGCGAACTCCTATCTTGCCAACCAACCGCCATCGACCGGGACGACGGCGCCATGCATGTAGTTCGACGCCGGCGCCAGCAGGAAAACGGCCGTGTCGCCTATGTCTGCCGGCACGCCCCAGCGGCCGGCCGGAATTCGCGCCAGGATCGCGGTGCTGCGGTCCGCGTCGGCGCGAAGGGCGGCCGTGTTGTTGGTCTCGATATAGCCGGGGGCAATGGCGTTGACGTTGACGCCCTTCTGCGCCCACTCGCATGCGAGCAGCCGCGTGATGCCGAGTGCGCCATGTTTCGACGCGGTGTAGGACGCGACCCGGATGCCGCCCTGGAAGGAAAGCACAGAGGCGACATTGACGATGCGGCCCCGGCGCTGCTCGGCCATAACGCGGCGGCCGAACGACTGGCAGAGGAAGAACAGCGACTTCAGATTGACGTCCATGACGTCGTCCCAGTCGGCTTCGGTAAAGTCGACCGCGTCGTTGCGCCGGATAATGCCGGCATTATTGACCAGCCCGTCGATAGGGCCATGGGTGTCCCATGCCTTATTGAGCATAGCCTGCGCCGCTTCATGATCGCCGAGATCGCAGCCGATCTCAACGAACTTTGCGCCGGCCTCCGAGACCAGCCGGGCCGTATCTTCCATCGATGAGCGGCCGACGCCGATTACTTCACCGCCGGCCTTGGCGATCGAAACCGCGATGCCCTGACCGATGCCGGTGTTTGCACCGGTAACGATGACCCGCTTGCCGGCGAGGCTGAACGCCGAGAGATCGCTCACCGCAGATTCTCCATGGCGACCGGGTCGACGTCGGTGTAGTCGACATTGTCGCCGGCCATCGCCCAGATGAAGGCATAGTTGGACGTGCCCGCGCCGGAATGGATCGACCAACCGGGAGACAGGATCGCCTCCTCGTTCTTGATGACCAGATGGCGTGTTTCGTCCGGCTCGCCCATGAAATGGAAGACCCGCGCCGCTTCCGGCAGATCGAAATAGAGATAGGCTTCCGAGCGCCGGTCATGGATGTGGCAGGGCATGGTGTTCCATACCGAGCCGGGAGCGAGTTGCGTCATGCCGACGACAAGCTGGCAGGTCTTGGCGCCCTCGGGATGGATGAACTGGAAGATCGAGCGTTCGTTGGAAGTCGCCTGGCTGCCGAGGTCGAGCCGCTTGGCGTCGCCGATCTTTATGTGCGTCGTTGGGTGAGACTGATGGGCGGGCGCGCTCAACAGATAAAATTTGGCCGGAGCCGAAGCGTCTGCCGAGGTGAAGGAAACGGCTTCGACGCCCATGCCGATATAGATCATGTCGCGCGGGCCGATGGCGTAGGACTGCCCGCCCGCCTCGACAGTGCCGGCGCCGCCGACGTTTACAGCGATCAATTCGCGTCGGTCGAGGAAATTCTTCGTGCCAGTCGGCTTGATCGCCTCGAGCGTCACGGGCGATGCCGCCGGCATCGCGCCGCCGACGATCATCCGGTCGTAATGTGTGTAGGTAAGGCAGATGCGGCCGCTCTGGAACAGGCCTTCGATGTGGAAATTATGCCTGAGCTCGTCGGTGCCCATGGCTGCGGCTGCGGCGGGGTCGATGGCAAAGCGGGAGGCGTAGTCGATATGGCTTTGGGTCATGAAACTGCTTTCCATGGAGAAAAATCGGCTCAGGAGGATCGGGGTTTTCCGATTCCTGACATGTACTCGGCATGCTGGCCGTTCAACCGGGCGCGGTATCGCTCCTGGCTGGCCGTGAGATGGGCGCGCATGCCGTCACGCGCGGCCTGCGCGTCGCCGGCAGAGATGGCATTGAGGATCACGAGGTGCTCGCGCTGCAGGCCGACCTGGTACTCCCGCGTCAGCACGCTCTCCGTGCCCCACGGTGCTGTCACATCGCAAGGGATGGTGCGCGCGCCAAGCGCATCCAGCACCTCGACATAGAACGGGTTGTTGGTCGCCGCCGCGATGGCGCGATGGAAGGCGAAATCGGTCTTGCCGGTCGCCTCGTCGAGAGCCAGGAGTCTTTCGAACTCGAAGAACGCCTCCTGAATCTCGGCTTCCTGCGCGCCGTTCCGGCGCACCGCTGCCAGTCCGGCGCTCTCGATCTCGATGCCCATGCGCACTTCAAGCACGTTCAGCGCCTGCGAAATCTTCCCGCCAATGTCCTGGCCGATGGAGCCGAAGGCGAGCGACGGACGTTCGATGACGAATACGCCGGCACCCTGGCGTGCTTCGACAAGGCCGTCGGCGGCAAGCGTCGCGATTGCCTCCCGGATGACAGTCCGGCTGACGCCGAATGTCTCGGTAAGCTGGTATTCGGTAGGCAGTTTCTGCCCAGGCGCAAACGCTCCGCCCAGCACCTGTGACCTGAGCGCCGAGACGACGCGTTCGGCGAGCTTTGGCCTGCGCTCGGTCCTGAGATCACCGGCTGTATCGGACGCCATCGTGCTCTCCTACTTGAACACGCTTGGCAGCCACAGCGAAATTGCCGGGATGTAGGTGACAAGGCCAAGCACGACGAGGCCGGCGCCGTAGAAAGGCCAGATCGAGCGCATCGCCTGCCAGACCGAGATCTTGCCGACGGCGCAGGCCACGAACTGCACCGCGCCGACTGGAGGCGTGTTCAGCCCGATGCCGAGGTTGAGGATCATGATCACGCCGAAATGCACGGGGTCGATGCCGTAGGACGCCGCCACGGGCAGGAAGATCGGCGTAGTGATGATGATCATCGGGCCCATGTCCATGAACGTGCCGAGCAGCAGCATCAGCACGTTGAGCAGGAGCAGAATGATGAGCGGGTTTTGCGAGATCGCATTCATTCCATCGATCAAGGCCGCCGGAACGCGCAGATAGGCCATCAGCCAACTGAAGCCGGCGGCCGTGCCGATGATCAGAAGCACCATCGCCGTCGTGCGCACGGCGCCGAGCGTGGCATGGACGAAACCTTCCCAGTTCATCTGGCGGTAGACGAAAACCGTCACCAAAAGCGCGTAGAGCACGGCAATGCAGGAGCTTTCCGTCGCCGTGAAGATGCCGGAGCGCACGCCGCCGAAGATGATGCCGATCAGAAGCAGGCCGGGAACGGCGACTGCGGCCAGATGTACGACGGCGCTGAAGCCCGGAAACGGTTCGGTCGGATAGCCTCTGCTGCGCGCAACGAAGTAGGCAGTCAGCATCAATGCTGCTGCCAGCAGCAGGCCGGGGATGATGCCTGCGGTGAATAGGTCCGCGATCGATATCTTGCCGCCGGCCGAGATGGAATAGATGATCATGTTGTGCGAAGGCGGCAAAAGGAGCGCGATCAGCGCAGCCATCGAAGTGACGTTGACAGCATAATCAACGCCATAGCCGCGCGCCTTCATCTGCGGGATCATAAGGCCGCCGACGGCCGCAGCCTCGGCGACGGCGGATCCGGAAATGCCGCCGAACAGGGTCGAGGCGGCAATGTTGACCTGCCCCAGGCCGCCGCGCATATGGCCGACCAGCGACCCGGCAAAGGCGACGATGCGGCTGGCTATGCCGCCACGGACCATCAGATCGCCGGCGTAAATGAAGAAAGGGATCGCCAGCAGCGTAAAGACGCTCATGCCCGAATTCAGCCGCTGGAAGATGACCAGCGGCGGCAGACCCAAATAGAGGATGGTGGCGAAGCTCGCGACACCGAGACAGAATGCGATCGGCGTTCCGATCAGCATCAGAACCGCAAATGAACCGAAGAGAATCCAGAGTTCCATGTTTTATGCTTCTTTCGCCAAGGCAACTTCGGGGACTTCGTCGACGTTGACGTCCTTGTCGACTTCGACGCCCGCAAACCGAAGCGCCATGCGCTCGAGCGAGAACAGGATGATGAGAAAGCCACCGGCCACGACTGGCAGGTAGTCGAAGCCGCCCGGCAAACCGAGCGAGGGGAGGGTGGAGGCCCAGGTGAGCGCGACCAGCTGCGAACCGTACCAGACCATGCCGACGCCGAAAGCCGCGACCACGATGTCGGAAATGGTGCGCAGCGCGGCCTTGCTGCCGTCAGGCAGCACGTAGAGCAGTACGTCGAAGCCGAGATGGTAGTTCTCGCGCACGCCGACGGCGGCGCCGAGAAAGATGAACCAGCTCATCAGCATGACCGCGCCCGGCTCGGTCCAGCTCGGCGAATCGTTGAGCACGTAGCGGCAGAATACCTGCCAGGCTACGAACGCCGTCATCAGGACAAGCCCGATGCCGGC
>NZ_AHAM01000108.1 GCF_000236565.1 Mesorhizobium alhagi CCNWXJ12-2 | reverse complement strand
CGGCCCCGCGGAGCCGGTCTGGCTGTTCGCCTATGGCTCGCTGATCTGGAGGCCGGAACTGGAGCATGTCGAGGAGCGGATGGCGCTGGCGCGTGGCTGGCACCGGACCTTCTGCATAAAGATGACACGCTGGCGCGGCACGCTGGATAGGCCGGGACTGATGATGGGCCTCGACCACGGCGGCCAGTGCCGCGGCGTCGCCTACAGGCTGCCCGGCGGAGATTTGCGCGAACGTTTCGCAAAACTGTTCCGGCGCGAGATGACCGCCAAGCCGTCGACCTACAGGCCGCGCTGGATGAAGCTGGAGACGGCCGAAGGGCCAATCACGGCGCTCGGCTTCGTCGTCAACCGCAGCGGCCGCACCTATGCCGGCAAGCTCGACGAGGCGGCCGTGGCCAAGGCGCTGGCCGGCGCTTGCGGCCATCTCGGCTCCGGCCCGGACTATCTCTACAACACCGTCAGCCATCTAGAGGAACGCGGCATTCACGATCGCCATTTGTGGCGGCTGCAGAAATTGGTTGCGGAACGGATCAGCGAGAATGGCTAGCGCGATTGCGACGTATTTCGAGCGGAAGCGCCGGGAATATGGTTTGCGGCATTTTCCGATTGTGCTTATGATCCGCGTTGTCGACGGTTCCGCGAGGAATCAATAGGGAATGCGGTGCGGGCTTATGCCCAAAGCCGTGGCTGCCCCCGCAACTGTAAGCGGCTAGCCCTCCCCAGAGGCCACTGAAGAATTCTTCGGGAAGGCGGGGAAGGGCGGCGATCCGCAAGCCAGGAGACCTGCCGGCGACGCAGATACTCGACGGGCCCTCGGGTGGAGGGCGAAAAGGACATTGATTATGAACACAGCAATTTCTTCTCTCGGCACCTCGACCTCAGCCGCATCGCGCGTGGCCCAGCTTGGCTTTGCGGCCCTGCTCGGCATTTTCATCGTCGGTTTCGCGGGTTTTTCGCAGATGGACGTGGTCCACAATGCAGCCCACGACTATCGCCATTCGATGGCGTTTCCCTGCCACTGAGAGATCGCTGACATGACCGTATTTCGCAACGTCGTGTTCGTCGCGGCGCTCGCCGGGCTATTGGCGGGCCTCGTCATGGCCGCGATGCAGACCTATTCCACAGTCCCTCTGATTCTGAAGGCCGAGACCTTTGAAAACGGCGGCGGCCATGACCATGCGGCGCCCGGGGCGGAAGCCGCCGAGCCCCATTCGCACGGCGATGCAACGCCTGCGCATGAGCACAGTGAGGAAGCCTGGGCGCCGGCAGACGGTTTCGAGCGCTTTGGCTACACAGTGCTCGCCAACATTGTCACGGCTATTGGGTTTGCGCTGGTCCTGGTTGCTGTGTCGGAAATGTTCGGCGGCATCGCCAGTTGGCGTCAAGGCATCTTCTGGGGATTTGCGGGTTTTGCCGTGTTCACGCTGGCGCCTGGCCTTGGCCTGCCGCCGGAATTGCCGGCCATGCCTGCGGCCGATCTCGGCGACCGCCAGATCTGGTGGACCGCGACCGTGATTGCAACAGCCGTTGGCCTTGGCCTGATAGCGTTCCGCAGCGGGGTGGTCTGGTCGCTCGTCGGCGTCGCGCTGATCGTCGCACCTCATATCGTCGGCGCGCCGCAGCCGGTCAGCCATGATTCACCGATCCCTGCCGATCTCCATCGTCAGTACGTAGTCGCTGCCACCGTCACCAACTTGATTTTCTGGGTGGTGCTCGGCGGCGTCGCCGGTGCGATCCGCTCCAGGGTCGCCCGGTCGGCCGGCAGCCTGCGCGACAGTTTTGCGTGACGGGAATTCACTGACCTTGCTTCTCGGCGGTGCGCGCTCCGGCAAGAGCGCGCATGCCGAGAGGCTGGTCACAGCCGCGCCCGCCCCGTGGACCTATATCGCAACCGCGCAGGCATTCGACGACGAAATGACCGAGCGCGTCGCGCTCCATCAAGGGCGGCGTGAAGAGGGATGGCAGACGGTCGATGCGCCGCTCGACCTCGCCGTAGCAATTGCCGGCGTGCCAGACGGGCAACCGTTGCTGATCGACTGCTTGACGCTCTGGCTGTCGAACCATCTGCTCGCTGATCATGATGTCGAAGCTGAGTCCATGAAACTGGGTGATATCCTTGCCAAGCCGCGCGGAAACTGGGTCGTCGTCGCCAATGAGGTCGGCCTTGGCATCGTGCCCGACAACGCCTTGGCGCGAAAATTCCGCGACGCCGCCGGGCGGCTCAACCAGAAGGTCGCGGCAAAGGCCGACCGCGTGCTGTTCATGGTGGCGGGGCTGCCGCTGCAGGTGAAATAATGAAGACGATCGACGAACAAACCGCCGAAAAGCACAAGGCCAAGATGGCCAAGCGCAAGGCCGTCCAGGATGCCGAAGTCGCCGGCAAGACCGTCGAAAAGGGCCTGCTGATCGTCAACACCGGGCCCGGCAAGGGCAAGACCACGGCGGCCTTCGGGCTGGCGCTACGCATGATCGGCTACGGTCGCCGCGTCGGCGTCGTGCAGTTCGTCAAGGGCGCGTGGCACACCGGCGAGAAGGACGCGTTCGCGGCGTTCGGCGACCGCGTCGTCTGGCACACGATGGGCGAGGGGTTCACCTGGGAGACCCAGGACATCAAGCGCGATGTCGCCGCCGCCGAAGCCGCATGGGCGAAGGCCGCAGAACTCCTGGTCGACCCGTCGATCAGCCTCGTCGTGCTCGACGAGTTGAACATCGCGTTGCGCTACGACTATCTCGATCTCGACATGGTCGTCTCGGCTCTGAAGAACCGCCGCGAGGGGCTGCATGTCGTCGTCACCGGCCGCAACGCCAAGCCCGCGCTGATCGAGGCCGCCGATCTCGTCACCGAGATGGGGGCGGTAAAGCACCATTTCTCGGCTGGCGTGAAAGCGCAGCAGGGCATCGAATTCTAGCGCGGCGGACTTCGCCAGCGGGTGCGTTCAAGTCTGAGGACTGAACCGCTGCACCGGGATTTGATCGGTGCGCGCACGCATTGCACACGTGTCGTACCATGCCTGCATACGCAAAAGCATATCCATTTTGACGCCGAACGCCTTCTCGACCCGGAGAGCCATTTCGGGCGACAGGCCGGAATGGCCGTTGACGAGGTCGGAAAGGGTGGCGCGGCGCACGCCGAGGACTTCGGCGGCCCGTGCGACCGACAGATCTAAGGGCTCAAGAATTTCCTCGCGGATCAAGATGCCCGGGTGGGGCGGTTTCATGCCAACTCGTTCTGCATCGCCGCTCATCAGTGGTAATCCTCAATGTCAAGATTCGCAATTTCGGCGCCGTCCAAATCAAATGTGATCCGCCAATTGCCTGATACCGAAATGCTCCATGTTCCTGCACGGTCGCCGGTCAATTGATGAATGCGCCATCCCGGCGGCCCCCTGACCTCATCCATGTCCTGTGCCGAAATCAAAACTGCCAGGACATTGCGGGTTCGATTGATTAGCTCGGGCTTGATGCCACGGCCGTCATCGTCTTCAATGAAGCGTTTCAAACCTCGGTGGCGCACGCTTCGGATCTTCATGCTGCTGAATTCGTACGGCTTTACCGTACGATTGTCAATAGGCGAAAAAGAGCGGCTCGCGGGCCGCCCTTTCGCATTTCTATGGCGAGAACTTTACTTCGCCGGCAGCGGCATCCAGGCGGGCACCGCAACATCGGCATGGGCAAATTGCGGCAGTTTCGCCGAAAGCTCTTCCATGTTCTTGATATCGTTCTCGTTCAACTGCGCCTGCGTGATCAGCGTCGGCGGTACGATCACTTGTCTGCCCGGGTCTTCACCGGCCAGCAGCATGGCGAGCGCGCGCACTGAAACCTGGCCGACGACGGCCGGATTGGTGGCGGCGGTGGCCGCCCAGGCGCTGTCCGGCTCGCGCATCGCCGCGATATCGGAGGTTGAGATGTCGGCTGAGTAGATCTTGATGTCGGAGGAAAGGCCGGCCTCGTCCACCGCAATCTTCACGCCCTTGGCGAATTCGTCATAGGGCGCGAACATCACCTTGATGTCGGGGTTTGCCGACAGCACCGACCGCGCCTGGTTGGCGACCGAATTGGCGATCGGATTGTCCAGCGTGCCGAACATCGCCGCTTCATTGATGCCGGGGTATTTCGCCTTGAACTCTTTCCAGGTTTCGTCGCGGCGGTCGAGCGGCGCGATGCCCGCGACATAGACGTACCCGGCCTTCCAGTTTTCGCCATTGTCCTTGATCGCCTGCTCGAGCGCTAGACGGGCGAGGTCGCGGTCCGACTGCTCGATCTGCGGGATCTTGTCGTTTTCGACATTGACGTCAAAGGCGACGACCTTGATGCCCGCATCTACAGCGCGTTGCGCGGCTTCCTTCATGGATTCGGTCAAGCCGTGCTGGATGATGATCCCGTCGACGCCGAGCGCGATCGCCTGGTCGACCATATCGGCCTGGAGTGCTGCGTCCTGCCGGCTGTCGAGCACGCGCAGGTCGACGCCGAGCGCCTTGGCCTGCGCTTCCACGCCCGACAGATAGGCCTGGAAAAAGTCGCCGGTCGAGAGATAGCGCACCAGCGCGATCTTGACCTCGCCGGGATTGTCGAACGGCGCCGGCTTGTCCTGCGCCAGCGCCGGCGCCTGCATCAGCATGGTCGCGCCGGCTAGGCTCAGCGCCATCTTGCCTAGAATTCTGCGTGTAATGTTCATTCCCGTTCCTCCACTGATTGAATGACGTCTCTTAGGCTTTGCCTCTGTGGGACAAGGCGAAGGTGAAGACGAGGGCGACGACAAGGACCGCGCCCTTGACGAAATCCTGCGTGTAATAGGGCGCGTTCATCATGGTCAGTCCCTGCAAGAGAACGCCGACGAAGAGCGCGCCGATCGCGGTGCCGAAGGCGTTCGGCTTGGAGGCCCCTAGAACCGCGAAGCCGATCAGCGCCGCAGCAACGGAATCCAGGAGCAGATTGTTACCCGAGGCAATGTCGCCGCGGCCAAGCCGGGCAGCGAGAAGAATGCCGCCGATGGAGGCGAAAACGCCCGAAATGACATAGGCCCAGATCTTGTATGCCTTGACAGGCGCGCCGGCCAGTTCCGCCGCCCGCGGGTTGCTTCCGACCGCATACATCATGCGGCCGAAGCGCGTGTATTCGAGGAAGAACCAGATCAGCAGGGCCAGCACCAGAAGGACCACGACCGACGCCGGCAGCAGATTGTCGATGAAGAAATCGAAGCGGTGGCGGCCGAGGGCCAGGAAATTGGCGCTGAACTTGCCGGTTGCGACCGAACCGTCGGGCATGGTCATGCCGGTGGCGATGGAGCGGCCTTCGGTCGGAATGCGCTGCAAGCCGACCAGCAGGAACATCATGCCGAGCGTGGCAAGTAGATCGGGCACGCGCATATAGACGATCAGGAAGCCGTTGATCAGCCCGACGATCACCCCGATCAGCAGGCAAGCGGCGACCGCCACGACCGCGTTCTGTTCCAGCACCACCATCACATAGGCGGCGGCCATCATGGCGCTGGTCGCGACCGAGCCGATCGAAAGGTCGAAGCCGCCGACGACGAGCGTGGCGGTGACTCCGAGCGCCAATATGCCGGTGATCGCGACCGACTGGAAGATGAAGACGGCGCTTTGCGGCGACGCAAAACCGTCGGCCGAAACCGCGAAATAGGCGATCAGCCCGAAAAGCAGGACCAGAAAACCGTAGCGGATGGCGAGTTCGCGCAGGGTCATTTGGTCCCTTCGAGCCGCGCGGCCGCTATCCCGCAATGCAAGTTCATGCCCTTTGTCGCTCAATTCAATCCTGCCTCACATAAATTCAAGCCGCGCCCCGCAGCGGCTGGCCCGCCACTTCGGCGAGCAGCCGGTCCATGTCGATATCGGCATTGCGATGCTCGCCGACGATCGTGTGCTCGGACATCACCAATACGCGGTCCGCCGTCTCCAGCGCTTCGTCTAGTTCGGTCACGAAGATGAGCGTGGCGCGTCCGCCGGAACTCGCGCGAAGCTTCGCCGCGATGTCGCGCCTTGCCGAAATATCGACGCCCTGGAAGGGCTCGTCGAGGATGAAGAGGTTGGCCGGCTGCGACATCCAGCGCGCCACCATCACCTTCTGCTGATTGCCGCCCGACAGCGTGCCCATCTCGTCCCGTTCGGTCCGGCAGACGATGCCGAGTTCGCCGATCTGCCGCCGCGCCGTGGCGCGCTCGACGCCGCGGTTGAGCACGCCCAGGCCGGAAAGCCGCTTCAGGAAGGGAAGGCTGATGTTTTCGTAGATGTTGAAGTCCTGGACGATGCCGTTTTCGCCGCGGTCCTTGGCGACGAGAAAAACGCCGGCTGCGATCGCATCGCCAGGCGTCACAGGCGCGTAGGGCCTGCCGTTCAGCGCCATCGTGCCCGCGAGTGACGCGCGGGCGCCGAACAGGGTCTCGGCCAATGCCGTCTTGCCGACCCCGACAAGGCCGGTGATTGCAACGACTTCGCCGGCGCCAAGCGTCAGCGAGATAGTCCTGGCGCCCTCGGCGATGCGCAGGCCATCGACCGCCAAAACCGTCTTTGCCGCCTCGTTGACGACGATCCGGTCGAGATGGATCCTGCGTCCGAGCATGGCGTTGACCGCGCCTTCATAGTCGAGCGGCTTTTCCTCAAAGACGCCGCTGATCTTTCCGTCTCGCATCGAGACGATCCGGTCAGCCAGCCTGCGGATGTCGGACATGCGGTGCGAGATGTACAGGATCGCGACGCCATGTGCTCGCAGCCGGTCGATTAGGGCGAAGAGCCGCGACGCCTCTGCGCTCGACAGGGAGGAGGTCGGCTCGTCGAGGATCAGCACTTTCGGCTCGTGCGCCATGGCGCGTGCGATTGCGACCATCTGGCGATCGGCGAGCGACAGGTCATTGATACGGGATTTCAGGTCTATCGCCAGACCCATCCGGTCGGCCACGATCTTCGCTTCGCGGCGCACGCGGCGCGGATTGAAGAAGGCTGGCGCGCCGCTTCCGCTCAGCCGGTCGAGGGTGAGATTGGTGGCGACATCGAGGTCGGCGACGACGCCGTCATTGATGTTCTGGTGCACGGTGACGACGCCGGCGCGCATTGCCTCGGCCGGCGTCGCGGGCGCAAAATCCTTGCCGCCCAGCTTCATTGCGCCGCCGCCGCGCGCATAGACGCCGCTGATGACTTTGACGAGGGTGGATTTGCCGGCGCCGTTGGCGCCCATCAGCACGGTCACTTCGCCCGCATGCAGGTCGAGAGAGACGCCGCCAAGCACCTCAATCCGGCCAAAGGATTTTCTCAGCCCCTCCACGCGGAACACGGCATTTTCAACCATGCCTTCCTCCCTGATCGCAACGCTATGAACAATGTCGGCAATTGTCAACACGATTGACAATTGCCAGAGCGGTTCCTAGTTTGGACCAGTCGCCATTGCGCCATTATGATGGGAACATGCAAGCGAGGGAGGCCGGAGTGACGATGAGCGAACCGTTTGAAGCATTGTCGGTCGAGACATTGGCCGCGAGGCTGGGCGCTACTAAGGCGCTGACGTCGCGGATCGGCGAAAACGCCTCTGGCTGGAAAGTGCGCGAGGTCGGCGACGGCAATCTGAACCTGGTCTTTATCGTGGAGGGCGACAAGGGCGCGGCCGTCGTCAAGCAGGCGCTGCCTTATGTCCGTCTCGTCGGCGAAAGCTGGCCGCTGCCCTTGAAGCGCTCCTTCTTCGAATATCACGCGCTGACGCGCCAGCAGGCGAGGGCGCCCGGCTCGGTACCCGAAATCTATCATTTCGACGAGAGCCAGGCGCTCATCATCATGGAATATCTGTCTCCGCCGCATGTCATCCTGCGCAAGGCGCTGATCGAAGGCCGGCAGCTGCCGAACATCGCCACCGACATCGGCCTGTTCATGGCGCGCACGCTGTTCCGGGGCTCCGATCTCTCCATGCCGACCAGAGAGCGCAAGGCCGACCTGGCGCTGTTCGCCGACAATGTCGAGCTTTGCGACATCACCGAGAACCTGGTGTTTTCCGATCCCTATTTCGACGCGAAGATGAACCGCCACACCTCGCCGCAGCTTGACGCGCTGGTCGCGGAACTGCGCGCCGACCGCGATTTGAAGGTCGAGGCGCAGCGCCTGAAGCATCTGTTCACAGCCAATGCCGAGACGCTGCTGCACGGCGATCTGCATTCCGGCTCGATCATGGTGACCGAGGCCGAAACGCGGATGATCGATCCGGAATTCGCCTTCTACGGGCCGATGGCCTTCGATGTCGGAATGCTGCTCGCCAATTTCTGGATGGCCTTCTTCTCGCAACGCGGGCACGAGCATGACGGCGACCGCGCCACCACCCGCGTCTATCTCATTGATGTGATCGTCGAGACGTGGGCGGTGTTCCGCAGGGAGTTCTCGCATCTGTGGGGCACCGAGCGGACGGGCATCCTCTACCAGAAGAGCCTGTTCGAGGACCAGGGCGACACGCTCGGCGCCGAACAGGCGCTCGACCAGATGCTTTATTCCATCTGGACGGACATGCTGGGTTTTGCCGGCATCGAGATTCACAGGCGTATTCTGGGCCTGGCGCACAATGCCGATTTCGAGACCATTGCTGATCAGGATCTGCGCGCTACCTGCGAGGCCAAGGCGCTGAAATTCGGCAGGCAAATCGTCGTCAACCGGCGGCGTATCCACAGCATCGAAGAGGTCAATGCGCTTGCCGTGCTGATCGAGAAAGGGGCTGCCTCGTGAAAGTCGCGGA
>NZ_AHAM01000109.1 GCF_000236565.1 Mesorhizobium alhagi CCNWXJ12-2 | reverse complement strand
ATGACCTCCAGCCGCTCGTCGCCATCGACAATATGCGCGTCGCCGATCAGCGTGTAGGATCCGTCACCGGTTATGAACACATCATTGCCGCCGCGGTCGGTGACGATGTTTGCATCCTGACTGCGACGCGATTCAAGGCTGTCGCCGAACACCAGAGAGCGGCCGAGGCCGCCGACGATCGATGTGTCGAGGCCCTGGACGTTGATCACGTCGTTGCCGGCAAGCACCGCGTCCCAGAACGTCTGGGGATTGTCGTCCAGCGTGTTGGGACTGACCGCAAGTCCGGAAATGACGACATCTCCGGAAATGCCGTTGGGTTCGAGGCGCACCTCGCGGACGATGCCGTTGATCGGGCGATTGTCCTGATCGAAGTCGAAACCTTCGCCGGTGACTTCGACCTGGTGTCCGTCATCATTGGAAAAGCGCCAGAAGTTGTCCTGGGTCGTCAGGCTTTGCTCGAAACTGACGAAAGTCTGGTTTGCAAGATTGACCGGCGCCAGTGCGCCATCGAAGCGAAGAAATGCCATGGAAGTTCTCCTTGCGGCAGTCGCAGATGGACCGCCGTTGTTGTTGAGTAGATCGGCCGGGCCTTACGGTGCCTAATCGCGGCTATTTGCAGCCGGCACTCCGACAATGACTATCGTTTGCTGATTATGGTTGAGCGGTACGCGCCGCTGGGTTGCGGCCGGTTCGGAAGGGCCGTGTTTTATCCACACGGGCCGCCGGTGCACTAGAAGGCTTGTGGTCCGGTAGCTCCGCCAAAGCGGAAACCGCTGAAATTACAAATGAATAGCAGGACGGCACTGGGCCTAGCCACTGCCGTCGCTTGGGGTTTGCCGGGCGGAAACAGTACCGCCGGTACAGCAATGTTCTCCTGATGCCGCTCAGCCGGCGGATAAATTGCTCACCACGCGCCCCGACATTGCGTCGAAGTTGGCAAGATCGATCGTTCTGGATGAATCCAAGAGCGCATCTCCTTTCGTCTTCAAACCTCCGAAATCGAGGCTGGCGGGTAAATCGCATCGGGAGAGACCGGACGATAGAGCCGTGCCGGCCACAATCGGGCCATTTGCGCCACTACAAGCGGATGCGTCCCGAATGCCAGGCAGCCGGCCGGAACCGATCGCGGTGCGCGGCATTCCAGCCTGATGGCATGAGGAACGGGAGGCGTTTTCCATGAGCCTGCGTACTTTCCGCCGCGACACCGTCACCAGGCCTGTCTTCAAATGGGCCTCGCGCATCGTGCCGCCGATCTCCGAGACCGAGCGCGACGCGATCGATGCGGGCACGGTGTGGTGGGACGGCGAGCTTTTCACCGGCAATCCCGACTGGAACAAGCTTCTCGCCATGCAGCCCGCCAGGCTGTCCGCGGAGGAGCAGGCCTTCATGGATGGGCCGGTGCGCGAACTCTGCGCCATGGTCGACGACTGGAAGATAAACTGGGAGGACCGCGACCTGCCCCGTGAGGTCTGGGGCTTCCTGCGGGAGAAGAAATTCTTCGGCATGATCATCCCGAAGAAGTATGGCGGCCTCGGTTTTTCCAACACCGCGCATTCGGAAGTCGTCCGCACCGTATCCTCCTGCAGCGTGGTGGCCGGCGTGACGGTGATGGTTCCGAACTCGCTCGGCCCCGGCGAATTGCTGATGCATTTCGGCACTGACGAGCAGCGGGACTACTGGTTGCCCAGGCTCGCCGACGGGCGCGAGATTCCCTGTTTCGCTCTCACGTCGCCGGATGCCGGCTCGGATGCGGCGGCGATGGCCGACACCGGCATTGTCGAGCATGGCGAGTGGGAGGGCGAGAAGGTTCTGGGCGTCAGGCTCAACTTCCACAAGCGCTACATCACGCTCGGCCCGATCGCCACCGTCATGGGCCTCGCGTTCAAGATGTACGATCCGAAAAATCATCTGGGTCGTGGAGAAGAACTCGGCATCACGGTTGCGCTGCTGCCGATATCGACGCCGGGTATCACTTATGGCGAGCGGCACGTCCCGCAATTCACCCATTTCCAGAACGGTCCGCTTTACGGGAAGGACGTGTTCGTGCCGCTCGACCGGATTCTGGGCGGCGAGAAGCAGATCGGCGAAGGTTGGAAGATGCTGATGACCGCGCTTGCCGCAGGCCGCGGCATTTCGCTGCCCTCGCAGTCGGCGGCGTCGGCCGCCATATGTGCGCGCGCCACAGGAGCCTACGCGCGGGTCAGGACCCAGTTCGACGTTCCGATCGGCATGTTCGAGGGCATTCGCAAGCCGCTCGCCGACCTTGCCGCCAATATTTACCTGATCGACGCAGCCAGGCGGCTCACCACCGCCGCCCTCGACGAGGGGCACAGGCCGTCGGTGATTTCGGCCATCATGAAATTCCACGCCACCGAACGCATGCGCGAATCCATCGAGAAGGCGATGGACATTCATGGCGGCAAGTCGATCATCGACGGCCCGAAGAATTATATCGGCAGCCAATACAGGTCGGCGCCGATCGGCATCACGGTCGAGGGCGCCAATATCCTCACGCGCAACCTGATGATCTTCGGGCAGGGCGCGGTCCGCTCGCATCCCTACATGCTGAA
This sequence comes from Mesorhizobium alhagi CCNWXJ12-2, assembly GCF_000236565.1. Classification (GTDB taxonomy): domain Bacteria; phylum Pseudomonadota; class Alphaproteobacteria; order Rhizobiales; family Rhizobiaceae; genus Allomesorhizobium; species Allomesorhizobium alhagi. The sequence continues at coordinate 17,537 of NZ_AHAM01000109.1, read as the reverse complement.
GGAAATGCTGGCGCTGGCCGACAAGGACGAGAAGAAGAGCCTGGACGCATTCGATCAGGCAGTATGGCGCCACGCCGGTCATGCATTCGCCACCGCTGGGCGGGCCCTCGTGCGCGGCTGGTCGGGCGGGCGCATCGGGCCGGTTCCGGACGGCGCGGCGATGCCCGGCTACTGGAAACAGCTCTCGCGGCATGCCGCGGCCTTTGCGCTGCTCTCCGATTTCGCGCTGCTGACGCTTGGCGGCGCGCTCAAACGCAAGGAGATGATCTCGGCCAGGCTGGGCGACATCCTATCGGAACTCTACCTGCTCGGCGCGGTTCTGAAGCGCTTCGAGACAGAGGGGCGGCATGAGGAAGACCGGCCGATCGTCGACTATGTGATGGGCCAGGGCCAGGGCCGCATCGCGGCCGCCTTTGCCGGCGTGCTCGACAATCTGCCGGCGCGCTGGGCGGCTTTTCTTGTCAGGCTGCTCGCCTTTCCCGTGGGCATTCCCGCCCCGATGCCGTCCGACGAACTGACGAACGAGGTGGCTGAAACACTGATGAAAGATTCGCCACAGCGTGATCGGCTGACGCCGGATGTCTATCTCGGCGAAGGTCACAAGGAGCACCCGCTGAAAGATCTCGAGCAGGCTTTCAGGCTCGTCACTGCCGCGGCGCATATCGAAAAGAAGATGCGCGAGGAACATGCGCGGGATCCGAAAGACGCTCGCGACAGGGGCGTCATCAGCGCGGCGGAGTTCGAGCAGCTTGCCGAAGCCAAGGCGGCGGTGGATCGCGTGGTGGCGGTGGACGCCTTTCCCATGGAAGAGGTATCGCCGATTGCGGCGCAGCACCAGCGGAAAAAGGCGGCGCGCAACAAGCGCTCCACGCGCTCGGAGGCTGCCGAATAGATGCGGGCGGCGTGAGATCGCTTTTGCAATCAAAATGCGTCGGCGCCCGCGGTGCTGGATCGCTCCGGATTAGGGCAATTAATCGCCGTGCCTGAGCGCCCAAGTAAGCAGTTTTGCATAGAGCCGTTCGCGCAAACCTGCGGGCGCTGCCAGTTGCATTCTCTCCAGCGCCGCGCGCTCCTCGTCATCGGGCCTACCTTCGGCCAAGGACGCAAGGACCACACGCGCAAGCGATAGTCTGGATGCACTTGCGTGCTTCAGATGCCGCAGCGCCGGAATCAAGCGCTGTTCCTCTTCCGTAAACTCCGAGGCAAATGGAAACTCGGCGCACCAGCCTTCCTTGCGCAGCGGAGCAAGCGCTTCGGCTATTCGTTCCGGCGTGTTGCGGCGGAAGTCTTGCGGAATGGCGTAGTCCTTCTCGATCTTGCCGGCGGATTTCGCCGCGTCGAGCAGCTCGTCCTGAAAGGACGAATCTGCGATTGCCAGCATGGCGGCGACGCAGTCGCGATCGGATTTGCCGCGCAGATCGGCAACGCCGTATTCGGTCACGACGACATCGCGCAGATGCCGCGGCAGCGTCGTGTGACCGTAGGACCAGACGAGGCGCGATTCACGGCGCCCGCGCGCCCGGCGCGTCGCGTTGAGCGTGATGATTGAGCGCGCGCCTTCGAGCGCGAAAGCCTGGGCGACGAAATTGTATTGCCCGCCGACGCCGGAGACGACGCGGCCATCGGCAAGCGCGTCCGACACCGTTGCTCCCAGCAGCGTGACCATCATTGCATTGTTGACGAAACGCGCATGCACCCGATCGGCGCGCTTTCTTTCCTCCTCGCCATAGAGTTCGTTGACGAAGGAAATGCCGCGCATCCGGAAGAGCGCACGCTCCTCCTCGGGCAGGTCGCGGAGAAAATCGTACAACGCATTGCTGCCGACAAAGAAACCGGAATGGAGGATGGCCCCATCGGAGGCACGGCGCTTCAGGATGCCTTCCCGATAAAGGTCCGCAAAGCCGTCGACAAACATTTCGCTGGCGGCGTAGAGGCCGGTTTCGAAGCCTTCCGTCTCCCGCTTTATGGTCTGATTGCCTGGAGAGAGGCGATGCAGCGCGTCGGCAAATAGCTCGGGCTGTCGCTGCCGCAGGATCAGGCCGGCCGTCAGCGCGTCGCCCAGCGAGCCGATGCCGATCTGCAGCGTTCCGCCGTCCCTCACCAGACTTGCCGCATGGATGCCGATGGCGTAATCGGCGGCCGACACCGGTTCCCTCGGCACGACGAAGAGCGGCCGATCGCGCTCGGGTCCGTCGAGAACCAGATCGAACTCGCTGGCCGGCAGCGCCGCCTCGCCGGGCATGAAGGGCAATTGCGAGCTCACTTCGCCCACCAGAAGGGCCGGCTCGCCCCGGGCCTTCAGTACCGGCAGAATGTCGAGCGTAATGTCGGAATTGCAGGACAGGCTGTACTTTGCGTCGGCGCCATCGCCGCGCTTTGCCACAAGCTGTGCGACCACGTTTATGCCGCGGTCGAGCACATAGCGGCCGGCATGCGTGTAATTGGCCGAGACATAGTTCTGTTGGGCGACCTCGATCGAGAGCCAGCGCCCGGCGACGAAGAAGAACTCGCTGACGCGGACATTTTCGGGCAGCGAGCCGTCGCGCAGCGCCATAGCGTAGGCGAGACCCGGGTAGCCCGAATATAACCGCTCGTTCAGCGGTTCGATAAAGCGGCGTTCCATGTCACTCGACCAGGAAGGCTTCTCCAGCGTCAGTGCCGTGAATATCTCGAGATCGATCGACCTGTCCTCGGCCGCCCGCTCGAACAGCGCGTTGGCGACGAGATTGGCCTTGCCGAGCCCGAGCGGAAGCGCGAGCACGATGCGCCCGCCAAGGCGCTCGATGATCCGGTCGGCGACGCTTTCGGCCTGTTGGTGCTGGTCCGGCTTGCCCGTCACGTTTCTCCGCCCAAGGCCTCCCAGCCCTTGTCGGGGGCAAAACGGGGTCCGTGCTTCTGTTCGAGCCGCTTCAGAGTCTCCACAATGTCCGCCACGCCGCGGCTGCGCGCATAGTGCATCGGCCCGCCGCGGAACGGCGCGAAACCGGTCGCAAAGATCATAGCGCCGTCGAGCGAGTCTTCGTCCTCGACGATGCCCTCGCGCAGGCAGCGCACGCAGGTGTTGAGCATGGGCAGGACAAGACGGTCCGACATTTCTGGACCGGGCGCTGGCGTGTCGGGCGCTTTTTTCGGCTTTCCCTTGTCGTCATAGGCGTAGAGGCCCTTGCCCGCCTTTCGGCCGGTCTCGCTGCTTTCGACCTTCTTTTCGAGCCATGCCGGAATGTCCGGGGCCGGGTCGTCGAGCTTGTCCTTAAGCATCCGGACGACCTCCAGGCCGATGTCGAGCCCGACGCGATCGGCTAGTTCGATCGGCCCCATGGGCATGCCGAAATCCTCCGCCGCTTGGTCGATAGTCTCCTTGGGCGTTCCCTCGTCAAGCATGACGAAGGCCTCGCTCAGATACGGCGTCAAGGCGCGGTTGACGAGGAAGCCGGGCGCGCTTTTCACGGCGGCCGGCAGCCGCTCGATCGCGCCGCAGAAGGCGTACGCCCTGTCGAGCGTCGTTCGGCTCGCTTTATCGTGCGCGACGACCTCGACAAGCTCCATCTTGGCGACCGGATTGAAGAAATGCAGGCCAACCAGCCGGTCCGGAAAAGCCAGGCCCTCGCGCAGCACCTCAAGCGGAATGCTCGACGTGTTGGTGGCCAGAATCGCGTCCTTCTTCATTTTCGGTGCGATCCCGTCAAACACCTTGCGCTTGACGTCCGCCTTCTCCGCAACCGCCTCGATGACGAGATCCGCTTTGGCGACGCCCGAGCCGTCGAAATCGGGCATCAGGCGGTCGAGTGCGTCGCGCCGGTCGATGCCTGATTGAAGCTTCTTGTCGTAGAACTCCGCGGCGCGGCCAATTGCCTTGGCGATTGCGTTGCGGTCGAGGTCGGCAAGCGTGACACGCAGTCCGTGCGAGGCGCACCAGGCAGCGATATCGCCGCCCATCGTGCCCGAGCCGATGACGTGAACATGCCGGATGCCGCTTTCGCCCTTGGCGGAGCTCTTCAGCTTCTCGCGCAGGAAGAAGACACGAACGAGGTTCTGCGCGGTTTCGCTGGCGAGCAGTTCCGAAAACGAGGTGATCTCGGCCTTCTGCATTGCCTTGGCGTCGCCGCCATGCTCCTCCCAGAGATCGATGAGGCGGTAGGGCGCCGGATACTGTTTCCTCGGCGCGTGTTTCTCGGCCTCGGCCCGCATCTGGCGGGCGGCGAACTGGCGTGCCGGCGAGAGGCCGAACACACCCGATTTCCAGTTGCCGCGATCCGTCTTCATCTTGCCGGCCACTGCCGCTCGCACGGCGTTTTCAACGTGGCGCTCCTCGACGACAGCGTCGACGAGACCGAGCGCCTTGGCCTTCTTTGCGTGCACGGTTTTGCCGGTCAGCATCATCGTCATCGCCTCGACGGGATCGATCAGCGCCGTCAGCCGGAATGTCCCGCCGAGTCCAGGATGCAGGCCAAGCCTGATCTCGGGAAAACCCAGCTTCGCACCATCGATGGCGATGCGGTATTTGCAGGCCAGCGCGATTTCGAGCCCACCGCCGAGGCAATGCCCGTGGATGACTGCCACCGTCGGGAGTTTGAGCGCCGCCAGCCGGTCGACGATCTCGTGCGCCCGCTTCATGCGCGTCTCGACCTCGCCCGCCTCGGTCACGCCTTTGAAGTCGCGAATGTCCGCACCGGCGATGAAGCCGCCCTTCTTGGCCGAGCGGATGACAAGGCCCTTGGCGCCCATGCCCTCGACATTCCCAAGCACCGTATCGAGTTCGGCCAGGACAGCCTCCGACAGGGTGTTCGTGCTTTCGTCGGCTCTGTCGAGCACAAGCCAGGCGATATCGTCCGATCCCTTGCTCAGCCGCGAGTGCGTGAAAGCCTCCGGAGCGTCCTGAGGTCCCAGTTCCATATTGCGGGGCGCGAGCGTTTTCCAGACGGAGGCTTTTGTTGTGACCGGCATCATGCAACCTCCAGAAGCATTGCGCCGCCTTGTCCGCCGCCGATGCATTCGGTGGCTATGCCGCGCTTGAGCCCGAGCCGGCGCATGGCGTTGACGAGGTGAAGCACGAGGCGGTTTCCGCTTGTGCCGACGGGATGGCCGAGGCTGATCGCCCCTCCGTCCACGTTGAGCCGGTCACGGTCGATGCGCCCGAAGACGCCGTCGAGGCCGAGCACGTCGCGGCAATATTCCGCGTCCTCCCATGCGGCGAGGCAGGCGAGCACCTGAGCGGCGAAGGCTTCGTTGAGTTCCCAAAGATCGATGTCCTCGCGGGAGAGATCCCGGCGTTTCATGATCTCAGTCGAACACAATGTCGGGGCAAGCCCCATGATCGAGGGATCGAGCGCCGACCATTCGCTGTCGACAATGCGGGCGAGGGGCTCAAGCTTGTACTTTTTCATCGCCTCTTCCGAAGCGAGGACGGTCCAACACGCCCCGTCGGTGATCTGGGAGGAGTTGCCGGCGGTGACGTTGCCGTAAGGCTTTTCGAAAACCGGGCTCAGATTCGCGAGCTTGTCCATCGACGTGTCCGGCCGCACTCCGTCGTCATGGTCGTAGAGCGTGCCGTCGCGGGCGACCATCGGGATGACCTCGCCGTCGAGAAAGCCGTTATTCTGCGCGCGCGCCAGACGCTGATGGCTTTCCAGGGCGTAGGCGTCGGCGGTTTTGCGCGTGATTCCGAAGAGGTGGCCGATTACTTCCGCCGTCTGGCCCATATTCAGTTCGGTCAGTGGATCGGTGAGTCCGCGTTCGAGCCCGATCACCGGCTTTGCCATCTCCGGCCGCAAGTCCGCGAGCGCGGCGGTTTTTTTCCAGGCAGTCTTCGCCGTCGCGAAGCGGCCGAACCATTCGACCGCCTGCTGGCGAAGCACCAGGGGTGCGTGGGACAGCGCTTCCGCTCCGCCGGCGAGAATGAGATCGGCCTTGCCGGCTTCGATCGTCCGGAAGGCGGTATCGATGGACTGCATGCCGGATCCGCAGTTGATCTGGACGGTGAAGGCCGTCATTGCCGCGCCCATGCCGAGCCTGAGTGTGGCCACGCGCGCGGGGTTCATCTCGTCGGCGATGACATTGACGCAGCCGAGGATCACGGTGTCGAATTCATTCGGAAAAAAGGGCTGGCGCGTGAGAAGCGGCCGGCCGCATTGGACCGCCAGATCGACCGGCGTGAACGGCCCCGGCTTGTTGCGAGCACGGAGGAAAGGAGTCCGCACGCCGTCGACCAGATAGACGGGACGGCCGGAACTCGCCTCGGTCCGGCTGGTGTTTCTCGATCTGCCGGTGGTTGTTTTCCTGGCTGCAGTCGCTTTCGCCGCACGAGCCGGGCTCTTCGCCTTCGCAGCGGGCTTCGGCGCCTGGGCCATCACGTTGCTCCCCATATTCGTCGGCGGGATGTCGAGCTGAATTGTCTCTTGGAGGAGAGTGAGAAGATCATGCCTTCTACCGCACAATTCCGCCTCGAAGGCCGAACGTTCAAATCTGCCGATCGGTTCCGCTTGTGCCTCTAACGCCTCGGTCACGTTCAAATTCACGAATCCGTTATTTGCCCGGACTTCCCAAAGGTCGTTAACGGATGGTAAACGAATGAAAAAACACGTGACTTGGGCGGGTAATGGGCTTCTTTACAACGCGAATATGGGTTCGTGCCGGGATTCTTGCGGCTTTTGCAGTGGCCGGAATGTCGGCAGGGCAGGCAACGGCTGATAATGATGTGCCGGGAATGATGCTGATTGGCAGGAAGACCTCGCAGCCGATCGGCCATTACGAATTCTGCCAACGGATGAGTTCGGAATGCAGGATCTGGTCCGATCGACGCGATCCGGTGCAAATGTCCGACGCGATGTGGGCATTGTTCGGGAACGTCAACACGGCCGTCAATAGATCGATAAAGGCTCTGAGCGACGACAAAGCATACAGCAAAAAGGAATTCTGGACGTTTCCTGACGACGGCACAGGCGATTGCGAGGACTACGTGTTGCTCAAACGGAAAATGCTCCACACGCACGGCATTTCGCTTTCGAACCTGCTGATTACCGTTGTCAGGCAGAAAGACGGCGAAGGACATGCCGTGCTGACCGTCAGGACGGGCGACGGCGACCTAATTCTCGACAATTTGAACGACGACGTAAAGCTTTGGACGCAGACGGGATATCGGTTCATGAAACGCCAGTCAGCCCGATACACGGGGCGCTGGGTTTCGATCCTGGACGACAGAGACGTCATGGTAAGCTCAGTCAATTAATTGCAGCTTTCGCCATAGCGCGGGAAGCCGGGCGGAGCAGCCACCGCTTTCATCGCCTTATCCCTTGACCCCGCCCGCGGTGAGGCCGGGGACGATTCTGCGCTGGAAGACGAGGACGAGAATGACCAGCGGCACGGTGACGATCACCGAGGCGGCCATGATAATGCCCCACGGAGTTTCGAACTGGGAGTTGCCGGAGAGGAGCGCGATTGCCACCGGCACGGTACGCTGCTCGTTGTTGGAGGTGAAGGTGAGGGCGAAAAGGAACTCGTTCCACGCGCCGATGAAGGCGAGAAGCCCGGTGGTCACCAGCGCCGGTCCCATCAACGGCAGGAAAACGCGCGTGATGATGATCCAGGGCGTCGCGCCGTCGATGATTGCCGCCTCCTCGATCTCGATCGGCAGGTCGCGCACGAAGGTGGTGAGAACCCAGACGGTGAACGGCAACGTGAAGATCATGTAGGAGAAGATCAGCGCGAAGAGCGAGTTGTAGAGGCCCAAGGCCCGGATCAGCTCGAAAAGGCCTGCAAGCACGGCCAATGGCGGGAACATCGAAACGGACAGGATCGTAACGAGTAGAAGCGAGCGACCGCGGAAGCGGATGCGCGCAAGCGCGTAGGCGGCGGTGACCCCGAGAAACAGCGAGATGGCGACAACGGCGGCCGAGACGAAGAGCGAATTCAGAAGGTTGCGCGGGAACGTTCCCACGGTGAAAACGGTCACATAATTGCTGAGGCTGAACGTCTTCGGCCAGTAGTCGACCTGGAACAGCGCCGTGCCCGATTTCAGGCTGGTGATGATGGCGTAGTAGAACGGGAAGACGGCAATGACGACGATTGCCGCGACAAGAAGATAGAAGGCCGCTCGCCTGACGATCCACATGATCAGCGGCCTCCGCCCAGCTTTACCCGGCCCACCCACATGAAGAGGATGGTCAGCGAGCCGAGGATGATGAAGAGCAGGGTCGAAGCGGCCGAGCCGTAGGCGAATTTGTCGAACTCGAACAGGTTCTCGCGGGCGAACACCGACATGGACTTGGTCTGCACATTATTCGGCGTGAGCACGTAAATCAGGTCGAAGATGCGAAAGGCGTCGAGGCCGCGGAAGATCACCGCCACCATCAGCGCCGGCCGAATGAGCGGCAGGGTCACCTTCCAGAAAACCTGCCACGGGTTGGCGCCGTCGAGCTTGGCCACCTCGTGGATTTCGGTCGGGATCATCTGAAGGGCGGCGAGAATGAGCAGCGCCATGAAGGGCGTCGTCTTCCAGATATCGACAATGAGCACGGCGATCATCGCAGTGTCGGCGCTGGCAGTCCAGGCGATCTTCGTACTGATCAGGCCGAGCCTAAGAAGGATGTCGTTGAGGATTCCGAACTGATCGTTGAGCATCCACTGCCACATTTTCGCTGAGACGATCGTCGGGATCGCCCAGGGAACGAGGATGGCGGCGCGCACTATGCCGCGGCCACGAAACTCGGTGTTGAGCACCAGCGCGACGATCGTGCCGAGGATCGTCTCGCAGGTGACCGAGATCACCGTGAAGCGCACCGTGTTCCAGACTGCGCGCCACCAGACGGGATCGACGAGCAGGCCATCATAGATGTCCCGGCCGCTTGGCAGTTGCAGGACCGAGAAATAATTGGCGAAGCCGATCCACCGGGCGGCCTCGAGATCGGCGAGCGAAGCGTCGGTGAAGCTGAAGTAGATCGTGCGCATCAGCGGCCAGCCGGCGACGGCGGCGAGCACGACCAGCATCGGGGCGAGGAACAGCCAGGCCGAGCGCGCGCGCTGGCGCATCAGTTGCGAGCGGCGGGCAGACGGCACAGCGATTTCAAGCGTCAGTCCGGCTTGTGCCATGGCGCACCTGCTAAATTCACTCACCTAGGTGGCGGACAGCCATTGCAAGGGGCGATCCGCCGGCGCGGTGAAACTACCAGCCTGCACCCTTGAGCTTGGTCAGGGAGATCTCGAGTTCTGCAAGGTTGTCGGCGGCCGTGCCCTCGCCGGACATCGTCTTGTGGACAGCGGTCCAGAACTGGCTCGATACCTCATTGTACTTGATCTTGACCGGGGCCGAGGGACGCGGCACCGCGTTGAGGAAGACATCTTTCCAGCGCGGAACGATCGGCTGCTCCCTGGCGACGTCGGCATCGTCGTAAAGCGTCTGAATGGTCGGCAAATTCGACGTCCTCAGGGTGCGGTACTTCTGCATTTCGGGCGAGGCGATCCACTTGACCAGCTCGATCGCCGCTTCCGGATTATTCGAGTATTTGGAGACCGCGAGGTTCCAGCCGCCGAGGGTTGCGGCCGAGCGGGCGCCTTCACCGGATCCCGCCGGCAGTGTGGTCACGTCGAACTTGCCTTTGACGGCCGAGTCTTCGCCATTGCTAAGCGAATAGGCGTAAGGCCAATTGCGCATGAAGACTGAGTTACCGGTCTGCCAGACGCCGCGCGCCTCTTCCTCCTGGTAGGCCAGGACCCCGGGGGGCGAGATTGTTCCCACCCAGCCCTTGGCCATTTCGACGGCCGCGGCTGCTTGCGGGTTGTTGATGGAGATCGTGCCGTCCGGCTCGATGATCTGGCCACCGCCGTTCGACTTCACCCATTCGAGCGCGTTGCAGGTCAGCCCCTCATAGGCATTGCCCTGGAAGACGAAGCCCCACATGTCCGTGTGGCCGGCCTCACGCTCCTTGTCCATGACGAGCTTGGCGGTCTCGGTCAGTTCCGCCCAGGTGGTCGGGACCTTGGCGCCGTATTTGTCGAGGAGGTCCTTGCGGTAATAGAGCGCCGGCGCATCGGTGAACACCGGCAGGGCGACCAGTCTGCCATCGACTGTCTGCGACTCGATGATCGACGGGAAATGGGCGCCCACCACATCCCTGGTAGCCTCGGTCAGGTCGACGAGCTGGTTGGCGAGCTGCGGAGCCCAGATGACGTCCGTCTGATAGACGTCGATATCGGTGTTCTGGGCGGCGAGCCAGAGCCTGTACTGGCCGAACTGATCCGTGGTCGAGGTCGGCATCGGAACGATGGTGACCTTGTTGCCGGTGTTCTCCTCAAACTGGTCGAGTATCTCCCGAAGAACCTGCAGGCCATTGCCGGTATCGCCCGACACGATCGCCATGTCGACGGCCTGCGCCGGGCCGGCGGCCAGCATGGCGCCTGCGGCAAAGGCAAGGAATGTGCGACGAAGCTTCATGGTGGTGAACCTCCCTTTCGAGCTTTCAGGTCGCGCGGGAGGACACGCCGACCTGAAACGCTGTCCGTTTAACGCCCGCTGGCGTCAACGACTGGCGATCACCGCGGCCCTCGATCGAACCCGCACGCTCAGGGAGCACCATCATGAGGTTGCAAGTCAAGCTCGCCTGTCTTCCGGTATATAGAGGGGCAACGACTCCGAGCGGTCCGCGAGCCGGAGAAGGCGGTTCTGCTTGCCCTTGCTGAGGAATTTTCCATCTATACGGGTTGGAGGGTATTTCGCCCAACGCTTGGAAATCATTTTGCGAGGCAATGCATGCGGGAACTGCCGCACGACATAGAAGCCGACGTGGTATTCGAGATTGGCCGTATGCTGGACGGCCATTCCAAGGTTTCGCCGGTTTCGATTACGTGGCTGGTCGACGAAATTCGCCAGAACGTCGAGACCACTCTATCCGACGACGCGCTGGAACTGCTCGCCGTGGAAATGGTTTCAACACGGCACCTTCCGATGAAGCTCGACCGACCGCCAAAGGAGCGGCGGCAACAGCCGGCATCCAAATCCAATTGATCCGCGTCGGGTTAGCCTATGACCGATACCCTCACGCCCCGGGCGGTTTGGGAAGGGTCTCGGATTCCAGAACGCCGGCCGGAACAGACATGTCCCTGGCCAGGATTCCGGAGACCCGGGCCAGCGCCATAAATGCCTTGCGGGCATCGTCGGCAGATTCCTGGTCGATGGTGGCTGCGAAACAGGAGTTCAGTGCGCGTTGATAGATCGGGCTTTCCGGTGCGCCCGACCAATTCTGGAGAAATGTAAGCGCTTCCTCGACATCGTAGATTTCGGTTACTGGCCGGCCAGCCTCCGTCACGATCCGCACCGGCATGATGAACTGCAGTCTGTCCATGATCCTGATCCCCGCGGGTTCCAGCCCTTTGAAGGCTGGCCGGTTCAACGCATCAGCAGCTTGTTGGTTGCCAGTCTATTCCTCTTCCGGACTGGACGGAAGCTCCAGTTCGCCTGCCGTCCGAGTTTGCACGCTTCCGATCCGCGCGGCCGTATTTCGTTTGATATTCCGTCGCCTTGCGCGCTAAAGCTGCCCTGCAATCCTTTCCCGACTTGGAGCGAGGCGCATTTGGAAAGCCAGGACGATCCGAAGCCGGGCGCCGATGCCCATGAGCCTGCCCACGCCGATATTTACGGCGAGGATGGCGTCATCCGTGCATCGTTCCTTGCCCATATCGGCGCGGCCATCGCCGATCGCGACACGCTGACGCTCAAGCAGGATGTCGGCCGACTTCACCAGTCCGAACTCGGCGACCTGCTAGAAGCGCTGCTGCCCGAGCAGCGCCGCGCACTGGTCGAACTCCTCGGCGCGGACTTCGATTTTTCGGCGCTGACGGAAGTCGACGAGGCTATACGCCTCGAAATCGTCGATGCCTTGCCCAACGCGCAGATCGCACAGGCTGTCCAGGAACTCGATTCCGACGACGCGGTCTACATCCTCGAGGATCTGGACGAAGCGGACCAGAACGAGATCCTTGCGCAATTGCCGTTCACCGAGCGCATCAGGCTGCGGCGCTCGCTGGATTATCCGGAAGAATCGGCTGGCCGGCGCATGCAGACCGAGTTCGTCGCAGTGCCGCCGTTCTGGACCGTCGGCCAGACCATCGACTACATGCGCGACGACCAAAACCTGCCCGACCGATTCAGCCAGATCTTCGTGATCGACCCGACCTTCAAGCTGCTGGGGGCGGTCGACCTCGACAAGATCCTGCGCTCCAAGCGCTCGGTCAAGGTCGAGGAGGTGATGCACGAGACGCGCCACGCTATCCCGGCCAGCATGGACCAGGAAGAGGCGGCGCGCGAATTCGAGCAGTACGATCTTTTGTCCGCCGCCGTCGTGGACGAGAACGAGCGGCTGGTCGGCGTGCTGACCATCGACGACGTCGTCGACGTGATCCAGCAGGAAGCGGAAGAGGATCTCCTGCGCATGGGCGGCGTCGGCGACGAGGAGCTTTCCGATACGGTCATCGACACGTCGCGTTCGCGCGTACCCTGGCTGCTGGTCAATCTCGTCACCGCCTTCCTCTCCGCCTCGGTCATCAGCATGTTCGGCGCGACCATCGAGGAGATGGTGGCGCTGGCCGCGCTGATGCCGATCGTCGCCTCGCTCGGAGGCAATGCCGGCACCCAGACCATGACCGTTACCGTGCGTGCGCTGGCGACTCGCGACCTCGACATCTACAATGCCGGGCGCGTCATCCGTCGCGAGGTGATGGTCGGGCTGCTCAACGGCGTGGTCATAGCCGCGATCATCGGCCTGGTCGCCGGCTTCTGGTTCCAGAACGTTGACCTCGGCTTCGTCATCGCTGCCGCGATGATCATCAACATGCTGGCGGCGGCGCTCGGCGGCATACTGATACCGCTCTTCCTCGACAGGCTGGGCGCCGATCCGGCGATCTCGTCGTCGATCTTCACCACCATGGTTACCGACGTGATCGGCTTCTTCGCCTTCCTCGGGCTCGCCGCCTGGTGGCTGCATCTCGGCTATCCCGCCGCATGAGCGCCCACGGGCATCAGAATTGACTTTTACGTAAACGCCATGCGAGGGTTTGGCCGGGAATCGGGCAAACCGCCCTCGGGAGCGACAATGCGGGAATATTATTCGATCACCGAACTGACCCGCGAGTTCGACGTTTCGACGCGCACGCTCCGCTTCTACGAGGATGAGGGACTGATCCAGCCGGTGCGGCGCGGCCGCACCCGCCTGTTCCGCCCCACTGACCGGCATCTGATCAGGCAGATCATGCGCGGCAAGCGGCTCGGCTTCTCGATCAGTGAAATCCGCGAGATCATTCAGATCTATAAGGAGCCGCCAGGTGAAGTCGGCCAGCTCAAGCTGATGATCAAGCGCATCGAGGAAAAGCGGAACGATCTGCGCCAGAAGCGCCGGGACCTCGAGGAAACGCTGGCCGAACTCGACCATGCCGAGGAAGCCTGCGTCGAGCGGCTGGCCGAACTGGGCGTCAACACGTGAGAAACGTGACAGGCCGGGCAGGGGCGGTGTAGGATTGGAACCGCTTAGTCGGCGTGCGGGCCGCCTCGCCGTGATGTGTCGGCGGTCAAGAAAAGTGCTCCAGCCCTGAGAGGGTGAGATGAGCGAAACCGGGAATTTACTGTCGATCCTGCGCGAAGCAGCCGATGCCGCGGCCGTCGACGCCATCGAGGCCGCATTGGAGCGCGGACCCGACCGCGGCCTGTGCCGGATCAACGCGCTGGCCTTCGCAGACAAGCAGGCGCTGGATGAAGAAAAGACGGTCTCGGCTTTCCTTCACGCCTCCAGGATCGGCCTTTTCGATCTGTCCTGGAACGTGCTCTGTCCCGGCTGCGGCGGTGTGCTAGACGCCAACACTTCGCTGAAGACCGTGCTCAAGGACGAATATGTCTGCGCACTCTGCGCGGACGGTTATTCGCCGACGCTCGACGAAATGGTGGAGGTGACCTTCACCGTCAGTCCGCGGGTCCGCAAGATAGCCGCGCACGATCCCGACGAGTTGCCGCTTGCCGAGTATTTCCGCCAGATCTACTGGGGCTCGGGGGTGGACCTTCCGGAAGAAAGCTTCGACGAGGCGGTCGAAGGTTTTGTGCTTGAGGACATTGAATTGCCTCCGGGTGAGAAGGCGATCGTGTCAATCCAGCTTCCCCCGGAATTCATCATCGTCTTCGAACCTGTGACGCATTCGGCGCAGTTCATCGACGTGAAAGGCGAACCGACGCGCGAGCGGCAAAACCTTTCGCTGACGTTCGACAAGGATCACGTCCACAGCCAGACGCTGGAAATGCGCCCGGGGCCGCTGCGCATAGCATTCGAGAACCGGACCGACAGACGGACCTTGCCTACCATCTGTATCGCAGGCGATGTCCTCCACGGATTGCTTGGCAAGCGCCGGCCGTTCGTTACGGCCAAGCGGCTGTTGACAAACCAGACCTTTCGCGACCTCTATCGGACCGATACGCTGACCGTGGACCAGCGCCTCAAGATCACCAGCCTGACCTTCCTGTTCACGGATCTGCGCGGCTCGACCGAGCTTTACGAGCGGGTCGGCGATCTGGTGGCGTTCGATCTCGTCAGAGAACATTTCCGCGTTCTGAACGAGATCGTCGCGGCGGAAGCGGGCGCCGTCGTGAAGACGATCGGCGATGCGGTGATGGCGACCTTTCCGACGCCCGACCGCGCGGTTGCCGCGGCGCTCAGGATGCGCGAGGCCATGCGCGACATGAATGCCAGAAGCGGTCGTGCGGACCTCCTTTTGAAGATTGGCGTCCATGAAGGGCCTTGCATCGCGGTGACGATGAATGAGCGCCAGGATTATTTCGGACAGACGGTCAACATCGCGTCGCGCGTCCAGGGTCTTGCCAACTCACAGTCGATCTTCGCCACGGGGTCGGTCGTGAACGATGCCAAGGCGGCAGACCTCCTGCACACGAAGGAACTGACCCCTGTGTCGCAGGGCACATCACTGCGCGGCATAGAGCGCGAAGTGATGGTCTACGCGATCCCGTAGCTCCCGCCCGGACGGACTGCCATCATATCCAGCGCCGGACCCGCTTCGCATAGTCGCGGTACCTTTTTCCGAACCGCGCCTCGAGATGCCTCTCCTCACGCTCGATGGCGAGTTTCTGCGTGGCGAAGGCCGCCGCGATGGCCAGCGGCAGGAACCAGACGATGCCGGTTATCAGCCCGACGCCGATCATCAGCAGCGTGTTGCCGAGATAGATCGGGTTGCGGGTGAAGGAGAACGCTCCGGTCGTCACGAGATGCTCGGAAGCCCTGTTCGGCATGATGGTGGTCTTGGCGCGGGCCATTGTTCGCATCGCCGAAAAGTCGAGGGCGACCATCGCCGCGACGAGGAGCCAGCCGGCGGCGAACAAGATGTCGGAGAGAGGCGCCGAAATCCATGGCAGCGGAAAGAGCAGGCCGAGCGCTATGCTGATCGCGATGGCCGCAAGGTAGATAATCGGCGGCCACGGCAGCCGGTTCGGGCTGTTCTGGATATCGGTCATGGCGCGCCTCCCTCGAGAATGGAATTGTCGGTCTCAATGGTGCACTGGCCGGCGAACGTTTCGATTTTCGAGCGCAGTTCGGCGCTCTGGTCGCCCGCAAAGAGCCTGTTCAGCAAACCGTCAGGTTCGAGTGCGTCCAGCATGCAGACACAATAGCGCGTGCAGAACTCCGCGTCGCGGCTCTCCTCGCATGTCGCCTCGCAGGAAGCGCGGAACTGCACCTCCGGCGTTTCGACCGGCGCCGGAAAGGCTTGCGCAAACAGCCACAGGCCGGCGATCAGAACCGGCTGATGGATGAGATAGACGGCGAGGCTGTGCCGGCCGGCAAAGGTGAGGGGCAGCGACCATCGACCCGTGTCGACAGCGGCAAGCTTCGCAAGAAGCCCCTGCGATGAGGCCAATTTTGCCGAGGCCAGCCCGATCAGCACCGCGCCGAACCATGGAAACACCGGCACATAGTCGTTGGAGCGCGGGTTCGCCGGCAACAGGCCGGTCCACCACCATGCCGGATGGTCGAAGAATTCCGAGCGCAGAAAGTTTGGCGCGGCGATCACCGCGGCGGCGGCGATGAGCGTCGCCCACCAGGGCAGGCGCAGGAAGGCGAGGCCGAGCAGGCTCGCCAGCGCGATCTGGTGCAATATGCCGAAGAAGATGAAGCCGCCGGGCACTGCCAGCCAGGTGACCAGCGAGATGGCAGCCGCTGCGCCGGCGACCATGGCCAGCCGCCGCCCGAAGCCGGGCCAGCGTATGCCGCGGCCATGAGCGAGAAACAGGCTGACGCCGACAAGGAACAGGAAGCTCGACGCGATGCAGCGCGCGAACAGCTTCCAGCCGCCTGCTGCCGTCATACCGGTCGGGGCATAGCCGAAGAATTCCAGATCCCAGGCGAAATGATAGATTGCCATGGCGGCGAGAGCCGTGCCGCGCGCCACGTCGAGGGCTTCTATGCGCCTGATGGGCGCTTCAATGGGTTTGGATTGTTCAGGATGCATGCGGCGCGTGTTATTGGAGCGGAGTGACGCAACCGTTATCACGGATGTGCGGCCGGTAAGAACTGGAGAATTTCCCATGCACAATGTGAACGCCAATGGAGCGGCAATTCCCGCGCTCGGACTCGGCACATGGACGCTCAAGGGCGATGACTGCGCGAAGTTGGTGACGGAAGCGCTGTCCATCGGCTACCGTCACGTCGATACCGCGGCTTCGTACGAAAACGAGGCGGCGGTCGGCTCCGGATTGCGGGCGTCCGGTATCGCAAGGAACGACGTTTTCGTCACCACCAAGGTGTGGTGGACCGACATTGCGCCCGGCGATCTCGAGCGCTCGGCCGAATCGAGCCTCAAGCGGCTCGGACTCGACCAGGTCGACCTGCTGCTGATCCATTGGCCGAACCCGCAAATTCCTCTCGAAAGCTCGATCAAGGCGCTGAACGGCGTGAAGGCCGGGGGGCTCACTAGGCATATCGGCGTCTCCAATTTCACCACCACCCTGCTCTCTCAGGCGATCGCGCTGTCGGATGCGCCGCTCGTCGCCAACCAGGTCGAGCACCATCCCTACCTCGACCAGACAAAGGTTCTGGACGCTTGCCGTAAGGCCGGGATGGCCCTGGTGTCTTATTGTCCGCTGTCCAGGGGCGGCCCGCTGTTCGAAGAGAAAGCCGTGACCGACGCGGCGGCGCGTCACTCCAAGACTCCGGGCCAGATCGTCCTGCGCTGGCATGTCCAGCAGGAAGGCGTCGTCGCGATCCCGCGCACCAACCGGCTTGCGCGCCTGGCGGAAAATTTCGCTATTTTCGATTTCGCCCTGTCGGACGCCGAAATGGCGGCGATCTCGGCGCTATCAAAGGCCAACATCCGGATCTGCGATTACGATTTCTCGCCGCAGTGGGACGCCGCGTAATATGCCGCCAAGAAGAATGTCGCTGACGCCTGAGCTGGTGGCGCGCTGCCACCGGGCGGTCGAGGATACCGGCCCCGAACCGGGCCTGGCCTATCTCGATGACGCGGATTACGAGGCGATGCTGGACACAGCCCTTTTGGGTCGC
>NZ_AHAM01000110.1 GCF_000236565.1 Mesorhizobium alhagi CCNWXJ12-2 | reverse complement strand
TGCGCGGAGCCGGTCGGCGGCTTCATGCCGATGGCCGGCGAGCTGCGGCTCGTGCTCGGCGCGTCCGGGGCGTTCGTTCTGTTCTACGTCTTGATCGGCGGACCAATCGGGCGTGTAGCGCAAGCCGCCGCCAAGACGTTCTTCTAGATGGGATTCGTGCTCGCGCCGACTTGTGTCTCCGAGGGCTTCCGGCTCGAAGCCCACGACAAGGTCGGCTCGACGAATGCGCTGGCGCTGGAGCGCGCCCGCGACGGCGATCCCGGTAGGCTCTGGATAGTATCCAAGCAGCAGGATAGCGGCCGCGGCCGGCGTGGCCGGGCCTGGGCGACGCCGCCCGGCAATCTCGCGGCGACGCTGCTCCTCGTTACCGGCGGCGATCTTCGCACCGCAGCCACGCTCGGTTTCGTCGCCGGCCTGGCGCTCGCCGACGCGCTGAATGCCGCGGTTCCGAACGGCCGCTTCGCGATCGCGCCGGATGGCGGCAGCGGTGCAGGCCGCAAACGCTTCGAGCTGAAATGGCCGAACGACGTACTGGCCGAAGGCGCCAAGCTCGCGGGCATTCTGCTGGAATCCTCGGTGCTCGGGCAGGACCGCTGCGCCATCGCAGTCGGCATCGGCGTCAATGTCGTCGCTTATCCCGACGATGTTCCCTATCCGGCAACTTCGCTGAGGGCGCTCGGCGCGACATGTGAGGCCGAGACTCTGTTCCTGGCGTTGTCGGACGCCTGGAGCGAAAATGCGCGACTCTGGAACGAGGGCCGTGGCCTGACTGAAATCCGCCGGCGCTGGCTTTCCCGCGCGGCGGGGCTAGGTAGCCAAGTCGCGGTGCGCGTCGACGGCAATGTCGTGCGCGGCGTGTTCGAGACGATCGACGAGGATTGCCGCTTCGTGATCCGCGACGATCGCGGTGATGTATTGACGATAGCCGCGGGCGACGTGCATTTCGGCGCGGTCGCCTCCGCCGGCGCTGCCTGAGGGCAGGAGAGGGATAAGAATGGCGACGACCCGCAATGCTGAACTCGTCTTCGTGCCGCTCGGCGGCGTTGGCGAGATCGGAATGAACTTCGCGCTCTACGGTTACGGCCCCGCTCAGAACCGCGAGTGGATCGTGGTGGATGTCGGGGTGACATTTCCCGGCCCGGACCTGCCGGGCGTCGACCTGGTGCTGCCCGACACGCGCTTCATCGAGGCCGAGGTCAACAATCTGCGCGGCATCGTCATCACCCATGCGCATGAGGACCACTACGGCGCGCTGCTTGAGCTCTGGCCGCGCCTCAAGGCGCCGGTCTGGATGACGCCGTTCGCGGCTGGCCTTCTGGAGGCCAAGCGCCAGGGGGAAAATGGCGCCCCGAAGGTCCCCGTGACGGTCTATCGCGCCGGCGAAACCTTCACCGTCGGCCCGTTCACCATCGAGGCGATCCCGGTCAGCCATTCGATACCCGAGCCGGTGTCGCTCGCCATCACCTCGCCGCTCGGCACGGTGATCCATACGGGCGACTGGAAGCTCGATCCCGCACCCGAAATCGGCCCGATGACCGACGAGGCGCGGTTCCGCGCGCTCGGCGAGAAAGGCGTGCTGGCGCTGATCTGCGATTCCACCAATGCCATGCGCGAAGGCGAATCGCCCTCGGAACAGGCAGTGGGGCAGGGGCTGCGCGGCGTCATTGAAAAGGCGCCAGGCCGCGTCGCAGTCACCACCTTCTCGTCCAATGTCGGCCGCGTCCGCTCGATCGCCGAAGCCGCCCGCGATACCGGCCGCCAGGTTCTGGTGCTCGGCCGTTCGCTGAAGCGCATGATCGATGTCGCCAGCGAACTCGGCTACATGGAAGGCCTGCCGGAATTCATCGCGGAGGAGGATTACGGCTTCATTCCGCGCGAAAACCTCGTCATTATCTGCACCGGCAGCCAGGGCGAGCCGCGCGCTGCGCTAGCCAAGCTGGCACGCGATGAAATGAAGACCGTAGCGCTGTCGCCGGGCGACATCGTCGTCTTTTCGTCGCGCACGATCCCCGGCAACGAAAAGGCCATTCTCGAGATCAAGAACCGGCTCATCGAGCAGGGGGTGCGGATCATCGAGGACAATGAGGCGCTGGTGCACGTGTCGGGCCATCCCCGCCGCAACGAGTTGCGCAAGATGTATGAATGGACGCGGCCCAGGATCGCCGTGCCGGTACATGGCGAGGCAGCCCACCTTGTCGCGCACGGCGCGCTTGCGAGTGCGGCCGGCGTTCCGGAGGTCGCGCAGGCGCGCAATGGCGATATGCTGCGGCTGGCGCCGGGCGCTGCCGAAATCATCGACCAGGTGCCTTTCGGCCGCGTCTACAAGGACGGCAAGCTGATCGGCGACGACGAGGCGATGGGCATTCGCGACCGGCGCAAGCTCTCCTTCGCCGGGCATGTGGCGGTCAATGTGGTGCTCGACGAGCGGTATGAGCTCGCAGGCGACCCGGATTTGGTCGCCATCGGCGTCGCGCTTGCCGATCGCGGCGGCGAAGATCTCGAGGAGATCATGCTGGATGCGGCGATCGGCGCCGTGGACTCCATACCGCGCCAGCGGCGAAAAGACCTCGATCTGGTGCAGGAATCAGTGCGCCGGGCCGTGCGCTCCGCCGCCAACGAAGCCTGGGGCAAGAAACCGCTGGTGACGGTGTTCGTCACAAGGTGAGGTCGTAGGGAATGGGCAGTAGGCAGTAGGGACAACGGAAGATCGGCGAGCAGAAACGGTTCTCGATATCGACCTACCCTACCGCCCATTCCCTACTGCCTGGTCAAAGTTTGCGTCACGCGTTTTCATGGAGTTCCCATGCTCGGCCGCCTGAACCATGTCGCCATCGCCGTGCCGGATCTCGCCGCGGCAAGCGCCGTCTATCGCGACACGCTGGGCGCCAGGCTCACGGAGCCGCAGGCATTGCCCGAGCACGGCGTCACCGTGGTGTTCATCGATACCGGCAACACCAAGGTGGAATTGCTCGAGCCGCTCGGCGAAGACTCGCCGATCGCTGCCTTTCTGGAAAAAAAGCCGGCCGGCGGCATGCATCACATCTGTTACGAGGTCGACGACATAATCGCCGCCCGCGATCGGCTGAAGGCGGCCGGCGCCCGCGTGCTCGGCGATGGCAACCCCAGGATCGGCGCGCACGGCAAGCCGGTGCTGTTCCTGCACCCCAAGGATTTTCTCGGCACGCTGGTGGAACTGGAACAAGCATGAGCTGGATTTCCGTCGCCGCCATCTACTTCATCATCTGGTGGCTGGTGCTGTTCGCCACGCTGCCGTTCAGCCTGAAGACCCAGGACGACGAGGGCGAGACGGTGCTTGGCACCGTTTCGAGCGCGCCGCAGGGCCCGCATATGCTGCGCGCCATTCTTCGCACAACCGTCGTTTCGTTGCTGATCTTCGGAGCGCTATATGTTTTGACCCGAGTGGTCGGCCTCGGCATAGACGACATTCCGCGCTTCATACCGGAATACAACTGAGTCATGCTTCGCGTGACTTCTCAGCAAAGGCTCACAAGTTTTTCCGATTGCTCAAAAAAAATGCAAGGCACAAGGCCTTGCAATTAAACGCGTCCGATCTGCTTTCCGGTGTTCCGGCGGCTGCGAGTAACCGCGCCTAGATCGCATCCTCCCAAGACTTTGACCGCGTAGGAAGGCAGATTTTGCTCTGCCCTCTCGGTTATCGGGGCACATTAGACCAACCTGCAATAAAATGTCACTAGAAATATTGCGCTGAAACGGCCCTTGATGTGCTGCACTGCACAATAGTTCGGCAGGCGATGCTTGCGAAACGCACAGCGCCCGGTGAGCTTCGACGCGCGGGTTTCCATCCGGCCTTGAAATGGCTATGAAGCGCGTGCAAGCACCGGCCTTGCCGCCGATTCCGGCGTCATTTCTTCACTCCACGGAACCCTCATGCGGCTGTCGCGCTACTTCCTGCCCATCCTCAAAGAAAACCCGCGCGAAGCGGAGATCATCTCCCACAGGCTGATGCTGCGCGCCGGCATGATCCGGCAGCAGGGGGCGGGCAGTTTTTCCTGGCTGCCGATGGGAAAGAAGGTGCTGGACAAGGTCTGCCGCATCGTCCGCGAGGAGCAGGATCGCGCCGGCGCGCTGGAGATCCTGATGCCGACGATTCAGTCGGCCGACCTGTGGCGTGAGAGCGGCCGTTACGAGGACTACGGCAAGGAGATGCTGCGCATCAAGGACAGGCACGAGCGCGACATGCTGTTCGGCCCGACCAATGAGGAGATGGTCACGGAGATCTTCCGCTCCTATATCAAATCCTACAAAGACCTGCCGCTGAACCTTTATCACATACAGTGGAAATTCCGCGACGAAGTGCGGCCGCGCTTCGGCGTGATGCGCTCCCGCGAATTCCTGATGAAGGACGCCTATTCCTTCGATCTCGATTTTGAAGGCGCGAAGGCCGCCTACAACCGCATGTTCGTATCCTATCTCCGCACCTTTACTCGCATGGGACTGAAGGCCATCCCGATGCGCGCTGACACCGGCCCGATCGGCGGCGATCTCAGCCATGAATTTATCATCCTGGCGGACACCGGCGAAAGCCAGGTTTTTTGCCACCGTGACTATCTCGACCTGGAAGTGCCGGGCGAGGCGACGGATTTCACAAACGACGATGAGATCGCCGGCATCGTGCGCGACTGGACGACGCCCTATGCGGCGACTGACGAGATGCACGACGAGGCGGCGTGGGGCAAGATCGCCGAGGGCGACCGGCTTTCGGCGCGCGGCATCGAGGTTGGCCACATCTTCCATTTCGGAGACAAATATTCGAAGCCGATGGGCGCCAAGGTTACCGGTCCCGACGGCAAGGAGCACAACGTCTCGATGGGATCATACGGCATCGGGCCGACCCGGCTGATTGCGGCGATCATCGAGGCCAGTCACGATGAGAACGGCATCATCTGGCCAGAATCGGTGGCGCCGTTCGATGTCGGCATCATCAACATGAAGGCCGGCGACGCTGAATGCGACCGCGTCTGCGACGATCTCTACAGCAAGCTTACCGCGGCGGGCAGGGACGTGCTCTACGACGACACCGATCAGCGGCCCGGTGGCAAGTTCGCAACCGCCGACCTGATCGGTCTGCCCTGGCAGATGATCGTTGGACCGCGCGGCGTGGCGGCCGGCGAGATCGAGATCAAGAACCGCCGCACCGGTGAACGCGAGACGCTGCCTATCGATGCAGCCGCGAAACGGATCGGCGCTGCATGAGCGAGACGGTCGCGACAGCAAAGCCGACCGGCGCCGGACCTTTCTCGCCGTTCGAGCGCATGGTCGCCTGGCGCTATCTGCGTTCCAGGCGCAAGGAGACGGTGATCTCGGTAATCGCCTCGATCTCCTTCATTGGCATCATGCTGGGCGTCGCGACGCTTATTATCGTCATGGCGGTCATGAACGGCTTTCGCGCCGAACTGCTGACGCGCATCCTCGGCATCAACGGCCATCTGATCGTCCAGCCAGTCGACATGCCGCTCGAGGATTTTGCCGAAGTGGCGGGCCGGATCAACGGCGTGTCCGGCGTCAAATACGCGATCCCGCTGATCGACGGGCAGGTGCTGTCGTCGGGCGATGCCGGACCCGGAACCGGCGCCCTGGTGCGCGGCATTCGCGGCGAGGATCTGGGCAAGATCACGCTGGTGGCCAACAACATCCGCCAAGGCTCCATCGTCGGCTTCGACACTTCGGAAGGCGTGGCGATCGGCCAGCGCATGGCGGACAATCTTGGCCTGGCGCTTGGCGATTCCATCACGCTGGTCTCGCCCGACGGCGACGTGACCCCCTTCGGCACCACGCCGCGCGTGAAAGCCTATCCCGTCGCCGCGATCTTCGAAGTCGGAATGTCGGAGTACGACTCCTCGATCATCTTCATGCCGCTCGCCGAGGCGCAGCTTTACTTCAACATGGAGGGGCGCGCCCAGTCGATCGAGATTTTTGTCGACAATCCCGACAATGTCGACGCGCTCAAGGCGCCGATCGAGGAAGCGGCGCAGCGGCAGATATTCCTGTCGGACTGGCGCCAGCGCAACCAGACCTTCTTTTCGGCGCTGCAGGTCGAGCGCAACGTCATGTTCATGATCCTGACGCTGATCGTGCTGGTCGCGGCGCTGAACATCATTTCCGGCCTCATCATGCTGGTAAAGGACAAGAGCCACGACATCGCCATACTGCGCACGATGGGTGCATCGCGCGGCGCGGTGATGCGCATCTTCCTGATGACGGGGGCGGCGATCGGCGTTACCGGCACGATTGCAGGCGTCATTCTCGGCATCGTCATCTGCCTCAACGTCGAATCCATCCGCCAGCTTTTCTCCTGGATGTCGGGTACGGTGCTGTTCAATCCCGAACTCTATTTCCTGAGCAAGCTGCCGGCCAAGATGGATCCGGGCGAGACATTTTCCGTCATATTGATGGCGCTGGTCCTGTCGTTCCTGGCGACGCTGTTTCCGGCGTGGCGCGCCGCCAAGCTCGATCCCGTCGAGGCGCTGCGTTACGAATGAAAATCGAAAATCGCTCCGGCGACATCATCGAGCTGAAAGGCGTCGAGCGGCACTATGTGCAGGGCCCGCGCAAGCTCACCATCCTGAACGGCGTGGACTTTTCGCTGCGGCGCGGCGAAATGGTGGCGCTCGTCGCGCCGTCCGGCACCGGCAAGTCGACGCTGCTGCACACGGCCGGCCTTTTGGAGCGCCCCGACGCCGGCGACGTTATCCTGTCCGGCAAGGCCTGCGGCCGCCTGTCCGATGACGACCGCACAGCGATCCGCCGCAATGACATTGGCTTCGTCTACCAGTTCCATCATCTGCTGCCGGAATTCTCTGCGCTCGAAAACATCATGATGCCGCAACTGGTCAAAGGGCTGCCGGCGACGGAAGCGAGCGAGAGGGCCAACCAACTGCTCGACTATATGCAGATCGGCAATCGCGGCCACCACCGCCCAGCGGAACTGTCAGGCGGCGAACAGCAGCGCGTGGCGATCGCCCGCGCCGTGGCCAATGCGCCACTGGTGCTGCTTGCCGACGAGCCGACCGGCAATCTCGACCCGGTTACGGCCTCCTATGTGTTCGAGGCGCTGGCGGCACTCGTCCGCCAGTCCGGGCTTGCCGCGCTGATCGCCACGCACAATCACGAGCTTGCGCGGCGCATGGACCGGCGCGTCACCCTGAACGAGGGCAAAGTCGTTCCACTTTGAGGATCTCGCTGGTCCTCTGTCGTCCTTTACCCTTCATTTACCCTCGCGCTTCTCGGCGTGCGCAAGTGTTTGACATTTGGATAAAAGGAGAACAAACTGCGAACATACTGAAAACAGGAGGGAATCATGACCGATTTGGTGCAAGACGTGGTCTCGCTGGTTTGCATGAGCACATTTCTGATTTCGATGGCCGTATGGATCGGCGCGCTCTGAGATTGCAGGTTTTCGGCGGCGACTGCCAGGTCGCCGCCGCTTGTTGCTCCGGCGCTCAATCGCCGAGGGCGACGCCTTCGCGGCGCGGATCGGCCCCGCCGGTCAATCCCGAAGGCTGGATGGCGACGCCATGCAGGCCGGAATTCAGATCCTTCACTGCGACCTTGTAGCCTAGTGCCTCGAGGTCGGCGGCCAGTCCTTCGGCGGTGGTTCCCTTTTCGAGATCGTAGGGACCGAACCGGTTGACGAGGTGCGGCATGGAGATCGCTGCCTGCATATGCATCTTCCAGTCGATCAGCCCGATCAGCGTGGTGGCGACATAGGAGATGATGCTTGAGCCCCCCGGCGAGCCGAGCGCGAAGACCGGCTTTCCGTCCTTGAGCACGATGGTCGGCGACATCGACGAGCGCGGCCGCTTGCCTGGCTCGACGCGGTTGGCGACGTTGTCGCCATCCTCGACAGGAGCGAAGGAGAAGTCGGTAAGCTCGTTGTTGAGCAGGAAGCCGCCCGTCATCAACCGCGCGCCGAAACCGTTTTCGATCGTGGTGGTCATCGAAGCGATGTTGCCGGCCGCGTCGACGATCACGAAATGTGAGGTCGACGGCATTTCGAAGGAGACGCCGTCGATGCGGAGTTCCGCCTTCTGCCATGCCGGTTCGCCGGCCTTGGCCTCGTCCTCGCCCAGCGCCGTCGGGCGGCGGAGCAATTCGGAACGCGCCTTGAGATAGGCTGGATCTAGAAGGCCCTCGGGCATCGAGACGAAATCGCTGTCGGCGACGTAGCGGCCACGGTCGGCGAAGGCGAGGCGGGTGGCGTCGCCGATCAGCCGCCAGGCTTCCGGATCATCCTTGCCCAATGTGGCGATGTCGAAGGGCTCGAGCAGGCCGAGGATCTGACTTACGGCGATCGCGCCGGAGGAGGGCGGTCCCATGCCGCAGACTTCATGGCCGCGATAGGGCGCACAGACGGCCGGCCTTTCCTTGACCTTGTACACGGCCATATCGTCCAGCGTCAGCAGGCCGGGATTGGTTGGATGCGAACGCACTGTTTCGACGATCTTTGCCGCGATCGGGCCGTTGTAAAAGGCATCCGCACCCTCCGCAGCCACGGCCCGGAGCGTCGCGGCATAGTCCGGATTACGCAGCATGTGCCCGGCGGGCAAAGGCGATCCGTCCTGTGCGAAGAAATAGGCGCGCGCGCCGGGATCCTCGTCGAGCTTCTCGCCCTCATTGGCGAGGAGCGCGGCAAGGCGAGGAGAGACGGCAAAACCGTCGTCGGCGAGCTTTATCGCCGGCGCGAACAGCGATTGCCATGGACGCGTGCCATAGCGCCGGTGGACGGTTTCGAGGAGCCTTGGCACGCCGGGAACCCCGACTGAGCGGCCTCCGACCACGGCATCCATGAATTCCAGAGGCTTGCCGTCGTCGCCGAGGAAAAGATCGGGCGTGGCCGCGGCGGGCGCGGTCTCCCGACCGTCGAAAGTGGTCATTTCGCCGGTCTTGCCGTCGTACCAGACGAGGAAGGCCCCGCCGCCCATGCCGGAGGATTGCGGCTCGACGAGGCCCAGCACCGTCTGCACCGCCACGAGCGCATCGGCCGCATTGCCGCCGGCGCGCAGCACCTCGATGCCTGCCTCGGCAGCCAGCGGGTTGGCGGCGACGACCATCTGGCGCTTGGCCTGAACGGCCGGCTTCGATTCGATCGCGGTCTTTGCCTCCGGCGCAACCGTGTCGGCCGCCTGCTGCGCCGCGGCCGGCCCGGCCAGCAGCAAGGTCAGGGCCAGCGCCCGCCACAAGGCGCCGCTCCCGAAAACTCCTCCATTCATGTCATGCGCTCCTTTTGTGCTGCGCCCCCGCAACATCCAGAACCGGCCCGAACACCTCGACGAAGGCAGCCTTCAGCGCCAGATCGAGATCGGCCATCGTTGCCGGCAGGCCAAGGTCGACCAGGCTGGTCACACCGTGGTCGGCCACGCCGCAAGGCACGATGCCGGTGAAATGGGAAAGATCGGGTTCGACGTTGATGGCGATGCCGTGGAAGCTGACCCAGCGCCTCAGTCTGATGCCGATCGCGGCGATCTTCTCCTCTGCAGCCGAGCCGTCCGGCATGGGCGGCCGGTCCGGCCGCACCACCCAGACGCCGACGCGGTCCTCCCGGCGCTCGCCGCGCACGTTGAATTCCGCCAGCGCGGCAATGATCCAGTCCTCCAGAGCCGCAACGAAGGCGCGCACGTCCTCGCGCCGGCGCTTCAGGTCGAGCATGACATAGGCCACCCGCTGGCCGGGACCGTGATAGGTGTATTCGCCGCCGCGGCCGGCATTGAACACCGGAAAACGGTCGGACTCGACAAGATCCTCGATGCGGGCCGATGTTCCGGCTGTATAAAGCGGCGGGGGGTCGACGAGACAGACCAGTTCCCCCTCCGTACCGTCGCGGATAGCGGCGGCGCGGGCTTCCATCACCGCGAGCGCCTCCTTGTATCCGGTAAGGCCGGGCTCGATTCGCCATTCAGCCGGCGCGGAACCGGGCGCGGGCAGGAACGATCCGGTTATCTGGCTGCGTTCTGACATGAGGCTCTCGCTTGGCCTGCATCATATGGCGGCTAGCGCTGAAAAGGTCCAGTTTTGTTGTGGGCCAGGGCGGCCGGCGACATGTGTCCACACAGTGCTTTCCTGCGCCGAATAATGCCTCCGGCGCACTTGTTTCGCCGGAAACGATTTGCTACATGCCGCTGGCCGGTTCCGACCGGCTCTTTCGTGACGTGCGGTCGTGGCGGAATTGGTAGACGCGCAGCGTTGAGGTCGCTGTGGGGCAACCCGTGGAAGTTCGAGTCTTCTCGACCGCACCAGGAAATGCTTGTAGCTTGTTGACTTTGCTGCGCAATTTTTGTTGGGGCCAATTTTAACCCGAAACTGCCATACAAGCTGGTGGGATGCACGTTGCGTCCCGGACGGCGGACGTGCGGCCAATCCGGGACTCATGGCCCAATCTATTGATCGGCTACGCCGGATCAGAGTGATTCAGCCGAGCGCGGCCGTAAGGCCGCGGCTGGGCGCGCAAGGCTGGAATGTCGAAGAGGCCGAAGCCGCTCGCCCGGTCGCCACCGCCTTATCCGCTCATTCTGCCCGACATGCCCCTGCCGGTCGGGCGGGGGCGTCGTTATTGACGCCGTCAGTTCGGCATCTTTCGATCGTTGGCAAGTTACGATTTGGGTTCCGTCTTTGGCGCAGGTTGCCGCGTAAAGGACCGAACGTCCGAAAATTCCTCGGCGTCGCGGGCGATCTCGATTCGGCTGGTGACATATCGCGTCAGCAACTCGCTCACCGAGCGGAGCGCATCGAGATGGATGCGCTCGTAACCATGCGAGGCGTCGATGCCGAAGGTGACCAGGGCCGTGCGGATGTCGTGCCCCGCCTCCAGGGCGGAAGCTGAATCGGAGCGGTAGTGGCGAAACACGTCCTTCCGGCAGTCGATCCCGTTCTCGCGGCAGAGCTCCACCAATTTCCGCGTCAGGTGGTAGTCGAATGGGCCCGACTGGTCGGCCATGCAGATCGTCACTCCGAACTCGGAGGAATTCTGGCCAGGCGCGCTGGTGCCGTTGTCTACCGCCACGAGCGAAGCGATGTCCGGCATGATGACCGAGGAAGCGCCGACGCCCACCTCCTCGGCAATGGTGAAGAGCCAGTGGACATCGACAGGGAGAACGGCATCGGAGCGCCCCAGAGCCTCTATGGCCGCGAGCATGATCGCCACGCCCGCCTTGTCGTCGAGATGGCGGGAATTGATGAAGCCGCTGTCGAGGAACTCGGGCTGCGGATCGACCGCGACGATGTCGCCGATCTCGATGCCGAGCGCCATTGTCTCTTCAGCGCTCGTCGTGCGGGCGTCGATCCGCAGTTCGACGAAATCCCACCCTGTGGGCTGAGTGTCCACTTCCTCGTTGTGGGTGTGGCCCGACGCCTTGAGCGGCAGGATCGTGCCGCGGAGGATCTTCTCGTAGCCATAAATGGTGACCCGCGCCCCTTCAGCGAAACGGGCCGACCAGTGGCCGATGGGCGCAAGCGCCAGGCGGCCGTTGGCCGTGAGGGCCTTCACCTGCGCACCCAAGGTGTCGATATGGGACACGATTGCCCGGGCGCCCTCTCTGCTCCCGCCCTGGCGTACCGCGCGTATCGCCCCCCGGCGGGTCAGTTCCGGCTGCAGCCCCAGCCGTTCCAGTTCGCGACTGCAGTAGCGAACCGCGTTGTCTGTATACCCGGTGGGGCTATCGATCGACAGCAGCGCCTTCAATTGGGCGACCAGATAATCGACATCGATATTCGGCTGGTTCATGCGGGTTCCATTCTTGCGGAAGCGTCTTGTGTACGACGGGTCCGCGACAGAGGGAACAGCAGGTCGATGAAGCGTTCGGCCGTCGGCTGAGGTTCATGGTTGGCGAGCCCCGGCCGCTCGTTGGCCTCGATGAAGACGTAGTCGGGCTCGGCTGGCGACTTGACCATGAAGTCGATGCCGGTGACCGGAATGTCGATCGCATGCGAGGCGAGGCACGCCGCCTCAACCAGTTTCGGATGCACGATGTCGGTGACATCGTGGATCGAGCCGCCGGTATGAAGGTTCGCCGTCTTGCGCACCACTACCTCTTCACCGGGGTCAGGCACGGTCTCGAGCGTTCTGCCGGCGCTGGCGAGGCAGCGTTGCGCCTCCTCGTCGATCGGGATATTGCTCTCGCCGCCGGTCGCGGCGGCGCGTCGGCGAGACTGCTGCTCGATGAGTTCCTTCAGGTCCTTCTGCCCGTCCCCGACCACACGAGGCGGCCGTCGTATCGCTGCGGCGACGACCTGATGATCGATGACGATCAGCCGCAGGTCCTCTCCTTCGAAACAGGCCTCGACCAACACGCGGTTGCTGGTCTGCCGAGCCTCGGCGACGGCCCGTCTCACGTCGGGCATATTGGTCAGGCCGACCGACACCCCACGCCCTTGCTCGCCGCGCGCAGGCTTGACGACCACGCTGCCGTGCTTCTCAAGAAATCCTTCCACAGCCTCGTCGTCGTCGGCGGTAATTTGCTCGGGGACGTTCAGACCGGCGGCTGAAACCAGGCGCCGGGTAACCGCCTTGTCGTCGCAGATCGACACTGCAACGCCCGAGGTCAATTCTGAAAGACTCTCGCGGCAGTGAATCGAGAGGCCGCCATACGACAGGCGGAAAAACCCTCCGGCTGCGTCCGTGATTTGTGCGTGCACACCGCGCCGCCGCGCCTCGTCGACGATAATGCGCGCGTAGGGGTTCAGCGCATCGTATTCCTCCAGCGGGGATGCGAACAGCTTTTCGTTGATCGGGTTCTTCCGCTTCACCGCGAATACCGGAATGCGCCGGAAACCGAGTTTCTCGTAAAGGCCTATCGCCTGTTCGTTGTCGTGCAGTACGGAAAGGTCGAGATAGGCGGCGCCGCGTGCCTGCATGTACTCCGCAAGGCGCCGCACCAGCATCTCGCCGATACCCGGATAACGTGACTGGGGATCGACAGCGAGGCACCAGAGCGAGGAGCCCTGTTCCGGGTCATCGAACAGCCTGCGATGGTCGACGCCGGTCACGGTGCCGATGATTTCGCCCGTGGCCTCCTCCTCGGCGACAAAATAGGCAAGTGAACGGCTGTCCCGGTTCGCCCAGAAGAAGTCCGGCGACACCGTCACCATTCCGCGGGATGCATAGATGGCGTTCACCGCTTTCGCGTCCGCTTCCGAGGCAAGCCGCCGGATGAAGTAGCCCTTGGGCGAACGACGACCCGCCCGGTAGGTCGAGAGGTCGAGCCGGTATGTGTGGGAGGGATCGAGGAACGTCTCCTGCGGCGCGAGGCTAAGCAGCACATGCGGGTCGCGTACGTAGAATGCGATGTCGCGGCGGTCGGGTCGTTCCTGGCGCAGCGCCGCAACGATGTCCTCATTTGTCTTGAACGTCTGAGCGAAAATCAGGCTGCCCCATCCACAATCCAGCACCACCTGTTCGCGGGGCCGCTTGCCGGAGTCGCGCCCCTCATCGATCGGCGCATTCATGGAATGCACGCGCAGCCTTCTCAGGCGATGATCCAAACCCTTTTCGCTCCGCATGCCGCTGTGTCTCTTAGCCATGGCAAACCCCCGTCACTGCGTCATATCTGATTGGCCTGGAGCCACATCTCCAGCAGTCCCACCTGCCAAAGCTCCGATCCGCGAAGCGGCGTCATGTGCTCCGCCGGTGCTGCGAACAACTGCTCGAGATAGTCCTGGCGGAATAGGCCGCGTTCGCGCGCCCGGTCTGCGGCCAACGCGTCGCGCAGCATTTCGAGATACGGGCCATCGATATATTTGAGCTGGGGAACCGGGAAGTACCCCTTTTTGCGGTCGATGACCTCATGCGGAACGATCTGCCGGGCGACGTCCTTGAGCACACCCTTGCCATTGTCCTTGAGCTTTTCCTCGAACGGAATCCGGGCAGCGAGCTCGACCAGTTCGTGGTCGAGAAATGGCACGCGCGCCTCCAGTCCCCAAGCCATCGTCATATTGTCCACTCGCTTAACCGGATCGTCGACGAGCATGACATTGGTATCGAGCCGAAGAGCACGGTCAACCGGCGTGTCGGCGCCCGGACGCATCAGCTCCTCTTCGACAAGCTTGCGGCTGTGATCTCCGCCGTCGATCCAGTCCGGCCCAAGCTGACGCTTCAAGGTCTCGTGGGAGCGGTCGAAGAAAACCTTGGCGTAATCGTTGACCACGTCGTTGGTATGGGCAAGTGGCGGATACCAGTGATAGCCGCCGAACACCTCGTCGGCACCCTGTCCCGACTGAACCACCTTGATATGCTTGGAGACCTCCTTGGAAAGGAGATAGAATCCGACATTGTCATACGAGACCATCGGTTCCGACATCGCGGCGATCGTTCCGGGGAGTGCATCCATCAGGCGCTCTGAAGGCACGAAGATCTTGTGGTGATCGGTGCCGAACTCGCGGGCGATGAGGTCGGAATAGACGAATTCGTCGCCTTTCTCGCCATTGGCCTCCTCAAAGCCGACCGAAAAACTCATCAGCCCCGTCTGCCCCATCTCGGCAAGAAGACCCACGATGAGGCTGGAATCGACGCCTCCCGACAGCAAAACGCCCACGGGAACATCGGCAACCATGCGCCGCTTCACAGCAAGGCGCAGCGCCTGCAACACGCGGTCGCGCCATTCTTCCGCGGAGACGCCGCTGTCTGCCGGGTGGCGCGTATAGGGCGGATCCCAATAGCGCCGATCAGTGGTGCGACCGTCCTTCTCGATGATGCGAATGGTTGCCGGCGGCAGCTTGCGCACACCATTGATGATAGTGCGCGGCGGCGGCACCACGGCGTGAAAGCTCATATAGTGGTGGAGCGCCACGCGGTCGATCGAAGTGTCGATGCCGCCTGCCTTCAGCAACGCGGGAAGCGTGGATGCAAAACGCAGCGTCTTGCCCGACTGCGCAAGGTAGAGCGGCTTGATCCCGAAGCGGTCACGCACCATCACGATCCGCCCGCTGTCGCGCTCCTGGATGACGAAGGCGAACATACCGTGGAAGCGCTCGATGCATGTCTCGCCCCAAGCGTGCCAAGCCTTCAGGATGACCTCGGTATCGCCATGCGAGAAGAAGCTGTAGCCTTCCGCTTCCAGCTCGCGCCGCAACTCCGGATAGTTGTAGATGCAGCCGTTGAAGGCGATGGTCAGGCCGAGCGCCGAGTCAACCATGGGCTGCTGCGCCTTTTCCGACAGGTCGATTATCCGCAGGCGCTGATGGCCGAATCCCGCATTGCCATGCGAGACGACGCCGGACCCGTCCGGGCCTCTCGGCGCAAGCGACTCCATCATCTTCAGGATTGCCGGAACGGACGGCGCGGCGCCGTCAAATCTCACTTCACCACAAATGCCGCACATCGCGGATACATACTCTCCGTTTGTCTATTGCTGACGGGTGCTGAAGTCCTCATATAGTTAGAGTTCGAATTGTTTGAACCCCTGTCATATGATGAAACCTGAAATTTTATCGCCCAGCCCAGCAGTGGCCATGTCGTCCGAGGAAACGCGCACCCTCCTGAAATCGATCCGCCGCATCGTGCGCGCCAATGATCTGCAGTCGCGGGCGCTGGCGAAATCCACCGGACTAACGGGGCCGCAATTGGTGATCCTGATGGCAGTGGCGGAACTGGGCAAGGTCACGACCAAGGCGTTGGCCGAACACGCCGACCTAAGTCCGGCAACGGTCGTAACGGTGCTGGAAAATCTGGAGCAGCGGGAGATCGTGGAACGCTACAGGTCGGAAGCCGACCGGCGGATCGTTTATACGCGTCTGACACCGAAAGGCCTGGCGCTCGTCTCTCACGCGCCGCGCGTGTTCGGTGACGATTTCGCTCGCCGATTTGCTGGCTTGCCCGCCAAACGGCGGCTCGAACTTGTCGAGAGCATAGCCGAACTGGCTCAACTCATGAGCGCCAATGGCTGAACGCCTTTGAACCCGCCCCACTCTTTTTCCCGGGATCGTCTTCGGCGCCTGCGCTCAACCGGCAGCGCCGCTTAGCCTGATCAGCGCCGACAGCATCAGGTTCGCGCCCTTCTCGATGTCGCTCCAATCCGTCCATTCGCGCGGCGAATGGCTTATTCCGCCACGGCTTGGGACGAAAATCAGCGCCGACGGGCACAGCGCCTGCATCGTCTGCGCGTCATGTCCGGCTCCCGACGGCATCGCCAATGCCTGCAGGCCGAGCCTTTGCGCCTCCTCATGCAGCATCGCTGCAAGCCCCCGGTCCAGATGGACGGGCTCGATGCGGCTCTGTTCCTGAACTTTGGCCTCTAAGCTATTTGCGCGAGCGGCTGTCTCGACTTCATCCCTGACAGCGGTCGCGAGGCCATCCATGGCGGCGCCGTCAATATCCCGGATGTTGACGATGAATTCGGCCTCGCCCGGAATGGTATGGATGAAGTTCGGCCGCAGATCGGCCTTGCCGATCGTGATGCGCGAGTTCTCACTCCCGCGAGCCGCTATAATGCCCGGTATGGCCGTGCCAACCTGCGCAAGTCCGGCAAATGCGTCTGCTCGAAGATCCATGGGCGTCGTGCCGGAATGGTTGGCCTCGCCTTCAAGGCGGACTCGGAGGTTGCAGACGCCGGAAACGGAATGCGCGACGCCGACGGGCATCGAGCGGCTCTCCAGAACCGGGCCTTGTTCCACATGGAGTTCCAGAAAGGCGCTGATATCGGTGCGCCCGGCCTGGAGAGCATCCATGGCGTTGAGCCCCTGCGCCGCCATGGCATTGATGAGCCTGACCCCGTCCGCATCGGCCGCTTGCGAGAGCCATTCGGCGCTGAGCGCGCCGCTGATAGCCTGCGAGCCCAGCATGCCGCCGAAGCGCCCTTCCTCCTCCGCGGTAGCAACGACTTCTATTGCGAGCCTCGGAGAAAGGCCGGCGTCGCGCATTGCCAAAACGCATTCCAGCGCGACGGCCACACCCAGCGCCCCGTCGAATGCGCCGCCTTCCAGTACTGTGTCGAGGTGCGATCCAGCCATGATGCAGGGTCCCTCCAAAGGGCCGAAGCGGCCGAACAGGTTGGCCACGCCATCGCGGCTTGTGACAAGTCCGGCTGCCCGCATCTGGTCCAGGAGCCATTCCCGCGCCGCCATGTCGGCTTCGCAATAGCCGACCCGGTTGTATCCACCCGTATCTGGATTGAAGCCGAAGCCGTTGATGCCGTCCAGCAGCCGGCGCAGGCGGTGTGTGTCTATGGCGAGTTGCTGGGAATGCATGGCTGCTCGAACCGTTCAGTGGCGGCGCCCTCCGCTTCACGCGTGGCGCGGTAAGAAAATTCTTTATGATAAATGGTTGCAACAACGCAAATTATCAGAATTAATTGCGCGGGCGTAAGGACAAGGAGCCCATCATGATAAAACTCCTGGCCGCCGCCATCGCCGCGGCACTGCTGGCCCTCACACAGGCGGCGTCTGCGCAGACGCCTCCCAACGCACTTGTGGTCGGCCAGATTGCCGAGCCGAAGTCGCTCGACCCGCATGCCGTCACGGCCGTCAACGATTTTCGCATCCTGGTGAACGTCTATGACGGGCTGACCCGCTACAAGGACGGGACGCTCGAAGTGGAGCCGTCCCTGGCCGAAAGCTGGGAAGTGTCGGAGGACGGCAAGACCTACACGTTCAAGCTACGCTCCGGCGTCACCTTCCATGACGGGTCGCCTTTCAATGCTGAAGCGGTGAAGTTCAACTTCGACCGCATGCTCGACGAGGGGCATCCCCACCACGACACCGGACCTTTCCCGCTGGCATTCTTCTTCTCTACAGTCGAAGAGGTGAACGCCGTCGACGACCTTACGGTTGAGTTTCGGCTTTCGGAGCCATT
Source organism: Mesorhizobium alhagi CCNWXJ12-2 (assembly GCF_000236565.1). Lineage (GTDB taxonomy): Bacteria > Pseudomonadota > Alphaproteobacteria > Rhizobiales > Rhizobiaceae > Allomesorhizobium > Allomesorhizobium alhagi. The sequence continues at coordinate 7,356 of NZ_AHAM01000110.1, read as the reverse complement.
CGCGCCATTCCTGTCCAATCTGGCCTATCCCACCGGTCTTATTGTCTCGCCCGAGGCGGTGAAGGAGCACGGCAAGGATTTTGGGCGCAACCCGAGTGGCACCGGCGCCTTCAAGTTCGAGGAGTGGCAGGCGAACTCGCGCGTGGTGGTAACCCGCAACGAGGAATACTGGGATGGCCCGGCTCCGCTCGAGGCCGTCATCTACCGCCCGATCACGGACTCCAATACGCGCATAGCGGAGATGCTGTCGGGCGGTCTGGATGTAATGGTGGAAGTTCCTCCGGACAGCCTGCAGCAGTTTCAAGGCAACGACGACTTCCAGATCCACGAGCAGGCAGGACCGCATGTCTGGTTCCTGATCCTCAACATGAAGGAAGGGCCGTTTGCCGACAAAAAGGTTCGTCAGGCCGCCAATTATGCCATCAACAAGCAGGCGCTGGTCGAGAACATCCTTCAAGGCACGGCGGAGATCGCGGCCAGTCCCACTCCGCCGGCATTCGCGTGGGCGTACAATCAGGATCTCGAACCCTATCCACACGACCCTGAACGCGCCAGGAAGTTGCTCGAGGAAGCCGGCTACAACGGGGAGGAGCTTACTTTCTACGTGGCCGAAGGCGGCTCCGGGATGCTCGATCCGGTAGCCATGGGCACAGCCATCCAGGCCGATCTGGAAGCCGTAGGAATGCCGACGAAGATCGAGACCTATGAGTGGAACACCTATCTCGGAAAGGTGAACCCGGGTCTGGAGAGCAAGGCGGACATGGCCGAAATGGCATGGATGACGAACGATCCCGACACGCTGCCCTTCCTTACACTCCGCTCGGAAGCCTTGCCGGAGAATGGCGGCTTCAACTCGGGGTATTATTCCAACGAGCGGGTGGACAAGCTCCTGAACGAAGCACGGACCGCCACCAGCCAGGAACGCCGCGCCGAACTCTATAAGGAAATGCAGGAGATCGTGCGGGAAGACGCACCTTGGGTATTCGTGGCGAACTGGAAACAGAACGCGGTCACCCGCGCCAACGTCGCAGATTTCAAGCTGCAGCCGTCCTTCTTCCTGATGCTGCAGGACGTTTCCAAGCAGTAGCGTTGCGAGCGGCCGCCGGGCGGGATGTCCCCTGCGGCCGCTCTTTCCCGCTTGAGGGTCGTGTCGTGGCAGCCTACATCGCTAAGCGTCTGATCACCGCCATTCCCGTATTGCTCGGGTTGTCGCTGATCGTCTTCCTGATCATGGCGATGATTCCCGGCGACCCGGCGACGGCCATTCTCGGTTCCTACGCAACGCCGGAAAATGTCGAGCGGCTCAACCGCAGCCTTGGCCTCGACAGGTCTCTGCCTGAGCAGTACTTCATCTGGCTCGGCAACCTGCTTCAGGGAGATTTGGGCAGGTCCTATGCGCTCAACCGTCCGGTACTGGACGAAGTGCTGGAGCGGTTCTCCGCGACGTTGATCCTCGCAAGCACTGCACTAGCGCTGTGTACGGTCTTTGGACTGCTCGCGGGCATTGTCTCGGCCGTTCGCCAGTTCGGCTGGGCTGACCGCATCGTCACCCTGTTCGTGCTCGTCGGCATCTCTATACCGTCCTTCTTCCTTGCATTGCTGCTCATCCTGTTTTTTGCAGTACGGCTGCAGGTGCTGCCGGCTTCCGGCATGTATGCGATCTATGGAGGTGGAGATCTCCCCGATCTACTCCACCACCTTATCTTGCCCGCCGTCACGCTCGCCGTGGTTGCGACAGGTGTGGTCGCCCGGCTGACGCGCACCGCCATGCTGGAGGTGCTGAGGCAGGACTACATCCGCACGGCGCGCGCGAAAGGGCTGGGCGAGCGTAAGGTGATTTATCGCCACGCCCTCAAGGCGGCCATGGTGAGCATCGTCCCGGTGGTCGGCTTGCAGGCCGGTTTCGTACTCGGTGGCGCCGTCTACATCGAGACGGTGTTCCAGTGGCCGGGCATAGGGGCAATGCTCGTAAAGGCGATCTCTACGCGGGATATTCTGCTCGTACAGGGAGGAGTGCTGTTCGTCGCCGCCGCCTATGTATTCGTCAACCTCATCGCCGACGTTGTCCAGGCGACGCTGGATCCGAGGCTCAAGGCATGAGCGTTCCGATCCTGGAGGCGACTCCGACGCCCGAGCCGATGATAACGCGTCAGACTACGTGGCGCCTCCTTATGAACAACAGGCTGGCGGCCGCGGGCTTCTACGTTATAGCGCTCGTCGTTCTAATAGCGCTCCTGGCGCCTCTCCTGCCGCTCCACGACCCCGACGTGACAGACCCAGCCGACCGGCTGCTGCCGGTGTTCTCCGAAAGCCATATCCTCGGCACCGATCACCTCGGCCGGGATGTGCTGGCGCGACTTGTCTGGGGGACGCGCATTTCACTCTTGGTCGGCATTTCTGCCGCCCTGATGGCGGCCTTCTTCGGTTCCCTGATCGGCCTCGTGGCCGGCTATGCGGGCGGGCGGACAGATAACCTCATCATGCGCGGCATAGATATGCTGATGGCGTTTCCCTACATCCTGCTGGCGCTGGCTATCGTGGCTGTGCTGGGGCCAGGCCTGCTCAATGCGCTCTACGCCATCGCCGTGGTGAACATTCCGTTCTTCGCCCGCAACGTCCGCGGCATCGCGCTCGGTCTGTCGCATCGTGAATTCGTCGACGCCGCACGACTGTCCGGCAAGAGCCACACCGCGATCGTGGCGACGGAAATCCTGCCCAACGTGTTGCCGGTCATCGTCATCACCATGTCGACCACGGTCGGGTGGATGATACTGGAGACGGCGGGCCTGAGCTTCCTCGGTCTCGGCGCGCAGCCGCCACAGGCGGACCTCGGCTCGATGCTGGGCCAAGGCCGCGCCCTCCTCTTCACCGCGCCGATGATTTCGGTCGTTCCCGGTGTCATGGTGTTCCTGATCGTCATGAGCATCAACCTGCTGGGTGACGGCGTGCGGGACGCGCTTGATCCCCGATTGAGGGCAGGGGCCCTGACCCGTCCCATGCCGGTGACCCGCATCGACCGCGAAAACGTGCCCGCGCCTGACGAAATGGCGAGAGCATCCGCGCTGGCCGTGACGGAACTGGAAACCAGCTTTGAAACCGCAGGCGGGAGAGAGCCGGCGGTGAAGGGAGTGAGTTTCAGCCTGCGGAAGGGTGAATGCCTGGGACTTGTCGGGGAGAGCGGATCCGGCAAGAGCGTCACCGCCCTGTCGGTTCTCGGCCTCGTCGCATCGCCACCCGGGGTGATCACCGGGGGGGCCGTGACGATCGAGGGGCGTGACGTATTCTCGCTCCGCGAAACGGAGATCGGATCGCTGCGCGGCGGCAAGGTGGCATATATCTTCCAGGATCCGCTGACAACGCTGCATCCTCTCTTCACAGTCGGTGAACAGGTTGCCGAGGCGATCCGGGCTCACCAGCCGGTCGGACGTGCGCAAGCCCAGGCGAAGGCGGTCGATCTGTTGAGGACCGTGCGCATTCCCGATCCCGAGCAGCGCGCGAGCGCCTATCCGCATGAGCTTTCGGGTGGGCAGCGCCAGCGCGTGGGCATCGCGATGGCGCTCGCCAACGAGCCGGACATCATCATCGCCGACGAGCCCACCACCGCGCTCGACGTCACCGTGCAGGCGGAGATATTGCGACTGCTGCAGGTGTTGCGACAGGAGCGCGGATTGGCGCTTTTGTTCATCACCCATGACTTCGGCGTGGTGGCTGAGATCTGCGACCGCGTGGCGGTCATGCGACGAGGTGAGATCGTGGAGGCGGGCGATACAGCGGCCGTCCTCGGCAATCCGCAACACCCGTACACGAAGAGGCTGATCGCCTGCGTGCCCAAACCGGGTCAAGGCAGGCGGTTTCTCGAGGCCATCCGCCGATTGCCGGCTGAAGAGGCTGCGGGAGGTTCCGGCTCATGACCGACGCGATCAGCGTGAAGAATCTCAGCAAGACCTTCGGTGGCGAGTGGTCGCTGTTCGGCGGGCGCAGTCACGAGGTCAAGGCGGTGAGAGATGTCACGCTTTCCGTGAAACAAGGCGAGACGCTCGCCCTTGTCGGGGAGAGCGGCTCCGGCAAGTCCACCCTGGCGCGCATGATCGTCGGGCTGGATGTGCCGACATCGGGCGAGATGCGGATCGCGGGAAAGGACGCAAGAGCCCTCTGGGCCGAAGGGCCGCAAGCCTTTGGCCGCGTGATCCAGTATGTGTTCCAGGATCCGGTTGCGTCGCTCAATCCGCGCAAGACCGTAACTGCAATCCTCGACGCGCCGCTGCGGCTCCTGAGGGGATATGATCAGCGTCGGCGCCAGGTTCGGATGCGGGAACTGATGGAGGCCGTGCAGATGCCGGCGGACTCTCTGGGCCGTTACCCGCACGAATTCTCGGGCGGGCAGGCGCAACGGATTGCAATTGCAAGGGCGCTGGCGGCAGAGCCGCGGATCATGGTGCTCGACGAGCCGGTTTCCGCTCTCGACGTTTCGGTGCAGGCGCAGGTTCTTCTGCTACTGGAGGACCTGCGCAGGGAATTCGATCTTTCCTACCTGTTCATCAGCCACGACCTGGCGGTGGTGGAGAGTATCTCCGACAGGGTCGCGGTGATGTTTTTCGGTGAAGTAGTCGAGACGGGGGCCGCCGAACAGCTTTTCAGATCGCCCCGGCACGAATACACCAAGCGGCTGATAGCGAGTGCGCCGCGATTGGAGACGGCTCTGGGCGCAACAAGGGGCGCATGAAAATGCCGGGGCAAGACGAAAGCATCGCGACTGTTCCCGCGGTGACCCGCCGCCGCAAGCGGCCGGATACGGTCGCCGACCAGATCCGGGAGCGGATCATCGAGAACGGCCTTGTTCCGGGCGACCGGCTGCCGCACCAATGGATCGAACCGGAGACCTGGCATGTTTCGCGTGGGACTTTGCGCGAAGCTCTAAAAGTTCTTGAATCGCAAGGACTGACGCACAGCAAGACCGGACCGGGCGGCGGCGTATTCGTCTCGTCGATCGAGTCAGAACACGCGATCCGTCTTCTCGACAATCTCTTCCTTCAAAGGCAGCCTTCGATCGCCGACATCTACTCGATCCGCAAGGAACTGGAGCCGGTGCTGGCGGCCAGCTTGGCTGGAAAGCTGACACCGGCGGCGCTGTCTCTGCTGCAGGCCACGGTCCGCCTCTACGAGGACGAACCCACGACTACGGAGGAGGAGTACCGGCAGCGAATGGCCGAACTCGATTTCCATGACGAACTTGCGCGGCTCAGCCAGAACCAACTGCTCGGTTTTCTTTGCAGGTTCCTGGTCAGCCTGTTGCGGGACACGGCCGTTTGCAGGGATATCTACCAGCAGCACAATCCAGCACTACGGGAAACCGGGCTGCACTATCAGGTGGCGCTGCTCAGGGCGATTAAAGCAGGCGATGCAGATCGCGCCTGCGCCGTTATGCGCAACCACATGATCGCGGCCGAGGCGTATATGCTGGAGCGGGCCGAAATCCGCCGCAGGCGCGAGCCAAACCTCGGCGCTGTGTGACAAGTGGCTTCAGCCCCTTACCAATGGGCGCGGTGGGCATTTTCGTTTCAGCTACGGCGGGATGTGTATCCGAAAAAATCTAGCCGGAAGAGCCCGATGACCGGGCCCTTCCGGGAGCAGGCTCAGAGAATGAAGTCTGTCCCCGCCATGAAGGTGGTGCCGGCGACGAGTATCTGCATGTCGGCGATTGAATCGCCGTTCACATCGGCGTCGATGATCACGTTGCCGCTGTAGTTGGTATAGCGAAGCTGGCCGGCCACGCCTGAGAAAGCCGCGCTGCCGATGAAGGAGAACGCCTGGTTGCCGCCGACAAGCGTGTTGGCGTCGATAGTCGAGAGATCGATGCGGTCGAAGCCGTGGGCGAAACCGCCAACGATCGAGTCGCGGAGCGCCGGTCCAGCCGGACTGTCGGAAACCAGATCGAAATCGAACCGATCATTTCCCGCGCCGCCATTGAGGATATCGCCGCCCGCCCCGCCGATCAGGGTGTCGTTTCCGGCTCCGCCGTTCAGGATGTCGTTGCCGGCGCCGCCGACCATGAAGTCTTTTCCGTCACCGCCGCTCAGGCCGTTGTTGCCCGAATTGCCGACCATGGTGTTGTTCAAGCTGTTGCCGGTTCCGTTCAGATTGCCTGAACCCTTCAGTTCCAGACGCTCGACCTCTGTGCTCAGGGTCCAGTTGATGAAAGAACGCACGGTATCGGTGCCGCCGCCGGCAGCTTCGATCGTCCTGTCGCCCGCTGCGGCGACCACGAATATGTCATCCCCGGCGCCGCCCACCATGAAGTCGTTTCCGGCTCCGCCGTTGAGCAAGTTGGCGCCGGAATTGCCGACCAGCGTGTTGGCGAAGGCATTGCCGGTGCCGTTCAGATTGCCTGAACCCTGCAGTTCCAGTCGCTCGACATTGTCGGCCAGCGTCCAGTTGATGAAGGCACGAACGGTATCCGTACCCTCGCCGGCGAGTTCAGTGGTGATGTCGCCCGTCGCAGCCACGATGTAGATGTCGTCGCCGGTACCGCCGGCCATCGTGTCGTTGCCGGCGCCGCCGTTGAGCAAGTCGTTGCCGGCTCCGCCATCCAGCAGGTCGTTGCCGACTCCGCCGTCCAGAAAGTCGTTGCCTGACTGCCCGAAAATCGAGTCGTTGCCGGCATCGCCGAATAGTTTGTCGTCGCCCCCGATAGTACGCGCGAGATCGGTTGCGATCAACGAGCCGATATCGCCGAAGATGGCGTCGTCGCCAGCGCCGCCGCGAATCGTGTCGTCTCCGCCGATGACCGTCGCCGTACCAGCGGCTGCCACGAAATCATCCGCGGCAATTGCCGGAGAGATACTCGACAGCACGAGCAGATCGCCGGCGAGGATGTCATCACCGCCGCCGCCGTCAATGTCGTCGTTGCCACCTTCGATGCGTGAGCCTGTCGTGGAATTGTCTTCGGCGACGTCGCCGACGATGATTTCGTCCTCACCGCTTCCGCGGATCGTGTCGGCTCCGCCAATGACCTCGGCGAAATCGTCGATCCGGCCGACATCGCCGACGAGCCTGGCGCGGGAACCGTCCGCCTGGACCGGATCGAGCCCGGTGATCTCGTCGTCGCCGCCCTCTACCCTGGCCATGGCGTTTGCCGCCTCGCCGCTTGCCGCGAAGGCATCGCCGGCTACGACGGACGACGCATTTCCGCTGGCGATCGACAGGGTGTCGTCGCCGCCGATGAGAGTGCCGCGCGCCTGCACGCCGAAGGCGTCGCCCACGAACTCCTGGATGGCTTCGGTCGTTACGCCGGTAATCAGGTCGTTGCCGGCCTCGTAGCGGGCAAATTCAGTGATGGTGACCAAGCCGCCCGGTATA
>NZ_AHAM01000111.1 GCF_000236565.1 Mesorhizobium alhagi CCNWXJ12-2 | reverse complement strand
CGTGGGGAGCCGATAGCGGCCGACTGGCAGCAGATCGTCGTCTTCGTCTCGATCGCTTCGATGGCGCTTGGATCCTTCGCGGCGATCGGACAGACCAACATCAAGCGCCTGATGGCCTATTCCTCGATCGGCAATGTCGGCTTCGCGCTGGTCGGGCTTGCGGCCAATTCCGAGACAGGCGTGCGCGGCGTCATCATCTACATGGCGATCTACCTGGTGATGACGCTTGGCACATTCGCGTTCATCCTCGCCATGCGGCGCAAGGATGGCAATGTCGAGCAGATAAGCGATCTTGCCGGCCTTTCTTCCACCAATCCGATGATGGCGACGATCCTGACCATCCTGATGTTCTCGCTGGCCGGCATTCCGCCACTCGCCGGCTTCTGGGCCAAATGGTACGTGTTCCTGGCGGCCATTGACGCCGGGCTCTATGCGTTGGCCGTCATCGGCGTGCTCGCCTCCGTGGTCGGCGCCTATTATTATCTGCGCATCATCAAGATCATGTGGTTCGAC
>NZ_AHAM01000112.1 GCF_000236565.1 Mesorhizobium alhagi CCNWXJ12-2 | reverse complement strand
CGAAACCCGCCATTCCCGGCCAATGTCGGCCTCTATGGCTGCCCGACGACGGTCAACAATGTCGAATCCATCGCGGTAGCGCCGACCATCCTGCGCCGCGGCGCTTCATGGTTCTCATCTTTCGGCCGGCCCAACAATGTCGGCACGAAGCTTTTCTGCATCTCCGGCCACGTCAACAATCCGTGCACCGTGGAAGAAGCGATGTCGATCCCGTTCCGCGAACTCATCGACCGCCATTGCGGCGGTATCCGAGGCGGCTGGGACAATCTGCTCGCGGTGATCCCCGGTGGCGCTTCGGTGCCGCTGGTGCCAGCCGAGCAGATCATGGACGCGCCGATGGACTTCGACGCGCTGCGCGACCTGAAATCGGGCCTCGGCACGGCGGCTGTCATCGTCATGGATAAATCGACCGATATCGCGAAGGCGATCGCCAGGCTCTCCTATTTCTACAAGCACGAGAGCTGCGGCCAGTGCACGCCGTGCCGCGAGGGCACCGGCTGGATGTGGCGGGTGATGGAGCGGCTGGTGCGCGGTGAAGCGCAGAAGCGCGAGATCGACATGCTGCTCGATGTGACGAAACAGGTAGAAGGCCACACCATCTGCGCGCTGGGCGATGCGGCTGCCTGGCCGATCCAGGGGCTGATCCGGCATTTCCGGCCGGAGATCGAGCGGCGCATCGACGAGTTCACGCGCAATGCGCACAGGACAGAGCCGGTGCTGGTCGCGGCGGAATAGAACGACATAGAAAGTGCGGACCGGAGGTCCGATCAGAGAGACACCAAGGACGGGACGAACGGAAAAACGGCGAAGGAGCCCACCGATGTCGACACCTTCCATACCCGAACATGCCGGTCCCGATGCGGATCGCGAAAAGATGAACGAATACATGGCCGTCATCATGCCGAAGGATTTTGCCGGCGCTGTCAATCTGATGGCGCATCCGCTTGCGGGGGCCGCTGCTTTTTCGGCACTCGGCTTCGGGCTGGCCAGCCAGGCGTACGGGCTGTGGGCCGGCGCCGTTTCGGGCACGGTCGAGGCCGCGCAGCGCCTCTGGATGCCGGTCCTGGAAGACCTCGCGCCGAACGTCGACGATTTTGTCGAGAAGCCGAAATCGCCTGCAGTTCGCGCAAAGGCGGCAACAACAACACTGATCGCCGAAGCACGATCCGTGGCCAGGGAGACGACAGAGGCTAGCCAGCCGCCTGCTGACGACGCAGCCGGTATGGCGGCGGACGCTCGCCAGGGCGCGGCTGCCGCAGCGGTCGCCGACCTGATGCCGGAGGATTTCCGGCAGCCCAGGGCGATGGAAAAGCCGGAACAGCCTGACAATCTCAAGCTGATCTCGGGTATCGGCCCGAAGCTCGAGCAGGTGCTGAACGGGCTCGGCGTCTGGACCTATGGCCAGATCGCAAGCTGGGGCAGGGAAGAGATCGCCTGGGTCGACGATTATCTGTCGTTCAAGGGTCGGATCGACCGCGACGACTGGATCGGGCAGGCGACGAAGCTGGCTTCCGGTGGGACGAAGCACTGAACTGATCTTGAGACCGGCGCTTTCGAGCGCCGACATATAATATGCGGGTGAGCCGCAAGGGTTTGGGACGACATGGCGAAGCTGAAAGTCGACGGCAAAGAGATCGAGGTTCCCGATCACTACACGCTGCTGCAGGCGGCTGAAGACGCGGGCGCGGAAGTGCCGCGCTTCTGCTTTCACGAGCGGCTGTCGATCGCCGGCAACTGCCGCATGTGCCTGATCGAAGTGAAGGGCGGGCCGCCCAAGCCCGCCGCTTCCTGCGCCATGGGCGTGCGCGATCTGCGCCCGGGGCCTAATGGCGAAACGCCTGAAATCTTCACCAACACGCCGATGGTCAAGAAGGCCCGCGAGGGCGTGATGGAGTTTTTGCTGATAAACCATCCGCTCGACTGCCCGATCTGCGACCAGGGTGGCGAGTGCGACCTGCAGGACCAGGCGATGGCGTTCGGCGTCGATTCCTCGCGCTACCAGGAAAACAAGCGCGCGGTCGAAGACAAATATATCGGCCCGCTGGTCAAGACGATCATGAACCGGTGCATCCATTGCACGCGCTGCGTCCGCTTCACCACGGAAGTCGCCGGCATTTCGGAGCTCGGCCTGATCGGCCGCGGCGAAGATGCCGAGATCACCACCTATCTCGAACAGGCGATGACTTCCGAGTTGCAGGGCAACGTCATCGACCTTTGCCCTGTCGGCGCGCTGACCTCCAAGCCCTATGCCTTCCAGGCGCGGCCGTGGGAACTGACCAAGACGGAATCGATCGACGTCATGGATGCGGTCGGCTCGGCGATCCGCGTTGATTCGCGCGGCCGCGAGGTGATGCGCATCATGCCGCGCATCAACGAGCAGGTGAACGAGGAGTGGATCTCCGACAAGACGCGCTTCATTTGGGACGGTCTCAGGACACAGCGCCTCGACCGGCCCTACGTGCGCCGCGACGGTAAGCTGGTTGCCGCGAGCTGGAGCGAAGCCTTCGCCGCGATCAACGAAGCGGTGGCGAAAAGCTCGGGCGACAAGATCGGCGCGATCGCCGGCGATCTGGCGGCCGTCGAGGAGATGTATGCGCTGAAACTGCTGATGCAGTCGCTGGATTCACCGAACATCGATTGCCGGCAGGACGGCGCAAGGCTCGATCCCGCGCTCGGCCGCGCCAGCTACATCTTCAATCCGACGATCGAAGGTATCGAGCAGGCCGATGCGGTGCTGATCATCGGCGCCAATCCGCGCTTCGAGGCGTCCGTGCTCAATGCGCGGATCAGGAAGCGCTGGAAGGTCGGCAATCTGCCGGTCGGCGCCATCGGCGAGATCGGCGATCTTCGTTACGACTACGAGATGCTGGGGGCCGGTTCCGAATCGCTGAACGAATTGGCTCGCGGCAAGGGCAAGTTCTTCTCGGTTCTGAAGAACGCCAAGCGGCCGCTGATCATTGTCGGGCAGGGCGCATTGGCGCGCACCGACGGCGCGGCCGTGCTCGGCCTGGCGGCCAAGCTGGCGCTGGCCGTCGATGCGGTCAGCGAAGAATGGAACGGCTTTTCCGTGCTGCACACCGCGGCTGCGCGGGTCGGCGGGCTCGACATCGGCTTCGTGCCGGGTGAGGGCGGCAAGAGCGCCGCTGAAATGATGTCCGCCATGGAGGTGCTGTTCCTGCTCGGCGCCGACGAGATCGACATGACCGGCGCGAGCGGCGCGTTCGTCGTCTATATCGGCACGCATGGCGATGCCGGCGCGCACCGCGCCAATGTCATCCTGCCGGGCGCGGCCTACACCGAAAAGTCCGGTACCTATGTCAATACCGAGGGCCGCGTGCAGCAGACCAATCGTGCCGGCTTCGCGCCGGGCGAAGCGCGGGAGGACTGGGCGATCCTGCGGGCGCTTTCGGATGTCCTCGGCCACAGACTGCCATTCGATTCGCTGTCGCAATTGCGCGCGAAGCTCACCGCCGATTATCCGCATCTGCTCGAAATCGACGAGATCGCGTCCGGCGATCCGGCCGATATCCAGCGCGCGGCGCAGATCGCCGGGCCGCTGGCCAAGGGGGCGTTTGCATCGCCGGTGAAAGACTTCTATCTGACGAACCCGATCGCGCGGGCCTCCGCAGTCATGGCCGAATGCTCGGCCCTGGCGAAGGGCGGCTTCAAACAGGCAGCCGAGTAGGGGCGATTATGGAATCCTTTTTCTCTTTCTACGTCTGGCCCGGCCTGATCATCCTTTTGCAGTCGGTGGCGATGATTGTCATCCTTTTGGTCTTCGTCGCCTATCTGCTCTACGCCGACCGCAAAGTGTGGGCTGCGGTGCAGTTGCGGCGCGGCCCGAACGTTGTCGGCCCCTGGGGACTGCTCCAGTCCTTCGCGGATCTGCTGAAGTTCGTGTTCAAGGAGCCGGTGATACCGTCCGGCGCCAATAAGGGCGTGTTCCTGCTCGCGCCAGTGATCTCGGCGGTGCTTGCGCTCGCGACTTGGGCCGTGGTCCCGGTCGACTACGGCTGGGTGATCGCCGACATCAATGTCGGCATCCTGTTCATCTTCGCGATAGCGTCGCTGGAAGTCTATGGCGTGATCATGGGCGGCTGGGCGTCCAATTCGAAATACCCGTTCCTCGGAGCCCTTCGATCCGCCGCGCAGATGGTTTCCTACGAGGTTTCCATCGGCTTCGTGATCGTGACAGTGCTGCTTGTCGTCGGATCGCTGAACCTGACCGACATCGTGCTTTCGCAGCGTGACGGGCTGGGCACCATGGTCGGCCTGCCCAACACGTTTCTCGACTGGCACTGGCTGGCGCTGTTCCCGATGTTCATCGTCTTCTTCATCTCGGCGCTGGCCGAGACGAACCGTCCGCCCTTCGACCTGGTCGAGGCTGAATCGGAGCTCGTGGCCGGCCACATGATCGAGTACTCGTCGACGCCGTTCCTGCTGTTCTTCCTCGGCGAATACGTCGCAATTGTCTTGATGTGCGCGCTCACCACCATACTTTTCCTTGGCGGATGGCTGCCGCCCTTCGACTTCGCGCCGTTCACCTGGGTTCCGGGCGTCGTCTGGTTCGTGCTCAAGGTCACCATGATGTTCTTCATGTTCGCCATGGTGAAGGCGTTCGTGCCGCGCTACCGCTACGACCAGCTGATGCGGCTTGGCTGGAAGGTATTCCTGCCGATCTCGCTGGCGATGGTCGTGATCACGGCGGCGTTCCTGAAACTGACGGGAATGGCCTGATGTCGGCCGGGCTCATAGGCGCGCTGATCGGGCTGGCTGTGGCGGTCGTGGATTTCTTCGCGCTGCGCCTGCTTGCCTCGCGCGTCGACCTGCCCGAGACCAAGCGCGTCCTCAACATAACCGGTTTGAGCCAATTCGTGCTCCTTCCGGTCATAGGCTACTTCGTAGCCCCGCTGTTTACCGGAGACTGATCATGACGGCACTTGCACAAGCCGCCAAATCGCTGCTTCTCAAGGAGTTCGTCGGCGCGTTCTTCCTGTCGATGCGCCAGTTCTTTGCGCCGAAGCCGACGCTGAACTACCCGTTCGAGAAGGGACCGCTCAGCCCGCGCTTCCGCGGCGAGCACGCGCTGCGCCGTTACCCGAACGGCGAGGAGCGTTGCATCGCCTGCAAGCTGTGCGAGGCGATCTGCCCGGCGCAGGCCATCACCATCGAGGCAGGTCCGCGCCGCAATGACGGCACGCGCCGCACGGTGCGCTACGACATCGACATGGTGAAATGCATTTATTGCGGCTTCTGCCAGGAAGCCTGTCCGGTCGACGCGATCGTGGAAGGGCCGAATTTCGAGTTCTCGACCGAGACGCGCGAGGAGCTCTACTACGATAAGGAAAAGCTGCTCGCGAACGGCGACCGCTGGGAGCGGGAACTGGCGCGCAACATCGCTCTGGATGCGCCCTACAGGTGAAGATTGAAAGATGGACGGGCCGGAATTGCTCGTCTAAGGAACACGCGGATTTGCCGCCCGGAGGCGGGCGCAAAACCGGAAACGGGTGGGCGCGGCTTGTGCTCCGTCCGATACGGAAACCCCGGGGGAACCCATGCTGATTGGACTTGAAGCGGTATTTTTCTACCTCTTCGCCTTCATCGCGGTCGCGGCGGCCTTCATGGTCATTTCCGCGCGCAATCCCGTGCACTCGGTTCTTTACCTGATCCTGACCTTCTTCAATGCGGCCGGGCTGTTCCTTTTGACCGGGGCTGAGTTCCTGGCGATGATCCTGCTCGTCGTATATGTCGGCGCGGTGGCGGTGCTGTTCCTGTTCGTCGTGATGATGCTCGACGTCGATTTCGCCGAGTTGAAATCGGGCGCGCTGCAATACGCGCCCGTCGGCGCGATGGTCGGGTTGATCCTGGCGGCCGAACTGGTGATCGTGCTCGGCGGTTACACATTCGCTCCCGAACTGGCGTCGACCGTCGCCAAGCCGACGCCCGACATCGTCGCGCGCCACAATACGGCGGCGCTCGGCGACATCCTCTACACGGACTACATCTATTTCTTCCAGGTGGCCGGGCTGATCCTGCTGGTGGCGATGATCGGCGCGATCGTGCTGACGCTCCGCCACAGGGAAGGCGTTAAGCGCCAGGACGTTACCGCGCAGGTTGCCCGCACGCCGGCGACGGCAATCGAAATCAAGAAAGTCGAGACGGGCAAGGGCATCTGACGATGGAAATAGGCATCGCGCATTTTCTCACCGTTTCGGCGATCCTGTTCACGCTTGGCGTGTTCGGCATCTTCCTGAACCGCAAGAACGTCATCGTCATTTTGATGTCGATCGAATTGATCCTCTTGGCGGTGAACATCAATTTCGTGGCGTTTTCCGCCGCGCTCGGCGATCTGGTCGGCCAGGTTTTCGCGCTTTTCGTGCTGACGGTCGCGGCTGCCGAGGCGGCGATCGGCCTTGCCATATTGGTGGTGTTCTTCCGCAACCGCGGCTCGATCGCGGTCGAAGACGTGAACATGATGAAGGGTTGACGGTAAGACCATGTACCAAGCCATCGTCTTCCTTCCGCTGCTCGGCTTCCTGATCGTCGGCCTGTTCGGCACGTCGCTGGGCGCGAAAGCATCGGAATACATCACCTCCGGCTTCCTGGTGATTTCGGCCGTCCTGTCCTGGGTCGCCTTCTTCGCCGTCGGCTTCGGCGACACGGAGGTCTTTACGGTTCCGGTGTTGCGCTTCATCGAATCCGGCAGCCTGCAAGCCGACTGGGCGCTGCGGATCGATACGCTGACCGTGGTCATGCTGGTGGTGGTCAATACCGTGTCGGCCCTGGTGCACATCTACTCGATCGGCTACATGCACCACGATCCGCACCGGCCGCGCTTCTTCGCCTATCTCTCGCTGTTCACTTTCGCCATGTTGATGCTGGTGACGGCTGACAATCTGGTGCAGATGTTCTTCGGCTGGGAAGGGGTCGGTCTCGCCTCGTACCTGCTGATCGGCTTCTGGTACAAGAAGCCGTCGGCGAACGCCGCTGCGATCAAGGCGTTCGTGGTCAACCGCGTCGGCGATTTCGGCTTCATCCTCGGTATTTTTGGCGTGTTCGTTCTGTTCGGCTCGGTCAATTTCGACACGATCTTCGCCAATGCCGCATCCGTGGCCTCGGCCGGCGCGGAAGCGGGTGCGCCTGGCGAGACTGTGCTGAATTTCCTCGGCTATGCGCTCGACATGCAAAGCGCTCTGACGGTCGTCTGCCTGCTGCTCTTCATGGGCGCGATGGGCAAGTCGGCGCAGGTGCCGCTGCACACCTGGCTGCCGGACGCAATGGAAGGCCCGACGCCGGTGTCGGCGCTCATCCATGCCGCGACCATGGTTACGGCCGGTGTGTTCATGCTGGCGCGGCTGTCGCCGATCTTCGAACTGTCGCACACGGCGCTCACCGTCGTCACCTTCGTCGGCGCGTTCACCGCCTTCTTCGCCGCGACCGTCGGCCTCGTCCAGAACGACATCAAGCGCGTCATCGCCTATTCGACCTGTTCGCAGCTCGGCTACATGTTCGTTGCGCTCGGCCTCGGCTTCTACTCGGCGGCGATCTTCCATCTCTTCACGCATGCCTTCTTCAAGGCGCTGCTGTTCCTAGGCTCCGGCTCTGTCATCCATGCGGTCTCCGACGAGCAGGACATGCGCAAGATGGGCGGACTGCGCACGCTGATCCCGACGACCTACTGGATGATGGTGATCGGCACGCTGGCGCTGACCGGCGTCGGCATTCCCGCGACGATCATCGGCACGGCCGGCTTCTTTTCCAAGGACGCCATCATCGAGGGCGCCTTCGTCGGCCACAACGCCATGGCCGGCTTCGCCTTCATCGCGCTCGTGGTTGCCGCGGTCATGACCAGCTTCTATTCCTGGCGGCTGATCTTCATGACCTTCCACGGCAGGCCGCGGGCCACCGCAGACGTGATGCATCACGTGCATGAATCGCCGCCGGTGATGCTGGCGCCGCTGTTCGTGCTGGCCGCCGGCTCGCTGTTTGCCGGCGTCATCTTCCATGAATATTTCATCGGCCACGACTACGAGCACTTCTGGAAGGCGGCGCTGTTCGTCCTGCCGGACAACCACATCCTGCACGATTTCCACGAAGTGCCACTCTGGGTGAAGCTCGCGCCGTTCGCGGCCATGCTGATCGGCTTCGGGCTGGCGTATCAGTTCTACATCCGCTCGCCCGAGATGCCGCGGGAATTGGCTGCGCGTCACCGCGGCCTCTACGCCTTCCTGCTCAACAAATGGTATTTCGACGAGCTTTACGACTTCCTGCTGGTGAACCCGGCGAAGCGCCTCGGCCGCTTCCTGTGGAAGACCGGCGATGGACGCATCATCGACGGCTTCGGGCCGGACGGCGTATCGGCGCGCGTCATCGACGTGACGCGCAGCGTCGTCAGGCTGCAGACCGGATATCTCTATCACTACGCATTCGTCATGCTGATCGGCGTCGCAGCCCTCGTCACCTGGATGATGCTCGGGAGCTCGTTTTAGACCATGACGGACTGGCCTATTCTTTCCACGGTCACCTTCCTGCCGCTGGTCGGCGCTTTCCTGATCCTGCTGATCCGGGATGAGGGCGACAGCGCGCGCCGCAACATCCGCAATGTCGCGCTGCTGACGACGGTCTTCACCTTCATGCTGTCGCTGTTCATCTGGGCCGGCTTCGACTATGCCGATACCGGGTTCCAGATGGTCGAAAAGGCCGACTGGCTGGATTCGGGCATCTCCTACCACATGGGCGTGGATGGCATTTCGATGCTGTTCGTGATCCTGACCACCTTCCTGATGCCGCTCTGCATATTGGCGAGCTGGAACTCGATCGAGCATCGGGTCAAGGAATACATGATCGCGTTCCTGATCCTGGAAACGCTGATGATCGGCGTGTTCACGGCGCTCGACATCGTGCTCTTCTACGTGTTCTTCGAAGCCGGCCTGATCCCGATGTTCATCATTATCGGCGTGTGGGGCGGCAAGCGGCGCGTCTATGCCTCGTTCAAGTTCTTTCTCTACACCCTGCTCGGCTCGGTGCTGATGCTGCTCGCCATCATGGCGATGTTCTTCCAGGCCGGCACGACGGACATCCCGACGCTGCTTGGGCATGATTTCCCGGCCGGCATGCAGCTATGGCTGTGGCTCGCCTTCTTTGCCTCCTTCGCTGTGAAGATGCCGATGTGGCCGGTCCATACCTGGCTGCCTGACGCGCATGTGGAAGCACCGACGGCGGGCTCGGTCATCCTGGCCGGCATCCTGTTGAAGATGGGCGGCTACGGCTTCCTGCGCTTCTCGCTGCCGATGTTCCCGGATGCGTCGCTCTACTTCCAGCCGTTGGTCTTCGCGCTTTCGATTGTGGCGATTATCTACACGTCGCTGGTGGCGCTGATGCAGGAGGACATGAAGAAGCTGATCGCCTATTCGTCGGTCGCTCATATGGGCTTCGTGACCATGGGCATCTTCGCGATGAACCAGGAAGGCATCCAGGGCTCGATCTTCCAGATGCTGTCGCACGGGCTGGTGTCGGGCGCGCTGTTCCTTTGCGTCGGCGTCATCTACGACCGCATGCACACGCGCGAGATCGCCGCCTATGGCGGGCTGGTCAACAACATGCCGAAATATGCCGTGGTGTTCATGATCTTCACCATGGCCAATGTCGGCCTGCCCGGCACAAGCGGCTTCGTCGGCGAATTCCTGACGCTGCTCGGCGTGTTCAGGGTCAACACCTGGGTGGCGCTGTTCGCTGCCACAGGCGTCATCCTTTCGGCCGCCTATGCACTGTGGCTCTACCGCAAGGTGATCTTCGGTGTGCTCTCGAAGGAAAGCCTGAAGGGCCTGCTCGACCTCTCGACGCGCGAAAAGGCGGTGATCTATCCGCTGGTCGTGCTCGTCATCTTCTTCGGCGTCTATCCGGCGCCCATATTCGACGCGACGGCCGCTTCCGTGCAGGCCCTCGTGAACAACGTTACAGTATCGCTCGACGCGGTACCGCAGCCGCAGCCTGCCATTGTGCAGCCGGCAGCGGCCGCGCCGGCCGCAGCGCATTGACAGGGGCGGGCTTATGACGCCGGAACTTTATTCGAGCCTGACGCTGGCCACGCCTGAACTGATTATCGCGCTCGGCGCGCTGGCGCTGCTGATGGTCGGGGTCTATTCGGGACCGCGCGCCAATACGACGGTGACGGGGCTGGCGGTCGCCATACTGATCGGCGCCGGCGCCTGGATGCTGTTGTTCGGCGGCGAGGGCAAAGCGTTCGGCAACTCCTTCGTCAGCGATCCGTTCGCGCATTTCATGAAGTTCCTGACGCTCACCGGCTCGGTGGTGACGCTGATCATGTCGGTCGGCTTCGCCAAGGCGGAAAAGTTCGACAAGTTCGAGTACCCGGTGCTGATCATGCTGGCGACGCTCGGCATGATGCTGATGATCTCCGCCAACGACATGATCGCGCTCTATCTCGGCTTCGAGCTGCAGTCGCTGGCACTCTATGTTGTGGCCGCCATCAATCGCGACAGCCTGCGTTCGACCGAAGCCGGCCTCAAATATTTCGTCCTCGGCGCGTTGTCGTCGGGCATGATGCTCTACGGCATCTCTCTGGTTTACGGCTACACCGGCAACACCGACTTCGACGCAATCGCGGCCGCGCTTGCGGGAGGCGAGCGCCAGCTCGGACTGGTGTTTGGCCTGGTCTTCGTCATGGCCGGACTTGCCTTCAAGGTCTCCGCCGTGCCGTTCCACATGTGGACGCCGGATGTTTATGAAGGCGCGCCGACGCCGGTCACCGCCTTCTTCGCCGCAGCGCCGAAAATGGCGGCAATGGCGCTGTTGGTGCGCGTCA
>NZ_AHAM01000113.1 GCF_000236565.1 Mesorhizobium alhagi CCNWXJ12-2 | reverse complement strand
AGCACATTCTCCTCATCGGCCGCGGCGGCGACACGCTTGGCGAGGTCGTCGGGGTTCGAGACTGCCGGCAGCTCGACGATGAAGCTGTCGAAGTCGTCGTGCTCATGGTCGAGTTCGCCGTCATGATTGGTCTTGCGGTTTTCGATGTCGTCCTCGACGGCGAGCCCCATGCCAAGAAGGACGGTGGGGTCGACTTTGCCTTGTGAGGTTGGCACGATCTTGACCGAGCGCGCCAGATGCTCGCCAATCACGGCGTGAGCGCGGGCGCTGCCCAAGTCGTCGAGCAGGTCGCTTTTTGAAAGGATGACGAGATCGGCGCAGGCGATCTGGTCCTCGAACACCTCCTCGACCGGATCGTCATGGTCGAGGGAATCGTCGCTTACGCGCTGCGCCTGCAGCGCGTCGAGATCGGAGGCGACCTTGCCGGCGGCAAGCGCCGGGCCGTCGACCACGGCGACGACGCCGTCGACGGTGACGCGGCTCTTCACCGACGGCCACTGGAACGCCTGGACCAGCGGCTTGGGCAGAGCGAGACCGGAAGTCTCGATGATGATGTGGTCGACTTTCGGCTCCAGCGCCAGGATCTGGTCGAGCGCCGGCACGAAATCGTCCGCGACGGTGCAGCAGAGGCAGCCATTGGCCAGCTCGACGATGTTTTCCTCCGGGCAGGCTTCGATGCCACAGCCTTTCAGAATCTCGCCGTCGATGCCGATGTCGCCGAATTCGTTGACGATGATGGCCAGCCGTCGGCCGTTGGCGTTTTCGAGGATGTGGCGGATCAGCGTGGTCTTGCCGGCGCCGAGGAAGCCGGTGACGACGGTGCAGGGGACGCGGGCTGCGGAAGCGGTCATGAATTTTCCTTCAGGAGGTCGAGGGGAGGAATGCGCGCGACGAGGCCGCGCTTGAGACTGTCGGGACGGCCGCGCCAGGGCAGTATGCCGTCGGTCGAGGTGGCGAAGAGTTTTGCGCCGGTGATCAGGTCCGGGCCGCTTTCCGGCGTCAGGTCGCCGAAGACATAGCTCCACGAGCCGTCGCGCAGAATGGCGGCGGAGAGACGCCGCTTGCAATTGCCGAGGCATTCTATCTGTTTAACGCTGATACCGGTGTCTTCTGCCGCGATGCGCGTCGCGTCGCCCAAAATTTCGCCGGCGCGGGGACGGGCGTCGGAGCCAGTCTCGTCGCGGCAGGACGAGCAGACGACCACCGTGATGCCGGCATGGCCGTCATCGCCTGCGTCCCCGACCTGCTGCGGAAAAATGCCGTCGACCTTCAAGTCATCATGCTCCTTGCCCGGGACACCCGCCAGGCGGTCGGATATTTTCGTCAGACGGCAGGTCTCCTGGCTCGCGAGTCGTCGCCTTGGCCGCCTTCCCGGGATATCCCCAGTGGTTTTCGGCCTTCGGCTCTTCGCTTACAGTTGCGGGGACAGCTGCGGAGTTGGCCGGAAAGCCGCACCGCATTCCCTCTTAGCCTCCCCCTTTGCGGGAGGAGGACCGTCTGGCCGGGAATTTAGGCGTCCGGGCTTGGTGCTGTCAACGCGGCGTTACGACATGAAAATGTCGCCGAGCGCCGGCCCGAGGTCGCCCGCAGGCACAATCTCGATGCGCGCGAGCTTAAGCCAGTTCATCATCAGGCGCAGCTCCTCGGCGAGTTCGGCGGCGGTGTGCGGCGGCGCGCCGGGCTCGGCATAGGCGGCAAGCACGCGGAACACGCCGGCCGGCCGGTCCGCCTTGAGGTCGACGCGGGCGACGATCGTGTCGCCAAGCAGGAACGGCAGGACGTAGTAGCCGAACCGGCGCTTTTCGGCGGGCGTGTAGATTTCGATGCGGTAGTGGAAATCGAACAGCCGTTCGGCGCGCGAGCGCTCGAACACCAGCGGGTCGAACGGCGCAAGCAAAGCGCGTGCGGAAACTTTCCTGGGGACGCGGGCGTCCTTATGAAGATAAGCCTGCTGCTTCCAACCTTTGACGCTGACCGGCAGCAACTCGCCTGATTCGACCAGTTCCGGGACGCGGTCCTTCACGTCGGCGGGCGAGAGCCTGAAATAGTCGCGCAGGTCGCCGATCGTGGCGATGCCCAGCGCCCGGGCCGAAATGCGTAGCAATTCGCGGTGCGCGTCGGCGGGTTCGGGGGCCGGGCTCTCGAATATCGCCCCGGGGATGACGCGTTCAGGCAGATCGTAGAGTCGCTCGAAGCCGCGGCGCGAGGCGGTGGTGATGCGGCCGGCCCAGAACAGCCACTCGAAGGCGTGCTTCTCGTCGCTCCAGCCCCACCAGCCGCCGGAGCCCTTCGCACCGTCGATGTCGGATGCGGCTACCGGGCCGTCGGCAGCCACCTTTCGGTAGGTTTCTTCGATAAGGTCCGCGCGCTCGCGGCCGAATTGGGCGAGGCGGCCGTATATGCCTTCGTTGTTGGCCGCGCGGTCCATGCGCCAGCGCATCAGCGGCCAGGTTTCGACCGGCAGGAGAGACGCTTCATGCGCCCAATATTCAAACAGCATCCGCTTCCTGCCGGAAGCCGCTCCGTCGAGCAGGCCGCGATCATACGAACCGAGTCGCGAAAACAGCGGCATGTAATGCGCCCGGACCACAACGCTGACGGAATCGATCTGCAGCAGGCCGGTGCGGGCGAGTACCTTGGAGAGATGCCGCCGGCCAATGGCGCTTGCCGGCCGCTTGTCTGCAAAGCCCTGTGCGGCAAGCGCAATGCGCCGCGCCATGGCGCGCGAAATGGTTTCCTTCATATCCCTGATCCGGCTCGAGGCGAAAGGCCGGCATTTGAGCGGTTGCGCGGCCGCCCGTCCACTCGTTTCAGTCGCGAACCCGACGCGGCGTCATTGTCTCCTGCCACGATGTGACTATGTGAAAGCCGGGCAGGGCAGGGAGCCGATCGATCGGCTTTCCTGCACAAAGTCGCCGCATGCCCACCAATGTTTGGCTTGCTTCGCAGGATTGCCTGCGCTAACGCTCGCCGCATTGCAGCATGGTTCTCAGCGCCCGCCTAGGTCGGCAATCTGTCGCGGTTTGGCGGTTTGATTCAGTGCTATAGTCAGGTCGGTCGGCCGCGAACGGAAAGTCGGAGCATGAGCGCGCTTCTAGGTTCATACCTTCCTATCGTCATATTCATCGGCGTTGCCCTGGCCGTGGCGCTGGCGCTGGTCGCGGCGCCGTTCCTGGTGGCCTACCGCAACCCCGATCCGGAAAAGCTGTCGGCCTATGAGTGCGGCTTCAACTCGTTTGACGACGCGCGCATGAAGTTCGACGTACGCTTCTACCTGGTTTCCATCCTGTTCATCATTTTCGATCTCGAAGTCGCGTTCCTGTTTCCGTGGGCTGTCTCGTTCGGCGAAATCGGCATGCTGGGCTTCTGGTCGATGATGGTGTTCCTGGCCGTGCTGACCATCGGCTTTGTCTATGAGTGGAAGAAAGGGGCGCTGGAATGGAATTGAACGATACTTCCACGCTGGTGGCGCCCAGGCCGAAAGGCATTATCGACCCAAATACGGGAAAACCGGTCGGGTCCGACGATGCGTTTTTCGGCGACCTCAACAATGAGCTGTCCGATAAGGGATTTCTCGTCACCTCGTCGGAAGCGCTGATCACCTGGGCCCGCACCGGCTCGCTGATGTGGATGACGTTCGGCCTCGCCTGCTGCGCCGTCGAGATGATGCACATCTCGATGCCGCGCTACGACGCCGAGCGCTTCGGCATCGCGCCGCGCGCATCGCCGCGCCAGTCGGACGTCATGATCGTCGCCGGCACGCTGACCAACAAGATGGCGCCTGCGCTGCGCAAGGTCTACGACCAGATGCCGGAGCCGCGTTACGTCATCTCGATGGGCTCCTGCGCCAATGGCGGCGGCTATTATCACTACTCCTATTCGGTGGTGCGCGGCTGCGACCGCGTCGTGCCGGTCGACATCTATGTCCCCGGCTGTCCGCCTACTGCCGAGGCGCTGCTCTACGGCATCCTTCTGCTCCAGAAGAAGATCCGCCGCACCGGCACGATCGAGCGGTGAGCAGAGATGGATGAAACTCTCAACGACCTCGCGGCCTATATCCGCGAAAAGCTGGATGGCCAGATCGGCGATGCTGTGGTCGCTTACGGCGAACTCACGCTCACGGTCGAGCCTGCGGACATCGTGGCGGTGCTGAATTTTCTGCGCAGCGACGTGCAGTGCCAGTTCATCTCGATCATCGATATTTGCGGCGTCGACTATCCGTCCCGCGCAAGGCGCTTCGATGTTGTCTATCATCTGCTCTCGCCGCGCCAGAACCAGCGTATCCGCGTTAGGGTGATGGCCGACGAGGACACGCTGGTGCCTTCGGTCACTGAAGTGTTTCCGGGCGCCGACTGGTTCGAGCGCGAAGCCTACGATCTCTACGGCATTCTGTTCTCCGGACATCCGGATTTGCGCCGCATCCTCACCGACTACGGTTTCGAGGGTCATCCGTTGCGCAAGGATTTCCCGCTGACCGGCTTCGTGCAGGTTCGCTACGACGACGAGGTCAAGCGCGTGGTGTACGAGCCTGTCGAACTGAGACAAGAGTTTAGAAACTTTGACTTTTTATCGCCGTGGGAGGGGACGGACTACGTTCTGCCCGGCGATGAAAAAGCGAAGCAGTGAACGCGCCCATGGCTGAAACCTCTGTCCGCAACTTCAACATCAACTTCGGCCCGCAACATCCGGCAGCACATGGCGTTTTGCGTCTCGTGCTGGAGCTGGATGGCGAGGTCGTCGAACGCGTCGACCCGCATATCGGCCTGCTGCACCGCGGCACCGAAAAGCTGATCGAAGCGAAGACCTACCTGCAGGCGATCCCCTATTTCGACCGGCTCGACTACGTCGCGCCGATGAACCAGGAACACGCGTTTTCGCTGGCAGTCGAGCGCCTGCTCGGCATCGACGTGCCGCGGCGCGGCCAGATCATCCGGGTGCTCTATTCCGAGATCGGCCGCATCCTGTCGCACCTCCTCAACGTCACCACGCAGGCGATGGACGTCGGCGCGCTGACGCCGCCGCTCTGGGGTTTTGAGGAACGCGAAAAGCTGATGGTGTTTTACGAGCGGGCTTCCGGTGCGCGCATGCACGCGGCCTATTTCCGCCCGGGCGGCGTGCACCAGGATCTGCCGCAAAGGCTCGTCGAAGACATCGGCAAATGGATCGACCCGTTCCTGCAGACGGTGGCGAATCTTGACGAGCTTCTGACGGAGAACCGCATTTTCAAGCAGCGCAATGTCGACATCGGCGTGGTGTCGCTGGACGATGCCTGGGCCTGGGGCTTTTCCGGGGTGATGGTGCGCGGTTCGGGCGCTGCCTGGGATCTGCGCAAATCGCAGCCTTATGAATGCTATCCGGAAATGGAATTCGACATTCCTGTCGGCAAGAACGGCGACTGCTACGACCGCTATCTCATCCGCATGGAGGAGATGCGTCAGTCGGCCAAGATCATGCGGCAATGCGTCAACCTGCTGCTGAGCAAGGATGGCGCGGGGCCGGTGTCGAACCTCGACGGCAAGGTCGTACCGCCCAACCGCGCCGCCATGAAGCGGTCGATGGAAGCGCTGATCCATCATTTCAAGCTCTATACCGAAGGCTACCGCGTGCCGGCCGGCGAGGTTTATGCAGCCGTCGAGGCACCGAAAGGCGAGTTCGGCGTCTATCTCGTGTCCGACGGCACCAACAAGCCCTATCGCTGCAAATTGCGCGCACCTGGCTTCGCGCATCTGCAGGCGATGGATTTCCTCTGCCGCGGCCACATGCTGGCCGACGTCTCCGCCGTTCTCGGCTCAATCGACATTGTGTTTGGTGAGGTCGATCGATAAATGTCCGTCCGCCGTCTCGCAGAGCCAGCCGTTCAGCCAGCCGCCTTCGCCTTCAACAAGGCGAATTCCGCGGCGGTCAAGCAGTGGCTCAAGAAATATCCGAAGGGCCGGGAGCAGTCGGCGGTAATTCCGCTGCTCATGATCGCCCAAGAGCAGGAAGGCTGGGTCACCAAGCCGGCCATCGAGCATGTCGCCGACATGCTCGACATGCCCTATATCCGCGCGCTTGAAGTCGCGACCTTCTACACGCAGTTCCAGCTTAAGCCGGTCGGCACCCGCGCGCATGTGCAGGTCTGCGGCACGACGCCCTGCATGCTGCGCGGTTCGGAGGCGCTGATGGAGGTGTGCCGCTCGAAGATCCATCACGAGCAGTTCCACACCAATCAGGCCGGCACACTCTCCTGGGAAGAGGTCGAATGCCTCGGCGCCTGCGTAAACGCGCCGATGGTGATGATATTCAAGGATACGTTCGAGGATCTGACGCCCGAACGGCTCGGCGAGATCATCGACGCGTTCGAAGCGGGCAAGGGTGCCTCGGTGACACCTGGACCGCAGAACGGACGGATCTATTCCGCGCCGATCTCCGGGCTGACGACGCTGAAAGACGAGGGCGCGGTGCTGAAAGCATCGCGCGACCAGGAAGCCAAAGCCGGCGCGAAGGAAGCCAAAGCCGCGGGCGCATCGGTTCCGCCGTCGAAGGCGGCAAAGCCCAAGACTTATGCAGCCGAAACCAACAATACGGTGAAATCACCATCTCCGGTCAAGACGAGCCCGAAAGCCGAGGTCGCGGTCAGTGCGAAAGGGCCAAGGCCGGACCCGGTAGCCGCCAACAAGGCTGCCGAATCGGTCGAAAAGGCAGCAAAGCAGCGGAAGCCTCCGATTGCCAAGGAGGAGCCTGCGGCGGCGTTCAAGTCGCCTGAATTGCTGCACGGAGAGCCGATCGGCGCAGCGGGCAAGGAAGCCGACGCAGCGCCGGTTCGCGGACGAACGTCGAAACCATCGCTCGACGACAAGAACCGGCCGGCGGGCATCGAAAAGCCGGCGGCGGTTGACGATCTCAAGCTGATTTCCGGCGTTGGCCCCAAGATCGAAGCCACCTTGCATTCGCTCGGCATCTATACGTTCGGCCAGATCGCCGCGTGGAAGAAGGCCGAGCGCGAATGGGTCGACGGCTATCTGAATTTCAGAGGCCGCATCGAGCGTGACGACTGGGTCAAGCAGGCCAAGGCGCTGGCCAAGGGCGGCGTGGCCGAATACATCCGCGTCTTCGGCAAGAAGCCGGTCTGAGGGTTCGCAAAATGCTTCAGGACAAGGATCGCATCTTCAACAACATCTACGGACGGTTCGACCGCTCGCTGAAGGGCGCGATGGCGCGCGGCCATTGGGACGGTACCGCCGGCATCATCGCCAAGGGCCGCGACTGGATCGTCAACGAGATGAAGGCGTCGGGCCTGCGAGGGCGCGGCGGCGCTGGCTTCCCGACCGGGCTGAAATGGTCGTTCATGCCCAAGCAGAGCGACGGGCGGCCGTCCTATCTGGTGGTCAATGCAGACGAATCCGAGCCCGGCACCTGCAAGGATCGCGATATCTTGCGGCATGATCCGCACACGCTCGTCGAAGGCTGCCTGATAGCAGGCTTCGCGATGGGCGCGGTCGCAGCCTATATTTATGTGCGCGGCGAGTTCATCCGCGAGCGCGAGGCGCTGCAGCGAGCAATCGATGAGGCCTACGACGCAGGCCTGATCGGCAAGGACAATAAGAACGGCTACGATTTCGAGATCTACGTCCATCACGGCGCAGGCGCCTACATCTGCGGCGAGGAGACGGCGCTGCTCGAAAGCCTCGAGGGCAAGAAGGGCCAGCCGCGGCT
>NZ_AHAM01000114.1 GCF_000236565.1 Mesorhizobium alhagi CCNWXJ12-2 | reverse complement strand
CGTGTAGGGGATGGCGTGCTTTTCGAGCCGGCGGATCTGTTCGGCCACCGCGCTCCACACGGAAAGATCGCCCGAATGCAGGCGCGCCACATCGTGGCCGGCCTGATGCGCGGCGACATACTCGGCCTCGATCTCGTCGAGCGACATCGGCGCGGTGTCGATCAGCTTCGCCCCGGCTGCGCAGTAATTCAGCAACTCCGGCGAGACGATCGATCCGGCATAGAGGCAGACGGGGCAGCGTTCCAGCAATTTGCTGCCGCGAACGGTGATGAGGTCGGCCGCTCCTGGGCCGGCGCCGATGAAATGAACCGTCATGCCGGGTCTCCCGATGTTGCGATCGCGCAGGTGACCGGGCCGACCACGATGCGCGGGCCAAGCAGCCACGCGCCTTCGCCCGCGGCCGCGAGCGCAGCCGCCTCGGAGACCGAGGGCGTGCCGGCGAGGGACTGGGACAGCTCGGAATGGGTGAGGGTGCTTGCGCCCTCGTTCTTCCTGCCGGGGGCACGGCTATCGCTCGGATCGTAAGGTGCGGCGTTGATGCCCCCCTCCCCCTTGAGGGGAGGGATAGAGGGTGGGGGTATGATGGCGGGATCCGGTCTTCGCAAAGGGGTGTCAGCTTGCTGACGATCGACTTGTTGTTGACCCCCACCCTCTATCCCTCCCCTCAAGGGGGAGGGAGTCGTGAGCGTCTCGCTTGAATCACCTGCGATGTCGATTGGCGGAATAGGCCATGCGAAGCTGCGGCCATTGCTGTTTTCACCCTCCACCACAACCACTGTCAGCCCAAGCTCCCGCCCTGCTGCAAATATCGCCTCCTCGTCCCGCTTGAACGTTGTGGTCGCCAGCGCCGAAAGCGCGCCCATGGCGAGCCCGTGCGTCTCCAGCGCCGCTTCCACGGCGGCAATCACCTGCGCCACGCTCACGCCTTTGCGGCAGCCTATGCCCGCGACGATCATGGCTTCACCCACGACCATTGCGTCACCGGCATGGCCGGCCGCCAGCCCTGCATCGTGCCGACGGGAGCGGCGCGGGAAACCGCAATGCGCGTAAGCTCGCCGCCAAGCTCGACCTGCCGCGCCAGCAGAAGCGCCTCCATCTCGAGCGTGACGGCGTTGCCGATCAGCCGGCCGCCGGAGGGCAGGGCGGCAATCGCTGCTTCCATCACGCCCCGTCCGGTTCCGCCGCCGCCGATGAAGACCGCGTCAGGCGTTTCCAGTCCGGCCAGCGCTTCTGGCGCGCGGCCTTCCACGATGGTCAGGCCGGGAACACCGCAGGCTCTCGCATTACGGCGGATGCGGGCGGCGCGATCCTGCTCGGCTTCGATGGCGATGGCGCGCATCGAGGGATCGGCGAGCATCCACTCGATCGAGATCGATCCAGAACCCGCGCCGATGTCCCACAGCAGTTCGCCGCGCCGGGGGGCCAGCGCCGCCAGTGTCATCGCGCGGATCTCGCGCTTGGTGATCTGGCCGTCATGCTCGAACAGATCATCAGCCATGCCGGGCGTTAGCGGCAGGATTCTCGCATCGCGCGACGAATCAATTTCCAGCGCCAAGACATTGAGCGGATTTATTTCTTCCAGACCGAAGTCATCGGCACGCGCCGAGCGCAGCCGCTCGTTCGGACCACCCAGCGCTTCAAGGACGGTAAGCCGGGTCGTGCCGAAGCCCAGGTGCGTCAGCAGTTTTGCAATCGCCGCCGGACCATCGGCATCGGAGGTCAAAGCCAGGATGCGCGTTTTTGGATGCAGGAGCGGCCGGATCAGCTCGATGGGCCGGCCATGCAACGAGATCGTCTCGACATCCTGCAGCGCCCAGCCGAGCCGGCTTGCGGCCAGCGAAAAGGCCGACGGCGAGGGAATCACACGTATCTCGCCGACAGCAACATGACGTGCCAAAGTCGTGCCGACGCCATGCAAAAAAGGATCGCCGGAGGCCAGCACGCAGGTATTCCGGCCGCGCAACGCCAGCACATCGCGCATTTCCGGATCGAACGGCGTCGGCCACGCGCGCGCTTCGCCCGTCACCAACGGAGCCGCCAATGCAAGGTGCCGCTTGCCGCCAAAGATGATCTCCGCATCGGCAATGCAGCGCTTGGCCTCGTCGCCAAGACCGTCCACACCGTCCTCGCCGATGCCGACGATGGCGAGCCATTTGGAGGTGGGCTGTAGGTTGCTTGTCATGTCAGGCCGCAACCCGTCGAGCAGCCTTAAGAACCCCCTCACCGTCCGCTTCGCGGCCACCTCTTCCCCACTTCGTAGGGGAGAGGAAACGCAGCGTTCGCGACTGGCGATTCCTCCCCCCCGGGCAGGGGGAGAGGTGGCCGCGAAGCGGACGGTGAGGGGGTGCTAAACGCTCGGCCTTAACTGTTTTCGCTGACGTGGCGTCGGGAAGCGGGTAAGGCGAGGGGACGAAGTTCAACGAACATATCTGCGCATGCTCCAAAAAATCCTCATCCTCGGCGGAACCACCGAAGCCCGGCAACTGGCCGGCAAGCTTGCGCAGCGCGGTGACGTCTCCGTTACCCTGTCGCTTGCCGGGCGGACGGAAAGTCCTGTCCCGCAGGGCGTGCCGACGCGCAGCGGCGGCTTTGGCGGGATGGAAGGACTGGCCGCTTATCTGCGCAAGGAGCAGATAAATCTGCTGATCGACGCCACGCATCCCTATGCCGCCAACATTTCGCGCAACGCCGCCGAGGCGGCGCGGATGGCTGGCATTCCGATCTTGGCGCTGCGCCGTCCCGCATGGGAGCCGGCTGAAGGCGACCGATGGACGCTGGTCGCCGATGCGGCCGAGGCGGTGCAAGCACTCGGCGCGGCGCCGCGAAAGATATTCCTGGCGCTCGGGCGGCAGGAGATTGCCGAGTTCGCGGCGGCTCCGCAGCATGCCTATGTCATCCGCAGCGTCGATCCGGTCGAGCCGCCGCTCGACGTGCCGGATGCGACCTACATTCTGGCGCGCGGTCCGTTTGCCGAGGCGGACGAGCTTGAACTGCTGAAAACTCATCGCATCGACGCCGTCGTGGCAAAGAACAGCGGCGGCAGCGCAACCTACGGCAAGATCGCCGCGGCGCGAAAGCTCGGCATCGACGTGGTCCTGTTCCGCAGGCCCGCTTTGCCGGATGTGCCGGCTGGGACAAGCGTCGGCGAGGTGCTGGCAATGGTCGATCATTGGCTGGAGCCGGCCGAAAAACGCGGCGTATAAACCAAAGCGGGCCGCTCGCCGCGTTCGATGATCTTTGTCTCGGGCGAGCCGATGATGACGCAGGTGGCCATGTCGGCCTTTTCCGGGTCGGCTTTCGAAAGCGGAAACACTTCGATCCGCTCGTCAGGACGACCGGCGGCGTGGCCGAAGATCACCGGCGTCGTTGCCGGCAAGATCCCGCGCAGCGTCTCGAAGGCGCGGCCTAGCTGCCACGGGCGGGCCTTGCTGATCGGGTTGTAGAGCGCGATGACGAAACCCGCGCCGGCGGCAGCCAGCAGCCGCTTCTCGATCAGGTCCCACGGCTTCAGATTGTCCGACAGCGAAATCGCGCAGAAATCATGGCCGAGCGGCGCGCCGATGCGGGCCGCCACCGCGAGCATTGCGGTGACGCCGGGCACTATCGTCAGGTCGACGGCGCGCCACTCCTTCGGGCCGGCTTCGATCGCCTCGCAAACGGCTGCGGCCATGGCGAAGACACCGGGATCGCCGCCTGAGACCACGGCGACCTTCGCGCCTTCGGCCGCTTTCTCCAATGCTGCCATGGCCCGCGAAAGCTCCTCGCGATTGTCGGAAGCGATGCGGGTCTGGTCGGGCCGCAGGTCCAGCCGGTCGACATAGGGTCCGTAGCCGAAGAAGAACTCGGCCTCCGCCGCCGCGCGGCTTGCCTGCGGCGTGATCTGGTCGGCATTGCCGGGGCCGAGCCCGATGACGAAAATCTTTCCGGTCACGGCCGTCCCGCCCAGCCGGCAACCAGCACGATCGAGAAATAGGGTGCGTCGTCGTCCGCCTTGTCAGCAAGCGGCATCGAGGCGGTGTTCGCCATCGTGCCGCGCTCGACATAGACGGCGCGGGCGAGCTTGCCCGTCGCCTCGAGCGCCCTCCGGATTTTGGGAAGGTTGCGGCCGACCTTCATGATCACCGCCGCATCCGTGTCGGCGAGTCGGCGCGTCAGTTCGAATTCGCTCATCGTGCCTGGCAGGACCGAAAGCACGTCGTCGCCCTGGACGATCGGCAGTCCGGCCTGCGACCAGCAGCCCGACATGGCGGTGACGCCGGGAATGACCTCGGTCGGATAGCGATCGGCGAGGCGCACGTGAAGATGCATGTACGACCCATAGAAAAGCGGGTCGCCTTCCGACAGAACCGCTACCATTCTGCCGGCTTCGAGGTGCTCCGCGACTTTGTGAACAGATTCCTCGTAGAAATAGGCTATCGCGGAGCGGTAGTCATTGTGATCCTTATCTATTTCCGTTGTCACGGGATAGACGAGCGGCAATTCTATGCACGCGGGCCGCAGATGCGCGCCGACGATTGCGCGCGCATTGCCGTTGCTGCCGCGCTTGGAAAAATGCGCCACCACGTCGGCCTTGGCCAGCGCGCGCACCGCTTTCAGCGTTAAAAGTTCGGGGTCGCCAGGCCCGGTGCCGACGCCGACCAGGCGGCCTTTTGCGTGCATATTCAAAGGCCTGGCCTCGCTAGTGCATTCACGGCCGCAGCCGTGATGGCGCTGCCGCCGAGGCGCCCGCGCACGATGGCATAGGGCACGCCATAGGAATTTTCGGCGAGAGCGTCCTTCGATTCGGCGGCTCCCACGAACCCGACCGGCATTCCGATAATCGCCGCCGGCTTCGGCGCGCCGTCGCGCAGCATTTCCAGCAGATAGAACAAGGCCGTCGGCGCGTTGCCGATCGCGACCACCGAACCGGCCATGCGCTCGCCCCAGAGGCGCATCGCGGCGGCGGAGCGGGTGTTGCCGATTTCCCTTGCGATTTCAGCCGTTTGCGGATCGCGCAGGGTGCAGATCACGTCGTTGTCGGCCGGCAGGCGGGCGCGGGTGATGCCACGCACGACCATTTCGGCATCGCAGAAGATCGGCGCGCCGGCGATCAGGGCATTTCGCGCCACGTCCACAAATCCTTCAGAGAAAACAAAGTGTTGCGCCGCCTCGACCAACCCGCAGGCATGCACCATGCGCACCGCGACATCGGCCTCGGCCTCGGAGAAGCGGCTGAGATCCGCCTCCGCGCGGATGATCGCGAAGGAGCGCTCATAGATCGCCGTGCCGTCGTGAATGTAATCGTAAGCCATTGTTATCCTTGGTGAAGGCTGCCGCGACTTGGGTTTCGCTCAGCCTCGCAAGACAGGACGCGGTTGTTTCTCCCGGCCTGCGCTGATTTCGGAGAAGTTCGGCAATCCGGCCAAAGCCGCGCGCGGCTTCATAGCCCGGCGTGTAGGCCGCCGGAAGCCCCTTGGCCGTTCCCGAAACGACAAGTCCGGCTCCTTTTTCGCCGCCGACCAGCGTCAGCGATGCTTCAGCCGGATGGGCGCAACCCTTGGCGCAGCCGGAAATGTGGAGGGAAAGGGACGAGTTGAAGATGTCGACCGATGTCCTTGCGATTTCTTCAGCGATCTTTCGCGTTGCGATGTGGCCAGACGCGCAGGCGGGCGCGCCGGGACAAGCAGCGATTTTCGTTCGCGGGTCGGTGGGATCGGTGACGAAGCCAAGCGAGGCGGCGACGCTCCGGAGTTCGGCGCAGGCGGGTTCGGTCAGGCCGATGACGAGTAAAGTGCGGCGCGGGGCGAAGCGGATTTCGGAAGCGCCGAGCGAGACGGCGGCATTTGCCAGCGCGATGAGGATTTCGGCCGGCATGCTGCCGAAGGGCAGGGCGATGGAGAGGGCGTGTTGGCTTTCGGTAAGGAGGAAAGTGCCGATGGGAGCAGAAGAATCGCTGACGGTTCTGGAAAGATCTGGTTCGGCGAGCGCCGGTTGACGTTCGGGCTCGACGTCGCCCCCCTCTGTCCTGCCGGACATCTCCCCCACAAGGGGTGAGATCAGCAGCTTCGACGTTCCTGCTACTCTTTTGGCTGCACCCAATCTCGCTGATGCGTTGAACGTTGGCGAAGGCGGAGATGACAGCCCAATCTCCCCCCTTGTGGGGGAGATTTCCGGCAGGACAGAGGGGGGCAACGTAGAGCGTGAACTTTTCGACGCCAGCGCCAAGGCGGCCAGATGCGCAGGTTCCATATCTTTCGCCCGCCCATCCCGTCCGAGCGCAGCGATGGCGTCGAGGATCGCAAGCGTGGCGCCGACGGCGGCCAATTCGGGCAACGATGCGAGCGGGCTGGCTGTGCGCCCGTCGCCGGCAACCGCCAGTCGCCAGAGAACATCCCCATCCCGCCGTTCGGCCACCAGCCTGACATCCGCTAACACCGTGTCCATGCTCAACCGGCCGCCGCCGTCGACAACGACGGACACCTTCGGGCCGAGGCGGTTTCCCAGCCCGGCAGCCTCGATGCCCGCGCGGATGCGCTCGGCCAGCGGACGCGGGTCGGCGATTTCGTCCGGGTCGAGACCTGCAAGCGGCCCGGTTTCCACCGGCACGCCGGTTCGCACTTCGATGCCGAGCGCATCGACTTCGGCGGCCAGAAGCGGGACGGATTCGGCGGTCAGGCCGCGTATCTGCAAGCTGCCGCGCGCGGTGACTTCCATGATCCCGTTGCCGTGGCGCGCGGCCGATTCGCACAAGCCGATCAGCGCGTTCGGCGAAATACCTCCAGTGACCGGGTTCAGCCTGACGAGCAGGCCGTCGCCGGTCTGCATCGGCGCGGAAAGGGCCGGACAGGCACCACGGCGGGAGAAGTGGTTCATTCCGCCGCCTCCGCCGTCTTCGGGCGCGCGCCTTGCGCTTCGGCGATCAATGCCGCGAGGTCGTCGTCGATGGAATTGCGCAGCGGGTGCCACAGGCCACGCCGGCGCGCCGAGGCGAACCGTTCGGCAATGACTTTTGCGGCCGCCGGGTTTTCGCGGAGGATGAAGGCGCGGACCTTTTCGTCGCCGAGATAGGCGTCGTGGACTGCCTCGATCAGAGCGCCGGGAATGGCGTTGGTGGTTTCGGCGAAGCCGATGAGCCTATCGACGGTCTCGGCAAATTCGGACGCACCGCGCGGGCCGTGCCGCATCTGGCCGTCGATGAAGCGCGGGTTGGTCGCGCGGGCGCGGACGACGCGGGCCACGGCTTCGGTGAGCGAGCGGGGGCGCGGGCGCGCCGGGTTGGTGGTGTCGAGCACGATGACATCGGCGTTCCTGCCCAAGGCGGCGAGCGCGGCCGAAAAGCCGCCGATGAAGGCGACATCGGCCGAGCCTTCGAGAATGTCGCGGCCGGGGTCGTCGCCGGTGTGCACCAGCAGGTCAGCCTCGGCGATCCGCGTGGCGAACGCGCCCGGCGCCGAAACGCCTTCACCGCCGGCGCCGCCATAGGCGTGGGACGTGGCTTCCAGATAGGCGCGGCCGATTTCCTCGCGCGTCTGCCAGTCGCCGCGCGCCAGCATGTCCTCGGTGCCGGCGCCGTAAGTCCCGGGGGAGGAGCCGAAAATGCGCGAAGGCGCCTTTCCGGTGACACGGGCTTCGGCGGCGAGCGGGTTTTCGGAAGCCTCCTCGGCGCGCGCGGCGACGGCGGCAGCGGCCGCGTCGATCAGCGCGATCTGGGTCGGGAACATGTCGCGGAACAGGCCGGAAATGCGCCAGGTGACATCGACGCGAGCGCGGCCGACCGTTGCAGGAGGCAGCACTTCGATGCCGGTGACGCGGCCGGTCGCAGAATCCCATTGCGGACGGCAGCCCATGAGGAACAGGCCCTGGGCGATTTCCTCGCCGCCGGTGCGCAGCGAGGCGCTACCCCACAGATCGATAACCAGCGAGCGCGGCCAGTCGCCGTGATCCTGCAGGTAGCGGCGCAGCATCTCCGCGGCTGCGGCGCGGCCAAGGTCGAAGGCAGTCGGCGTCGGCATTGTGCGCGGGTCGGCGGTGAACAGATTGCGGCCGGTCGGCAGAACGTCGGTGCGGCCGCGCGCCGGCGCGCCGGCCGGGCCGGCGGTGATGTGACGGCCGTCGAGGGCGGAGATCAGCGCGTCGCGTTCGGCAGCGGCGCTTTGCCGGCGCATGGCGTCAGACTCATCGTCGGGCGCGCGGCCATAGACGTGCAGGCCGTCCTTGATGGCGAAATCCTTGAGGTCGCAGAGCCAGGCATCGATGCGGCGCAATGCCTCGTCGGGCGCGTCGGTTTTCGCCACGCCGGCTTCGGCGGCGAGGCCGGTCTTTGCGGCGGTTTCGACGATCAGTTTTGCGAGCCGGTCGCGGCGGCGGCGGTCGAGGCCGTCGGCCTGCGCGTATTCATCGACCAGGCGCTCGAGCTTCTGCTGGTTTTCGTCGAGACCGGCCTCGGCCAGCGGCGGCGGCAGGGGGCCGAGGGTGACCGCCGCTATGCGCCGCTTGGCCTGCGCTGCTTCGCCCGGATTGCTGACAATGAAAGGATAGATGACCGGCAGGGGGCCGGTGACGATCTCGGGAAAACAGGCGCTGCTCAGCGCGACCGTCTTGCCCGGCAGCCATTCCAGCGTGCCGTGCGCGCCGACGTGGATAATGGCGTGGATGCCAAGCGATTTGCGCAGCCAGAGGCCGAAGGCGAGGAGCGCATGGCTCGGAGGCAAAGTGGGGTCGTGATAGTCGGCGCGGCGATCGGCGGAGCGTCCGCGATCAGGGGCGAGCGCGACTGTGATGTTGCCGAAGGTGGCGGCGCGGAAGGGGAAGGCTGGCCCATCAGGGTCGCATTGCTCAGCTTCTGAACTGGGCTCCCGCCTATCACCCTTACCCGCTCCCCGTAAGGACGGGGAGCGGGGGGCGTCGGCGTTGGAGCTTCCCCTTCTCCCCGTTCTTACGGGGAGAGGGTCCCGGAAGGGGGATGAGGGGCGGTGCGGCGCATCAGGAGCACCAATTATCTCAGCTTCTGCCGTGCCCCATGCGGCTTCGACGGCCCTGCGCGCTTCGCAGGGCAAATCGGCGGAGAGCTGCGTGTAATCCTCGAGGCTCAATCCATGGCCGCCGACGTTCAAAAGGTCTAGCAGCGCGCGAGAATTTTCCGGAATTCCTTCAACGCCATAGCCCTGTTGCTTCAGGTCGTGCAGCATAGCGAGCACGCTTGCCGGCACGTCGAGGCCGACGGCGTAGCCGGTGCGACCGGGCGCGCTGGGGTAGTCCGGGATAAGGACCGCGAGCTTTCGCTTCGCACGCGGCGTTTGCTGCAGGCGGATAAAGGCGGCGATCCGCTCGCCAACCTGGGCCACCCGGTCGGGTTCGGGGCGGTTGGCGAAGGCCTTGAAGGCGAGGGCGGCGTCGGCCTCGATCTCGGCTTTGAAGGCGATGGCGCCGGCGAGGATGCGGCCGTCGAGTTCTGGCATGACGACGTGCATGGCGAGATCGGCCGGGGCGAGGCCGCGCTGGCTTTCCGCCCAGGCCTCGCGCCGGGTCGTGGCGACGATGACCTGGAAGACGGGCACGCCGGCGCGGTCGAACAGGGTTTCCACGCCGGGCTCGGCGCCGGTCGCGAAGGCCGTGGCGGTGATGATTGCGGAAGGCGCGAGATCGGCGAGGGCGGTTTCGACGAAAGCGACGGAGGTCGGGTCCTTCAGACTGGAGACGAATATCGGTACGGGGGTCATGCCCCGCTCGCGCAGCGCGTGGACCAGCGCGTCGATCGGGGTGACATCAGCGGCGAGCAGCATCGATCGGTAGAAGAGGATCGGGATGATGGGGGCGTCTCTTCCGTCTCCCCGTTCACGGGGAGAAGGTGCCTCGAACGGGCGGATGAGGGGCTGCGCAAGCCCGGCAAATGTAGGCTCCCGCCCCTCATCCCCCTGCCGGGACCTTCTCCCCGTGAACGGGGAGAAGGAGCCTGTCTTGTCCACCGTCTCCACCACACCTGTGCCGGGCGGATAAAATCCCGCCTTCGGCACGGAGACGGGCGCGCTCGCTACGGCATCGCAACCGGCGAGCGCCGATAGCCGTTGCACAAGGCCGCGCATGTTTTCCGGGCCGCCTTCGCGGAAATAGCCGAGCAGGGCGTCGAGTTCGGCGCGCGGCAGGGTCGAGCATTCGATGAGGCGGAGATCTTCGTCGCGGCATTCGCCGGGGAGCAGTGCCAGCTTGATGCCTTTCTCCTGGGCGGTTGCCGCCAGCCGGTCGCAGCCGTAGCGCCACCAGTCGTAGCCACCGAGAATGCGCACCAGGATTACTTTCGCGTGGGCGGCGACGCTGTCGATCCAGAGATCGACGGACATGGGATGGCGCAGGTCGCGCAGCGCGGCAAGCCGCATCGAGGGCAGGTTTGCAGTGTCGGCTTTCCACGCCGCCGCCAAGCCGGCCAGATCGCTGTCCGTGAAGGATAGCGCCACGATATCCGCCGGCGACTGCCGCAGATCGACAGGCTCGACGAGATCGTCAAGCGAGGCGGATGTCGTGGTGAGGATGTGCATGGCCGAGCTTCTACCCCGCCAGGATTTGCTCGATGGCGGGCCGG
>NZ_AHAM01000115.1 GCF_000236565.1 Mesorhizobium alhagi CCNWXJ12-2 | reverse complement strand
GCTCTTCAGAACGCTCGCCGATCCGACGCGACGGGCGATCTTCGAGCGATTATGCCGCGAAGGCGAGCAGACGGTCGGGGCGCTGACGGTTGAGGCCGGAGTTTCGCAACCGGCCGTCTCAAAGCATCTTGGGGTCCTGAAGCAGGCCGGGCTGGTACGCGACCGCCACGAAGGCCGCCAGACGCACTACAGCGCGCAACTCGGCGCTCTTGCCCCGCTGATCGACTGGACAAGCCAGATGGCGGGATTCTGGGAAAGCCGGTTCGACGATCTCGAAGACTTGCTCAAAAGGATGGATCAATGAACGAAACGCTCTCCGTAGTTGTCGAGCGCGATATCCCTTATCCGCCCGAAAAGATCTGGCGCGCGCTCACGCAACCACATTTGATGGAGGAGTGGCTCATGAAGAACGACTTCAAGCCAGCAGTGGGCCACCGTTTCAACCTTCGCGGAGATTGGGGCGGCGTGTTGGACTGCGAGGTCCTTGCCGTCGAGCCGAACAGAACGCTGTCCTACACCTGGAATTTTGCGCATGAGGATGCGGCCTACAATCTGAAGAGTGCGGTGACCTTCACGCTCACCCCTACGCGCACGGGCACCCACCTGCGCATGGAGCAGTCGGGCTTCCGGCCGGATCAGAAGCAGGCCTACGGGGGCGCCAAGGCGGGGTGGCAGCAGTTCTTTGCGAAGCTGGAAGAAGTTTTGGCGCGGACGGACTGAAGTCTCCCGAAACTTTCAAAGCCAGGGGGCTGTTACAGGCGCGCCTCCAGAACGTTCGACCCTTTTTTTGAACCGGGACATAACCATGAACATTCTATTGTGGATTCTTCAAATCCTTCTCGCTGTGCATACCGCCATCGGCGCGGTATGGAAGTTTTCCAATCCTGCGCAAACAGTACCTTCATTGAGCGCGATTCCGAACGGGGTCTGGCTGGCGATGAGCGCCGTTGAGCTGCTTTGCGCTGCGGGCCTGATCCTCCCGGCAATCTATAAACCCCTGGCCATTCTGGCTCCGATCGCGGCGGTCGTCATAGCCGCTGAAATGCTCATTTTTTGCGTGCTGCATATTTATTCCGGTGACCCGAATTATGGCCCTGTGATCTATTGGCTCGTCGTGGCTGCCATATGCGCGTTTATTGCCTATGGCAGGTTTGTGCTGAAGCCATTCTAGGAGCTGCTGAGCATGGCCAGGAAGACCAATACCGATGCGGGCAAGCGCCCGTCGCGCGTCAACGAGGAACACGCCTCGGCCAAGCCCAAGGCGGCGGCCGGCACGGGCACGCGATCTGCGGCAACCAGGAGTAAGGCCCCCTCGAGGGGTGCGAAGCCGGTCCTTCTCTCAGGCGGCAACCCGCAGATCCCGAAGGGTTACGGCGACGCCCCCGTGCAGGCCTACATCGCGGCCATGCCGGAGTGGAAAAGCGATGTCGGACGCCGCCTCGACGCGATCATCGAGCGCACCGTCCCCGGCGTGCGCAAGGCGGTCAAATGGAACTCGCCCTTTTACGGCGTAGAGGACGACGTCTGGTTCCTCAGTTTCCATGTCTTCGCGAAATACGTGAAAGTGACTTTCTTCCGCGGCGCCTCGCTGAATCCTCCGCCTGCCGGCAAATCCAAATATGAAGCGGTGCGCTACTACGATATCTATGAGGACCAGTTCGACGAAGCTCAATTCGCCGACTGGGTGAAGCAGGCCAGCCAACTGCCCGGCGAGAAAATGTAAGCGGAGGTAGCGGGCTGGCGTGTGGGGGCGCCAAGTTGTCGCACTGTCGCCAAAGACTAGACGACCGGTCTATTTTGTGCTCTATAACGTGCCATGAGCACTTTAGCCGCGCAGGAAACTTCCGATGTTCGTCAGGGCATCCTCGACACCGGCCAGCGGATCATGGCGGGCAAGGGGTTCTCTGCCGTGGGCCTGAACGAGATTCTGACGGCTGCCGGTGTCCCGAAGGGGTCCTTCTACCATTACTTCGGCTCGAAGGATGCTTTCGGCGAGGCGCTGCTTGAGAGATATTTTGAGGACTACCTGGCCGATCTCGACGAGACCCTTCGCCAGCCTGGCCTGACCATGGCGCAGCGTCTGATGAACTACTGGCGACAATGGCAGGAGACTCAATCCTTCCTTGATTGTCAGGGCAGGTGCCTTGCGGTGAAGCTGGGCGCGGAAGTCGCGGATCTTTCGGAAGCCATGCGCTTGGCGCTGAAGCGCGGCACGTCCGAGATCACCAACCGCCTGGAACGGGCCATCGAGGCCGGCGCGGCGGAAGGATCACTTTCGATCGACGACGATCCCGACCGGGTCGCGCAAAGCCTCTATCAACTGTGGCTGGGGGCCAGCGTGATGGTGAAGATTGTCCGTAGTACCCAACCCTTCGAGACGGCAATGACGACGACTCGCCAGATCCTCCATCTTCCCAAAGGTGCTGAAAGCACATCAGTTTAAAGTGCCTTTTTCGTACTCAATTAAAGACGACCGGTCTACTCATCAAATCCCACCCCCCAAACCCCAACCACTCGCAGGAGCAGCAAATGAAAATCCTGATGGTTTTGACCTCGCATGACGAACTGGGCAACACGGGTCGCAAGACGGGCTTCTGGCTCGAAGAGCTGGCCGCGCCCTACTACGCGTTCAAGGACGCCGGCGCGGAAGTCGTGCTAGCCTCGCCCAAGGGCGGGCAGCCGCCGCTCGACCCGAAGAGCAATGAGCCGGCGTTCCAGACCGAACTTACCCGTCGCTTCGAGGCCGATGTGACAGCGAGAGCGCAACTTGCCGCCACGGTGCGCCTGGACAGCGTCTCACAAGGGGATTTCGATGCGGTCTTTTATCCGGGCGGTCACGGTCCGCTGTGGGATCTCGTCGAAGACAGGAATTCGATCGAACTGATCCAGTCATTCCTCGCGGCCGGCAAGCCCGTTGCGCTCGTGTGCCACGCGCCGGGCGTTCTTCGCCACGTCAAGGCGCCGGACGGCAAGCCGCTGGTCGACGGCAAGAAAGTCACTGGGTTCACCAATACCGAGGAAGCCGCCGTCGGGTTGACCGAGGTGGTGCCGTTCCTGGTCGAGGACGAACTCAAGGCCAAGGGCGGCATCTATTCCAAGAGCGATGATTGGGCGTCCCACGTCGTCAGCGAGGACCTTCTGATCACTGGCCAGAATCCCGCGTCATCGGCTTCCGCCGCGGCCCTCCTGCTGAAGCAGCTTGCCGCGGGTGCGAAGTCATAAGCCTACCTGATGATCCAGGGCAGGTGGCCAGTACCCGGCAACAGACGCCAGAGCAGGATGAACTCGAACGGAGTTGTTCATCCTGCTCTGCGCCGCAACTTTCCCCGACGCCGACCTTCGGTTCAGAATCAGCCCTGGCGCTCCCTGGCCATCCGGTCGGCGTAACGCAGCAGGTAGAGCGGCCAGCCCTGATCGGCGGCCACGCCGTCGCGGACGCTTTGCCAGCCCTCGCCATGGCGGTCGAGATTGCGGTGCTCGATCTCGACCCGCGTACGCTCTGGAGTTTCGGCGATGAACCGTACTTCCCACTCGCTTGTTTTCCGCGGGTCTTCCTCGATCTGCCATCGCGGGCTGATGTCCCAGCTCAGCAGCAACCGGCTGGGCGGCTCGTAGGCCAGCACCCGCGCCCAGCGGCATACGCTCCCGTCAACCCCGCGGTCGTAGAGAAAACCGCCGACCTTCGGCTCGAAAACGGTCTCGGCGATGTCGACCTTGAGCAGATTGTGCTCGGGCGGCTTGAAGCTGCCGAAGTCCTCGGTGAAAACCTTGAATGCGCGCG
Source organism: Mesorhizobium alhagi CCNWXJ12-2 (assembly GCF_000236565.1). GTDB lineage: Bacteria > Pseudomonadota > Alphaproteobacteria > Rhizobiales > Rhizobiaceae > Allomesorhizobium > Allomesorhizobium alhagi. The sequence continues at coordinate 21,909 of NZ_AHAM01000115.1, read as the reverse complement.
AGATCGGCGCCTCGACGACGATCGAATTCAGCACGGATGTGTCTGCTGCTTGGATGCTCATCGGATCTCCTTTCGTCGGTTGCTCGACGACCGTCTTGTAGGCCGCGAGCGTCTTGCTCCAGAAGCGGTCGAGTTCAGCCCGAAGCGCCGCCAGCCCGTCGGGGTCGACCTGGTAGATGCGCTGCTTGCCGGCTCTTTTGTCGATGACGAGGCCGGCGTCCTTCAGCACCTTCAGATGCTGGGAGACCGCCGGCCGGCTGACGGGCAGCCCAAGGGCCAACTCGCCGACCGCGCTGGGGTGCTCGATCACCCGCTCGAAGATCGCCCGCCGGGTCGGGTCGGACAGCGCCGCCCAGCCATTCGTTGCGTAAGTCGTCATCATTTACGCGTAAGCATATCCTTACGCGTAAATGATGTCAATCCGATCCGTTCGGCTGCTGAACCCGCTCGCCGTCGGCGTTCCCGCTGACATTGCGCCGAACGGCCCGCTCTCGCCGCGTCGTTGCATCAGACGCCGAAGGTGCACCAAACCTCCGGAACCTGTACAAAGCCGGGGAAGGCGACAACGATCGTGAAAACGGAGACGACAGCCAATGAAGAAAACGGAAGGCGGTTCGATGAAAGGGCAAGCAGAAGCCTCTCCCTCTCAGCTGATAGATGCGCGAATCAGGGAACTGAGTGACTGGAGGGGCGAGACGCTTGCTCGCGTGCGAAATCTCATCAGAGAGGCCGACCCAGAAGTGGTTGAGGAGGTGAAATGGCGAAAGCCGTCGAACATGTTGGGGGTTCCGGTGTGGGAACACGACGGCATCATCTGCACCGGCGAGACCTATAAGGACAAGGTGAAGTTGACCTTCGCCAAGGGAGCCTCGCTGGAGGACCCCAAAAGCCTCTTCAACTCCAGTCTCGAAGGCGGCACCAGGCGCGCCATCGATATTCATGAGGGCGACGAGATTGATGAAGAAGCGTTGAAGGCGCTCATTCGCGCCGCCGTGGCGCTGAACATGTCTCGCCCCTAGGAAGAGACCAAGGAGCGCCTGAGGAGCGTCCCGGCTACCGGGCTAGCTCTATGGGGCCGTCGACGATGGTCCGCAAGTTTCAGCTCAAGGCTGCATCTCTTCGCCGCAAGGTCTGGCACATCAAGTCCGCACCCTAGTCCACCCTTGGTGATGGGATCGCGCCCGATCGGCGGCCGGGCGACAGGCCACTGGGGGAAGACGACGTGCCGCCGGAGGAAAGCGCATCGCGATCTCCTGTGCCCAGCGGATCGTTCGGAACGATCAAGGGCGGCATTCCCTCAGGCGCGCTGGGAACGGCGGATGTCGTTCCGCCGGTCGAATTGCCTGGCTGAAGGCCGGGCGAAGCTGCGTCGGGAATCCCGGATGTCGTTGAACTGTCGACCCCATTGCAGATGTCGTCGAGCTGCGGGGTGGGGTTGACGCCGATGTCGCCGCAGCCGGGCGCCGAGGTCTGAGCCGTCGCGGCCAGCGTGCCTGCAAGCATCAAGCCGGCGGCCGTCAGGAACTGTTTCATCTTGGCCTCCTTCATCCTTTGAGGCGCTCGCGCTGAACGTGTCCAAGACAATCATTTGCGAGCGCTGGATGAAACGGAACGCGCTTCCACGGCCATGGTTTCATCCCGTGGAAAGCCCCGCGATCAGGCCTTGTACACCACCTGCCTGACGTCGATATATTCAGCCCGGAAGCCGGCCTCGCAGTAGTGGAGATAAAACTCCCACAGCTTCTTGAAGCGCTCGTCGAAGCCGAGCGGGACGATCTTTTCCCATGATTCCCAGAAGCGCAGCCGCCATTCGGCGAGCGTGCGGGCATAATCCTGCGCGAAGACCCGTTCGCGCAGGAAGGACAGGCCCTGTTCGGCGCCGAGCGATTGCAGGATCGCCGGCGTCGGCAGCATGCCGCCCGGGAAGACGTAGCGCTGGATGAAATCCGGGCGCTTGCGGTAGAGCCGGTAGGCCGCCTCGTTGATGGTTATGATCTGCATTCCGGCGGTGCCGCCGGCCCTGAGGCAGTCCTTGACCTTGCCGAAGAACACCGGCCAGTATTTCTCGCCGACCGCCTCGAACATCTCGATCGAGGCGATGCGGTCGTATTTGCCGTTCTCGTCGCGATAATCCTGCAGCCTGATCTCGACCTTATCGGAAAGCCCCGCCTTGGCGATGCGCTCGGCGGCGAAGTCATGCTGCTCGCGGCTGATGGTCAGGCCGGTTACGCGGCAGCCGATCTCGCGCGCGACGAATTCGGCGAAGCCGCCCCAGCCGCAGCCGATTTCCAGCACGTGGTCGCCGGTACCAATCCCGACATCCCTGGCCAGCGCGCGGTATTTCGCCACCTGCGCGCTTTCGAGATCGTTGGCGCCGGCCGAAAACAGCGCGGACGAGTAGGTCATGCTGGGATCGAGCCACTGCCGGTAGAAGGCATTGCCGAGATCATAATGGGCGGAGATGTTCTTCTTCGAACCGGTGCGGGTGTTTTCGTTCAGCCAGTGGCGCATACGCTGGACCGTGGTGAGCAGCCAGCTCGCCCCGCCGGCAACCTTCTCTCCAGCCTCGGAATTGACCACGAACAGTTCGAGAAAACTCGTCACGTCCGGGCTTTCCCAGTCGCCGTCCATGTAAGATTCGGCCACCCCGATCGTGCCGCCGGTGAAGGCGCGGCTGGGCAGCCGCCAGTTCTTCAGGACGACCTGCGCCGAAGGACCGGGCGACTTGCCGCCGACGACAACCGCACGGCCGTCGGGCATGGTGATCTTCAGCGTCCCGCGGGCAAGCTCCATCGCCGCCGAAAGCACCATGCGCGCCTTGGCCGGCAGCCCCCTGGCAACTTCGGCGAAATTCCCCGCGTGGAGGCGGATTGCCCCGTCCGTAGCAGTCTCCTCAATACCGTCCCTTTTCATCGCACAGCTCTGATTAGATGATGTATTGCAATGCCTTGCCGGCGCACGCTGTTCCGCATCATGATACCGTCGGGCGAAATCCGCAACTTCCGGTTATTCGCCGGCTTGACTCCTGGTGCAGCGCCACGACCTTCTTTGCCGCCAAAGCGAAGTTCAAGAGACAGGAGCCGGACGCCGCTGTGCCAAGCTGGTATCCGCCGAGTGTCCAAAAATCGCGTCGCGCAACCTGCCGGGCCTTGTGGTTTCGGCGGCAATCACCAAAGTGGGCGCACGGCAAAGCATCGTGCGGCGATCGAACGTCCGCCTCGGGGGTAGGCATGCGCTATGTAGTCGGGATTTGCCTCGTTACCGGCTTCCTGATCTGGGACGGCGGCTACAATCAGGGCCGCTATCTGGATTCGGGAGTCCGCGAGCTGAGGCATATACTGAGCTTAATAACCGGCTGAGTGGTTCTGGCAGCGTCAGTTCAGCACATCCGGTCCGCATGCGGTTGACGGCAGGATGCCGCCGACCGAAAACGCCTCGCATATTTCGGCGGAGGCGCTCTTGATCCGGCACATCGTGTTTTTCAGTGCAAAGCGGCGCGAGGATATAGAAGCCATTCGCACCGGCCTTTCCCGGCTCGGTGCCATCCCGCACTCCAGCCGCTTCGAAGTTTCGCTCAACACCAAGGTCGATCCGCTGTCCGACGAGGTGGACGTGGTCGTCTATGCGGAGTTCGCGGATGCCGAAGCGCTTGCCGCCTACAAGGCCGATCCGATCTACGCCGAGGCCACGCGTCAAGTCCGCCCGCTGCGCGAATTGCGCTACTCCGCGGATATCGTCGCGCAGTCCGGCTGATCGGGTGAGCTTGTTTGACTTTTGTCAGCCCTCGTGAATAATGTCGAGAGGGAGGCGTGATGGCAATCCGACCGGCAGAACAGATCATCCACAAGGCCGCCTGGCTGTATTACGCGCATGGCCTGCGCCAGGACGAGGTGGCGAAGCAGCTCGATATTTCGCGGGCTTCCGTCGCCATGTACCTGCGCAAGGCGCGCGAGACCGGCATCGTCAACATCTCCACCTCTACCCAGCTCTTTGCGGAGGACGTTCTGGCGCGCCAACTCGAGGACGCACTGAAGCTTGATGCCGTCTGGATCGCGCCGCAAACTGAGCAGGCCGCCGATCCCGCGGCCGAAGTGCCGGTGCTGGCGGCGAGCGTGTTCCTCGAACTCGTCCGCAAGGGCGACCGCATCGGTGTCGCCTGGGGCAGGACGGTCTATGCGATCGCCGACATCATGTCCTATGCGGACCTGCAGGATGTGACGGTAGTGCAGCTTTGCGGCAATCTCGGCGCGCCGTACTCCTATCGCCCCGACCAGTGTACGATGGAGATCGCCCGCCGGCTGAACGCCCAGGGCACCAATTTCTATGCGCCGCTGGTGCTGACGACCGAGGCGCTGGCGCGCGATCTGCGCGCCGAGCCTGTGATCCGCGAACAACTCGCTAGCATTTCGGACTGCGATCTCGCGCTCTATTCGGTCGGTACGGTCGACGCGGACAGCCATGTTGTCAAATGCGGGGCGCTCAGGCCCGACGAGATGGACGCCCTGCGCCAAAGGGGCGCTGCCGGCGTTATTGCCGGGCAGATCATCGACGCCAGGGGCGCGGCGCTCGACTGCAGCTATAACCGCCGGGTCATCTCGGCCGATTTGAAATCGCTCGCCGCCATACCGAAGCGGCTGATGGTGGTCCAGGAAGACAAGAAATTCGAGCCGCTGATCGCGGCGATCGCCGGCGGGCTGTGCTCGCATCTGGTGGTCGGAGCAGGCATGGCGCGGCAATTGCTGGATCACGCGAAAACCATGGCGGGATAATACGCGGACGGACGAGTGCGGGACCGTCATCGGCGCGTCACAGCATTCCTGTCTCAACAAACGAATGAAGAAACCGGACCTAGCATCATGAAAAACCTGTGGGATGACAGCGCAGCCGAACGCCTTGTTGCCGATTACGCGAAGAAGGGCGTCGCGCGAGACCTGGCGCTGCGCTTCTATACCACCCGCCTGCTCGGCGGCGAGCCGCGGCTGGTGCTGCATGGCGGCGGCAACACCTCTTGCAAGACGAAGGTGACCGACCTTGTCGGCGACGAATGGGACGTACTCTGCGTCAAGGGCAGCGGCTGGGACATGGGCGTGATCGAGCCAGCCGGCCTGCCGGCGGTAAAACTCGCGCCCCTGCTCAAGGCACGGTCGCTGGAAAAGCTTTCCGACGAGGACATGGTGGCCCTGCAGCGCGCCAATCTCATCGATCCGTCTTCGCCCAACCCATCGGTCGAGACGCTGCTGCATGCCTTCCTGCCGCACAAATTCGTCGACCACACGCATTCGACCGCCATTCTCGCCATCGTCGACCAGGAGGACAGCGAGGCGCTGTGCAAAAAGGTGTTCGGCAGCAAGATGGGCTTCGTGCCCTACATCAAGCCGGGCTTCGACCTCGCCAAGGCGGCGGCCGAAATCTACGACGCCGATCCCTCCGTCGAGGGCCTTATCCTCGACAAGCACGGCATCTTCACCTTCGGCGACGATGCGAGGCAGGCCTACGATCGCATGATCCACTATGTGACGGCGGCCGAGGATTACGTCGCCGCCAACCGTAAGCCGCCGGCCGCCAAGGCGGCGCTGCCGCAAAAGCTGGCAAAGCCCGAGGACATTGCGCCGATGCTGCGCGGTGCGGTGGCGGTGTCGCGCGGCGAAGGCCGCTTCGACCGCATGATCAGCGATTTCCGCACCTCCGACGCGATCCTCGACTTCATCGCTTCGGAAAAGATCGCCGACTATGCCGGGCGCGGCGTGTCGACGCCGGACCTGTCGATCCGCATCAAGACCGGTCCGATGGCGCTGCCCGCGCCCGACGCGGAAAGCGCCGGCGAATACAAATCCGTCATCAAGCAGCATGTCGAGCAATTTGCGGCCGACTATCGCGCCTATTTCGAGACCAACGACGCGCTGGACGATGTTTCCCGCACCATGCTCGACCCGATGCCGCGGCTGACGCTGGTTCCGGGTCTCGGCATGTTCGGCCACGGCCGCACGCTGAAGGACGCGAAGATCGCCTCCGACGTCGGCGAAATGTGGATCGAGGCGGTGCGCGGGGCAGAAGCGATCGGCGATTTCCGCCCGCTTGCCAAATCCGACCTCTTCCCGCTCGAATACTGGTCGCTGGAGCAGGCCAAGCTCGCCTCCAACAAGCCGAAGCCGCTGACCGGCCAGGTGATGCTGGTGACCGGCGGCGCAGGCGCCATCGGCGCTGCGACGGCAAAGCTGTTCGCCGCCAACGGCGCTCATGTCGTCGTCGTTGACCTCGATGCGGAGAAGGCCGCAGACGCGGCGAAGAAGGCCGGCAACAATTCGATCGGCGTCGGTGCGGACATCACCGATCCGGCGCAGGTGCACGCCGCCTTCGAAAAGGCCGTTGCGACCTATGGCGGCGTCGACATTCTCGTCTCAAATGCGGGCGCCGCCTGGGAAGGCCGGATCGGCGAACTCGACGACGCGGTCCTGCGCAAGAGTTTCGAACTCAACTTCTTCGCCCACCAGTCGGTGGCGCAGAACGCGGTGCGCATCATGCTGGAGCAGGGCACCGGCGGCGTGCTTTTGTTCAATGCCTCGAAGCAGGCGGTCAATCCCGGCGCGAAATTCGGCGCCTACGGCCTGCCCAAGGCCGCGACGCTGTTCCTGTCGCGGCAATATGCGCTGGAATACGGCGCGGAAGGCATACGCTCGAACGCTGTCAACGCCGACCGCATCCGCTCGGGGCTTCTGACCGATGCAATGATCGCCAGCCGCTCGGGCGCGCGCGGCGTTTCGGAAAAGGAATACATGTCCGGAAATCTGCTGGGCCAGGAGGTCACCGCCGAGGACGTGGCGCAAGCCTTCCTGCATCAGGCGCTGGCCGAACGGACGACAGCCGATGTGACCACAGTCGACGGCGGCAACATCGCGGCGGCGCTGCGATAGACCACGGCCAGGCAAGGTTGAATGATCCTGTTGGAGAAATTAGCCTGATCATGATCCGGCATTCCCGGTTTCGGGAATCGCGGTTTTCGGGTAGATGGTATGGTGCGGATCGGCGCTGTGGCGATCCGGCGGAGAAGTGACGATGCGGCTCTATCTGGTTCTCGCGACGCTGGCGGCGGCGCTTTTGGCCTCCGGCTGCCTCGGCCCGGACTCTACCCAGACATACCGCTGGGCATGCACGGACCGGCCCTATGATGCCGGATTCTGCGAGCAGCCGACCAATTGGCGCCTGTTCGGCCCGCGTACCGGGCCACTGATCGGCATCCGGTAAGCCCGTCCACACCCATCTGATTGACGCATGCCGGCCAACGGCCTTTACTCTGTTTGTGACAGCGGAGATCGGCCGGTGGACAACCGTTTCAAATTCATGGGATGCGCGGCGGCCGCCTGCCTTTTGTTCTTCGGCGTGGCCAACGCCTCTGTCGATGCCCTGAAAATCCGCTGGAGCGAACTGCGGCCGGAGGGCGTCGAGGTTCCGGCGACGGCCGGCGCAGCCGAAACCAACCAGGGCGAGACGCTTTCGTGGGATCTCAAGGGCAAGACGATCGAACTGACCGGATACCTGCTGCCCGTCGACCGCGAAGGCGACCTTGTCTACGAATTCATGCTGCTGCCATGGGGCGGCCTTTGCGCCCATGTGCCGCCGCCCCCGCCCAACCAGACGGTCCACGTCACCTCCGAGCGGCCTTACAGACTGAGCGAGATCTACGAACCCGTGTCGATATCGGGTGTGTTGAAGCCGGGTCTCGAAACGACGCAACTCTTCGTGCTGGACGGCGTGACGGTCATTGAATCGGGCTACAGCGTCGGCCGCGCACGGGTCGCCAAAGCTGTCGACATCGCAGCGCCAGCCAAAATGACGCCCTGGAATTTCCTGAAGAAGTGACGGGACTGCACGAGCGCGTCAGGCCGGCTGCGGCCGCGTCGTCCTGCCCGCCAGATTGAGCAGATTGCCGGTCAGGATCAGCGCCGCGCCGAGCGCGGTAAGCGCGTCGATCTGCTCGGAATAGAGCAGCCAGCCGACGGCCGCCGTCGCCGGCACGCGCAGGAAATCCATAGGCATCACCACCGTGGCGTCGGCATGCACCATGGCGCGCGCCATGCAGTAATGTGCGAACGAGCCGGCGAAGGCGATGACAAGGATCCACGGCCAGACTTCGGCCGAAGGCTGCCGCCAGACATAGATCGCGGGAGCCAGGCCGATGATCGACTGGATGACCAGCATCCAGAATATGATCGCCACCACGCTTTCGGTTCGCGTCAACGATTTCACCATGGCAAACGAGATGGCGAAGGCGAAAGCGGCGGAAAGCACGATCAACTGGCCGGGGTCGAAGGCATCGACGCCGGGCCGCACGATGATCGTCACCCCGACCAGGCCGAGCACGATCGCCGTGGTCTTCCAGATATTCATCCGTTCGCCTAGGAAGCTGACCGCGAGCAGCGCTGTCCAGATCGGCGCGGTGAACTCGATTGCGATGAGCTGCGCCAGCGGGATCATCGTCAGCGCCAGCAGCCAGGCAAACTGGCCGGCATAGTGGGCGATGTTGCGGCCGACATGCTGCCATGGCCGCCTTGTGCGCATGGCGCGAAAGCCGCCGGCGAGCCGGATCAGCGGATAGAGCATGAAGAGCCCGATCACCGAGCGCATTTCCATAACCTGGAATACGTCGAGCTCGCGCGTGGTCTCGCGGCCGGCAATGGTCATCAGCAGCATGCAGGCCAGCGAACAGGCCATCCAGAATGCCGCGAGAAGATTCGATTGCCGGTTCATGGCGGCGGTTTCGCAGCCAAGCGGCCGCGCCGCAACGGCTAGCGCCGTCAATCGAATGGTCCAACGGCTTTTCGCCTGCGACTCCCATCTCCGGCCGGGGTGCTATAGGTGAACCGTTTCGGCAGGAGGCTTAGGGCTTGCAGACTTTCGACGTGGTGGTGATCGGCGCGGGCGCTGCGGGCATGATGTGCGCCGTGGAGGCGGGCAAGCGCGGCCGCTCGGTGCTGGTCGTCGAACATGCCGCATCGCCCGGCGAAAAGATCCGCATCTCGGGCGGCGGCCGCTGCAACTTCACCAATCTCCACTCAAGCCCAAAGAATTTCCTCTCGCAGAACCCGCATTTCTGCATCTCCGCGCTCGCCCGCTACACGCAGCGCGACTTCATCGCCATGGTCGAGCGGCACGGCATCGACTGGCATGAAAAGACGCTCGGCCAGCTTTTCTGCGACGGCTCGGCCAGGCAGATCATCGACATGTTGGTCGGCGAGATGCAGCGTTTCGGGGCGGAACTGCGCCTTTCGACGCGGGTGGAAAGCATCGAGAAGATTGATGGCGGGTTTGCGCTGGCGCTGAACGACGGCGCGGCCCGCACAAAGTCGCTGGTGGTGGCGAGCGGCGGCAAGTCGATCCCGAAAATGGGCGCCACCGGCTTCGGCTACGATGTCGCCGCCCAATTCGGGTTGCGGATCGTCGAGACGCGCCCGGCGCTGGTGCCCCTGACCTTCGACCAGAATACGCTGGCCCGGCTGGCGCCGCTTTCCGGCGTCGCTGTCGACGCAGTGGTGTCGTGCGGCAAGACGAAATTTGCGGAGGCGATGCTGTTCACGCATCGGGGGATCAGCGGCCCGGCGATCCTGCAGATATCGTCCTACTGGCGCGAGAGCGACGAGATCGGCATCTCGATGCTGCCCGAAACCGATGTATTCGCGGCGCTGCGCAAGGCCCGCGCCGAGAATGGAAAACAGGCGGCGCAGACGGCGCTCGCGGCTTTTCTGCCGAAGAAGCTGGCGCAGACGATCGCCGAACAGGCGAATGCGGCGGGCAACCTTGCCGATCTCTCCGACAAGGCGCTGCGCAAGCTCGAGGCGGCGGTGAATGGCTGGCGGGTCAAGCCGGCTGGCTCCGAAGGCTACCGCACGGCGGAAGTGACGCTGGGCGGCGTCGACACGCGCGACCTCGATTCCAGGACCATGGAGGCGAACTCGGTTCCGGGGCTCTATTTCATCGGCGAGGTGGTCGACGTGACCGGCTGGCTCGGCGGCTACAATTTCCAGTGGGCGTGGTCGTCCGGCTGGTGCGCGGGGCAGGCGGCATGAGCGCTTCGATCACCATGGCCGGGCCGGACCGCGACCATGATTTCATTCCGCGGCCGCACCAGGTCGAGGCGAAGCAGGCGATCCTCGCGGCTCGCAGGGAGGGCCGGCCCGGCTTCCTGCTCGGCGATCTGACCGGGCTCGGCAAGACGCTGTCTGCCTGGCTGGCGATCTCGGCCATGCCGGAAAAGGACGTACTGGTGATCTGCCCCAAGGGCGCGATCCCGCAATGGCGGCGCACCATCGCGCATTCGCCCGATGCCGGCAAACGCGTCACCATCATGAATTTCGAGCGGACCAAGTCGCTGATGGCGCCGCCGGCCGTCAGCACCAAGCGCTCGACGCGGGCGAAGAACAACGAGCTTGCCCGGCTCGGCTCGCCAAAGCGCGTCTGGCCGATCGTCGTCATCGACGAGAGCCACCGCATCCGCAATCCCAATTCGCAGCAGGGCATGGTCTGCCGACAGATGGCGGCGGCCGCGGAGTTCACCATCTATATGAGCGCGACGGCGGGGCAGTCGCCGCACGAACTCTCCTATCTCGGCAAGCTGCTGGCTTACGCCACGGGCGGTGCCAGCGGCGAGATCGGCGAATTCCGCAAGCTGATGAAGCGGCTCGGCATCGGCCGGGCGAAGGGCCGCTGGAAGAACTGGTCGTGGGAGCCCAATGAGCGCGACCGCAAGCTGATGTCGGACCTGCTCTACAAGGGCCGCAACGCCATCGGCATGCGCCGCCGCCCCGAAGACATCGCCGGCTGGCCGGAGGTGCAGCGCGAGCTTGCGCCGGTGGCGCTCGATCCGGCCGGGAAAAAACTCTACGACGCGACATGGCGCGAATTCCGGCGCGAGTTTGGGCTCGCAGGCGGCAGCACGCGCAAGCCGGCGGGCTGGGCCGCCGACCTGCGCTTCCGCCAGAAGGCAAGCCTGATCCGTATTTCGGGCACCGCCGAATTCGTCGAGGACCTCCTGGCCAACGGCCAGCAGGTGGCGATTTCCGTCGCCTTCCTCGAAACCAGCGCGATGCTTACGGAAAAGCTGCGCGCGCGCGGCTGGTCGGTGGGCGAGATCAATGGCGAGCGCTCCGGCGAGGTCAATGAAGCGACGCGGGTGGCCTTCCAGACCGGCCGGCTCGATGCCGTCGTCTTCACCGTCACCGAATCGATCTCGCTGCATCAGGGCGAGATGCCGGGCGGCGAGCGCGAGCGCTCGCTTGTCGTGCACGACCTTCGCCACAGCGCGATCCAGTTGCAGCAGATCGAGGGCCGCGCCCACCGCGACGGCCGCCGCGCGATCATCTATTACGCCTATGCCGAAGGCACGGTGGAGGAAAGGATCGGCGCCACGGTGGTTTCGCGGATGATGTCGATGGAAGGCATGGCCGGCGACGACACGCGGCTGCTGGAGGAGATCGCCGAGGTGATGGGGGCGGAGGCTCCATAGGCGGCCACGTTGCCACTTGTCTCCTCTCCACGTCCTGAGCTTGTTGAAGGATACGGTGAGAGGATGCCGCCCATTCGACTACGCTCAGGAGGTAGGTGAGGGGCGGCGCTGAGTCGGCAAGGGAGCACTGGCGCGCCGAAAAAGCTGATGTGGCGCTGCCAAGCCGGGACAATCCGGCCAAGACTAGCCGAGGACACGCCTCACCTGCGGGTAAATTGGAATGCGGCAGACATGAATCCACCAATCGGCGCGCATGCCGCCTCCGACATAGACGGCGCCTATGCCTGGCGACGGCTTGCAATCTCGACGCTGCTGTCGACGCTCGGCGGCGTCGGCATGTGGGCGGTCGTGGTGGTGCTGCCGGTGGTGCAGGCCGAGTTCGGCGTCGACCGCGGCGACGCCTCGCTGCCTTATACGCTGACGATGATCGGCTTTGCGCTCGGAAATCTCGTCGTCGGCCGCTTCATCGACCGCTTCGGCTTCATGTGGCCCGGCATCATTGCTGCCGTGGTGATGGGGTTCGGCTTCATCCTCGCGGCGCTCACCACCTCCGTCACCCAGTTCGCGCTCATCCAGGGCGTCCTGATCGGCGCGGGCTCCTCGGCGACGTTCGGCCCGCTGATTGCCGACATCTCGCACTGGTTCGACCGCCGCCGCGGCGTCGCGGTCGGCGTGGCGGCGAGCGGCAACTACATCGCCGGCGCGGTATGGCCGATAGGCATGCAGGGTTTTCTCGTCTCCGACGGCTGGCGCGCCACCTATATCGGCATCGGCATCATCTGCATCGCTGCGATGATCCCTCTGCTGCTCCTGCTGCGGCGCAGGCTGCCCGAAGACGGGCACGGGCAGGCGCAGGGTGCGCCGTCCCGGGCGCGCGCCCAGCCGATCACGGTGTCGCCGCTGGTGCTGCAGTCGCTGCTGGTCGTCGCCGGCGTCGCCTGCTGCGTGGCCATGTCGATGCCACAGGTGCATATCGTCGCCTACTGCATGGATCTGGGCTATGGCGTGGCGCGCGGGGCCGAAATGCTGTCGCTGATGCTGGCGGCGGGCATCGTCAGCCGGCTCGGCTCCGGCTTCCTCGCCGACCGGATTGGAGGCATCAAGACGCTGCTCATCGGCTCGGTGCTGCAGGGCCTCGCGCTGCTGTTCTACATCCCGTTCGACGGACTGGCGTCGCTCTATGTCGTCTCATTCATTTTCGGCCTGTCTCAGGGCGGCATCGTGCCGTGCTACGCCATCATCGTACGCGAATACATGCCGGCCGCGGAAGCCGGGCGACGCGTCGGCGTGGTCGTCATGGCCACGATCGTCGGCATGGCGCTCGGCGGCTGGATGTCGGGCTGGATCTACGACCTGACCGGCTCCTATGCGGCCGCCTTCCTCAACGGCATCGCCTGGAACCTGCTGAACGTTTCGGTGATGGTGTTCCTGCTGTGGCGCTCGCGGGGGTTCGTCAGGCATGATTCCCGAAAGTGGGAACCGGTTTAGGGAACAGATCGCGGCCGCACAGGAAGGAAGATAGAGCCCGATCCCGTCAACCGCGTTTTAAGGCCTTGCCGGCATCATTGGCGGCATGGCTGGATTCACGCTTCCGAAATTTAGATGGCTGCTTGTCGGCGCGGCTGCTGCCGGCGTTTGGGCAATGACCCAGGAGCCGCCAAGCCGACGCACCACAGATATCGCGCACCGGCCGGCGAAGCCCGTCGAGCGCCAGGCGGCGCTGCCGGCGACGCCCAAGAAGGCAGTCGCCCCTCAGGCGCGCCCCTCGCAAATGGCGACCGGCTCGATCCCGCGGCCGGAAATGCCGGTCGGCAAGAACTCCCGCAAGGCGTCTTCGCTGTTCACGACCTCGCGCGTTCATCTCCGCGCCAAGGCGAGCACGTCCGCCGCGATCGTCTCGACGCTGAAACCAGGCCAAAAGGTCGGAGTGCTGGCGCGCGACGGCAAATGGCGGCTGGTTCTGGTCGCAGGGCAGAAGGGTTGGGTGCATGGCGACTATCTGGGCGCGCAATCGACAGCGCCCAAGCCCGCTGTCGCCGAAGGGCCGAGGCCGGCGCTGCCGGTGCGAAGCCGACCGGCTGGGTCCAGGCCCTGGGGCTCCCTTCTCGGCGGCCGCCACCCGGCGCGTGCGCCGCAAGGCGGCAACTGCCAATGCCCATACGATCTCATGCTGAACGGCAAGCAGTGCGGCGAGCACAGCGCCTATGCCCGGCAGGGCAACCGCGGCGTCGAGTGCTATTTGTAGGGGCGGTCTGGTCGTGGCTATGCGCGATCAAGGTTGGCCAGTCGACGGTCTTGCGATCGCTTGGTTCCAACGACGCCATCACGCCATGCCGCGGGCGAGACCCCCACGGCCCTCTTGAACGCCCGGCTGAAGGCCGCCTCGGATTCATAGCCGATCTCATGGCCCACCGCGGCTACCTTCATGGAGCTGTCGGCAAGGAGGCGCGCGGCAATCTGCATCCGCCAGAGCGTCAGATACTGCATTGGGGCATGACCCAGGAGATGGGTGAAGCGCGCAGCAAGCGCTGCCCGCGACATACAGGCACAGCTCGCCAACCCGTTCAGCGTCCACGGATGTGCGGGCTTTTCATGGAGCATGGCCAGGACTTTGCCGATTGCAGGGTCGCGCAGGCCTGAAAGCCAGCCGGTCTCGTGGGCCGGCAGGGTCTCCAGATATTGGCGCATCACCTCGACGAAAACCAACTCGCTCAGCCTCAGCCGGATGGACTCACAGCCGGCCCGCGGCTGGCGGGCCTCGGCAAGTGTGAGATCGATGAGACGGCTCAAAAGATCCTCGCGCCCGTCGTGGGACCGCTTGATCCGCAAGAGACGCGGCAGGGTGGAGAGCACAGGATTGAAGGGCTGCATGTCGCAACCGAGAAAGCCGCAGACGAATTCGCTGTGCGGCTCGCCGCCGCCGCCTTCCTTCGACACGAAGGGCAGCCTGCCCGCCGCCATGTCCCTGAAATAGTCCATCGTCGCTTCGACGTCGAATTCCGGCGGCTGGCTGGGATCGCTGAGCATCGAATACGGGTCGCCATGCGGCAGCACCAGCACATCGCCGGCCTCGAACCACGTGGCGGCGACGTTCGGAATCTCGACCCAGCCCGAGCCCTTCAGGATGATGTGATAGGACACAATATGCTGGGCGCCCGGCAGGATGATGGACGAAAACGCATCCGCGTGCGGCACCTCCACGCCCCAGGGGAAGGACGCGTCCACCAGGAAGAATAACGCGCCTGTCAGCTTGACCGTGCGTAGGACGTCCGAAAGCGGATCGGTGCCATGCGTCCTGTACTGGGCAGGCTCCATCGCCGGCGAAGCGCCGTTCGACCGCTCCGCATCGATGACGGTGGACGATGCGGCAAGCGACAAAGACGTATGGTCATGGGCTTGGACCATCCTCGAAGCATACTCTGTGCGCATCGGCATATCCACCGGTTGTGCCGGTTTTGACGATGAGAGTGGAGGAAGGCCATGACCACGCTTGAGAAACTGCGCAGCCCTGCCGAAATTTACGACACCCACTTCGTGCCCGCGTTGTTTGCCCAATGGGGGCCGGTCGTCGCGGCAGAAGCCGGTGTGCAGAAGGGCGACCGCGTGCTCGACGTGGCCTGCGGCACGGGAGCTCTGACGCTTGCCGCAGCCGAGATCGCCGGCCCTTCGGGCTCGGTTGTAGGGCTGGACGCCAATCCCGAAATGCTGGCGGTTGCGCGTTGCAAGTCCGCGCAGATCGAATGGCTGGAAGGATCGGCCGGGGAACTGCCTTTGCCGGACAACAGCTTCGACGCCGTTGTCAGCCAGTTCGGTCTCATGTTCTTTGACGACAAGCCGAAAGCGCTCGCCGAGATGATGCGGGTCCTTAAGCCGGGCGGCCGGCTGGCGGTTGCCGTGTGCGATGCGGTCGAGAACTCGCCTGGCTACGGCTCCTTCGCGCTGTTGCTCGACCGGCTGTTCGGAAAAGAGGTGGGAGATGCATTCCGCGCGCCCTTCAGTCTTGGCGATGCCGGACGGCTGTATGAAATCTGCAAGGAGGCGGGGCTTGCGGGGGTGGAGGTCGTCCAGCGCAATGGCAAGGTCCGCTTCAAATCGATCGATGCGCTGGTGTCGACCGAACGCGCTTGCGTTTGGACCCTCGGCGGCTTGCTGAGCGACGAACAATTCGAGCGGCTTCTCGCGGAGTCGGAGACGGTGCTCAGGCCTTTCGTGGTCGACGGCGGCACGATCGAATTCGACATGCCGTCACTCATTATAAAAGCACGGAAATCCTAGTCGAAGTCTAAGGTGAGAGGCGACGCTATGCTCCGTGAAGGGTTGAAGGCCGGGCAGCTCCAAGCTGAATATCGGTCGCCGAGAAGGTCGTTGAAGGGATCGGGATTTGCCGTAGGCTGTTTCGAAAGAGGGGCAGAGAAAGGTTCATCGTAAGCCGAAACTCAAGCTGAGACCCACTTCCCGTTCGCGCGACCATCCTCATCCTGAGGTGCGACTCTGAGCTTGTCGAAGGGGAGCCTCGAAGGACGCACCGAAATTGAAGCGATTCACCGCCGGGCGAGCAGGCCGAGCAGCAGGCCGAGCACCGCCACGCCGACCACCGCGGTCGCGACCGGATTGTCCTGCGCAGTCTTCTGGACGGCGCGCGATTGCTTTTTGATATCCGGCATTGCGTCGCTGATACGGGAGAGAACGTCCTCGTAGAGATCGGCGGCGCGTTCGCTGGTGTCTTCATAGGTGGCCGCGCCGCGCTTGCTCAGCGTCTTCTTCAGCGAGGCCACTTCACGGCTCAACCTGGCGATCTGCGCCTGCAGATCGTCGCCCACATCGCTGTTATGTCTCCACAAATTGGCAACCATGGTGAAATCCCTTCGCCTCGAATTATCCAGACAAAAACGGCTGCCATCATCATTGGTTCCGCCCGATCGGGGCGGCGGGAATCGTGGACAAAGCTGCGCCGGCCACAGCTATCGACCCGGCTATTTCTCCGACACGCCGGCCTCGGCAAAACTCGCCATGCCGGTGTGGCAGGCAAGCGCGGAGCGCACGATATTGACGGCGAGGCATGCGCCCGAGCCTTCGCCGAGCCGCATGCCCATTTCGAGGAGCGGCGGCAGTTCCAGCGCCGCGAGCAGGCCGCGATGGCCGGCCTCAGCCGAGACATGGCCGGCCATCGCATGGGCGAGGCCGGCGGAGTGCAGCCTTGCCAAGGGCGCGGCTGCGGCGGTGGAGACAAAGCCGTCGAGCAGGACCGGAATGCCAAGCTGGCGCGCGGCGAGCGTCGCGCCGAGGATCGCGGCAAGCTCCCGCCCGCCGACGGCGGCGGCGGCCTTCAGCGGGTTGCCGAGAATTTCGGCATGCAGCTTGAGCGCCTTTTCGATTGCCGCGATCTTGCGCTGCAGGCCGGCATCGTCGACGCCGGTGCCGCGGCCCGTCCATCTTTCCGCCTTGCCGCCGAAGAGCGCCGCTGCAATCGCTGCCGCGGTCGTGGTGTTGCCGATGCCCATTTCGCCGAAGCACACGAGGTCGAGATCTCCCGCGACGGACGCGTGGCCGATCGACACAGCCTCGAGGAATTCCGCCTCGCTCATCGCCGGAACCTGCGTGAAATCGCCGGTCGGCCGGTCGATTTCCAGCGGGATCACGTCGAGTTCGGCTCCGGCGGCGCGGGCAAGCTGGTTGACGGCGGCGCCGCCGCCGGCGAAATTCGCCACCATCTGCGCAGTGACTTCAGCGGGGAAGGCCGACACGCCCTGGGCGGTCACGCCGTGCGAGCCGGCAAAGACGATGACCTTGACCTTGTCGAGCCTGGGCGTGTCGCGCCCCTGCCAGCGCGCCAGCCATGCGACGATGGTTTCGAGCCGGCCAAGGCTGCCCTGCGGCTTGGTCAGCGTGTCCTGGCGCGCGGCGACCGCAGCCGCCGCGCGGTCGTTCCCGGCCGGCAGATCCTGGCAGGCGGCGCGTAGTTCATCGAAAGATTTGAAAGGCATGGACGAAAAAACTCCAGAAAAGAGTCAAATGAAGATGGCTGAGGCGACGAGAAGCACGGTGATTTCGCCGGCCTGCTGCAACGCGCCGGTCGTGTCGCCGGTCTGGCCGCCGATCTGGCTGAGGCAAAGGCTGCGGAACAGGAAGAAAACGATGCCGAGGCAGAGCGCCGCGGCAATCGCGCCGGAAAGGCCAAGCGCAAGCAGCGCCAGCGCGCCGAGCGCGGCCGCCGCCAGCGCCGTATCGGACGAGATCTCACCGACGCCCGCCGACAGCCCGTCGGTGCGAGCGGGCGGCAGCATTTGCATGAAGGCCGGAAGCAGCGCCTGCGACGCGGCATGCGCGGCGATCAGCCCGCAAAGGACTGCGATGGAACTGCCGAGTTCGGAAATCGCGCTCCAGCGCAGCAGGATCGAGAACGCCAGCGCGCATGCGCCGTAGCTACCGATGCGGCTGTCGCGCATGATTTGCAGCTTTTTCTCGCGGTCCTTGCCGCCGCCGAAACCATCGGCGGTGTCGGACAGCCCGTCTTCAGGCAGGCAGCCGGTAGCGGCCATCGTGGCGGCAAGCGCCAGCGCCGCGGCAGGGCCGGCGGCAAGGCCGAGCAAGACGGCGAGGGCGTAGACGACGCCGCCGACCAGCGCGACAGCCAGCCCGATGACAGGCGCAGCCCAGATCGCCCGCGCGAAAACGCTGTCCTTTGTCTCGAAATGCGGCAGCGGCAACCGCGTGAAGAAGACGAGGCAAAGGGCGATATCGCCGAGAAGTTTTTGCAGGGGCGGCATGCGTCAGCCCCTCGCTATGGCGTGGAAGAAAGTGCCCGAGACATGGCCGCGCCGCCCGCCGAACGTGCCGAGCGGATTGCCCTGTCCGTCCGCGAGTTCAGCCAGCCTGTCGTCGCTGCCCGGCGCGGTCATTTGCGCGTAGTGGAACTCGTGGCCGCGCACCACCGCGCCGGCCGGCCCGAGCGGGCAATCCGCCAGCAATTTTGCCCTGCGATAGCCGAGATTCATCTTGCGCTTGGCGAAACTTGTGGAATGGCCGAGCAGGCCGAGCATTTCGTGCGTCTCGCCATCGGCATCCTCCAGCGCTTCGCCCAGCACCATGAAGCCGCCGCACTCGCCATGGACCGGCTTTTGCTCCGCGAATTTTTTCAAGCCTGCCCGAAAACGAGCAGCGGCGGCGAGTTTCCCCGCATGCAGTTCGGGATAGCCACCTGGCAGCCAGCAAACGTCGCAATCCTCGCGCGGCGCCTCGTCGGCGAGCGGCGAGAACGGCACGATCTCGGCTCCGGCACCCCGCCAATGCGAAGCCAGATGCGGATAGAGGAAGGTAAAAGCCGCGTCCTGCGCCAGTGCGATGCGCTGGCCGGGCGGCGGCAGCGCGCCGGAAAAATCGGCCGCTGCCGAAGGCATCGGCGCAGTCAGCGCCATGATCCTGTCCAGGTCGAGCGAGCGCTCGACCATGTCGGCGAGGCGGTCGAGATGCGCCATCAAATCGGCATGCTCCTCCGCCTGCACCAGACCGAGATGGCGTTCGGGCAGGTTGAGCGTCGGGTCGCGCAGGATCGCGCCGACGACCGGCAGGCCGAGCGCCTCGACCGCATCGCCGGCCAGGCGGCGATGGCGCTCGCTGCCGAGCCGGTTCAGCACCACGCCGGCGATTCGCACCTCCGGATCGTAAGCGGCAAAGCCTTTTGCGACGGCGGCCGCCGTCTGCGACTGGCCGGAAACGTCGAGCACCAAGAGCACCGGCAGGCCGTAGAGCCGGGCAAGGTCGGCGGCCGAGCCGGAGCGGCCGGCTTCGCCGGGTATGCCGTCGAACAGGCCCATGGCGCTTTCGACGAACACCAGATCGGCGTCGCGCGCTGCTTCCGAGGCCAGCGAATTGAGCAGCGTCGGCGCCATCGCCCAGCTGTCGAGGTTGACGCCGGGCCGGCCGGTGGCGGCGGCGTGGAAGCCGGGATCGATGTAGTCCGGCCCGGACTTCGCGCCGCGCACGGCGATGCCGCGCCGCGCCAGCGCACGCAAGATGCCGATGGTGACGCTGGTCTTGCCCGAACCGGAGCGCGGCGCGCCGATGATGATCCCGCGCGCGGTCATCGCAGCTTCTCGCGCAGCGCGACGATCCCGCCGATGACGATCAGCGCCGGAGATACCACCTTCTCGCGCGCCGCCGTTTCGACCAGCGTTCCAAGCGTCGCGACGACCGTGCGCTCGTTGGGCAGCGTCGCGTTTTCCACGAACGCCGCCGGCATATCGTCCGGCAATCCGCCGGCGCGCAGGGCGGCCACGGTATCGGCCATATGGGTCAGGCCCATATAGATGATGATCGGCTGGCCGGTGCTGGCGAGCGCCGCCCAATCCGGGCGGTCGTCGCTGACCGCGGCAAAGCCCGTGGCGAGGATGATCGCGCCGTTGACGCCGCGCATCGTCGCCGGAATGCCCGCCGAGGCGAGCCCGCCGAAAGCCGACGTCACGCCGGAAAGGACGCGGAACGGAATGTTCTGCGCCGCCAGCGCCAGCGCCTCCTCACCGCCGCGCGCAAACACCAGCGGATGGCCGCCCTTCAGCCGGACGACCTTGCGGCCCGCTTTCGCCAGGCGCACGAGAATGGCGTTGATCTCGTCCTGCGGGATGGACAGCCTGCCGCCGCGCTTGCCGACATAGAATTTCTCCGCTTGGCTCGCGACGGCGATGATCGCGTCCGGCACCAGCGCGTCGTGCACCAGCGCGTCGGCCTGGTCCAGCGCCGACAGCACGTCGAGCGTCAGGCAGCCGGGGTCGCCGGGGCCGGCGCCGGCCAGCCAGACATGGCCGGGCTCGAGCACCGGATGGGCGTGGTTCAGGCGGTGAATGGCTTTTTCGAGACTCATGGATGCCGCTTTCGACGATGACGGGCGGCTCTGGCAAGCCTATAGATCGCGCCATGGAAACTGAAGATCGCCCGCTGAAGCGCGGCTGGACCACCGGCGCCTGCGCCACCGCCGCGACCAAGGCGGCCTGCGCGGCGCTGCTTACCGGCGGCTTTCCCGATCCGGTCGAGATAACCCTGCCGGGCGGCCGGCGCGTGGCTTTCGCCCTGGCGACGTCTCACGCGGGTGACGGCGAGGCGATGGCCGGCATCGTCAAGGACGCCGGCGACGACCCGGACGTCACCCATGGCGCGCTGGTCAAAAGCACGGTGCGGCCGGGGGCGAAGGGTTCCGGCGTCGTATTCAAACGCGGCGAGGGCGTCGGCCTGGTTACGCGTCCGGGCCTGCCGGTCCCGCCCGGCGAGCCGGCGATCAACCCCGTGCCGCGCAAGATGATCGCCGCCGCGATTGCCGAAGTCGCGGGCGAGGGGGCCGATTTCGAGGTCGAGATTTCCGTGCCCGACGGCGAGAAGATGGCCGAGCGCACGCTCAACCCGCGCCTCGGCATTCTCGGCGGCATTTCCATCCTCGGAACGACCGGCATCGTCATTCCCTATTCCTGCTCGTCGTGGATTCACTCGATCCATCGCGGCATCGATGTCGCCCGCGCCATGGGTTTTACCCACGTCTCCGGCGCGACCGGCAACGCTTCCGAAAACGCCGCACGCGATTTTCACAAGCTGCACGAGGTGCAACTCATTGACATGGGCGATTTCGCCGGCGGCATGCTGAAATATCTGCGCGATCACCCGGTGCCGCGCGTCACCATCGCCGGCGGTGTCGCCAAGATGACCAAGCTCGCTCAAGGCATGCTCGACCTGCACTCCAAGCGCGGCGCGGCCGATCTCGACGCGCTGGCGGTGGTCGCGCGGGATGCCGGCGCTTCCGACGCGCTGGCCGAAAAAATTCGCGGCGCCAACACGGTTGCCGAGGCCTTTGCCGAGGCAACGACCGACGGCGTTCCAATCGGTCGGGCGATCGCCGACGGCGCCTGGCGCACGGCGGCGGCAGTGCTGAAGGACCCGAGAATCGAACTCGAAATCCTGATCTTCAACCGCGACGGGGAGTTGATGGGGCACAAGCCGTTTGCCGCTACTCATAACCCGTCGCGCCCCCGGAAACGACGCTGATAATAGGCGTCGTAAAGCGAGCTCTCGCGAAAGCCTTCAGCCTCCAGCGACCGGCCGACGAAGATGATAGCGGTGCGCTCGATCGGGTTTTTCTCCAGTTCCGATGCGATTGTCGCCAGCGTCCCGCGGATGACCCGCTCGTCCGGCCATGAGGCGTGGAACACGACGGCCACTGGGCAGTCTTTGCCATAGAGCGGCGTCAGTTCCTCAACCACCCGTTCCACGGCGTGGATGGCAAGGTGGATCGCCAGCGTCGCACCGGTCGCGCCGAAGGCTGCGAGCGTCTCGCCCAAAGGCATGGGCGAGGCGCGGCCGGAAACACGTGTCAGCACCAGGCTTTGCGCGACTTCCGGAATGGTGAGTTCGCGGCCAAGCGCCGCCGCAGC
>NZ_AHAM01000116.1 GCF_000236565.1 Mesorhizobium alhagi CCNWXJ12-2 | reverse complement strand
GGCCGAAATCTGCGGCATCGAGGCCTCGGTGCTGCGCGATGTCGCGCGCACCTACGCCACCGCCGAGCGGTCGATCATCTTCTGGGGCATGGGCATCTCCCAGCACACGCACGGCACCGACAATGCGCGCTGCCTAATCGCGCTGGCGCTGATCACCGGCCATGTCGGCCGGCCGGGAACCGGCCTGCTCCCGCTGCGCGGCCAGAACAATGTGCAGGGCGCGTCCGACGCCGGGCTGATCCCGATGTACTTCCCCGACTATAAATCGGTCGAGAACATCGACATTCGCGGCCAGTACGAGAACTTCTGGGGCCAGACGCTGGACCCGAAGCGGGGCCTGACGGTCGTCGAGATCATCGACGCCATCCATGACGGCGAGATCAAGGGCATGTACATCATGGGCGAGAACCCGGCCATGTCCGATCCGGACCAGACCCATGCCCGCGAGGCTCTGGCGATGCTCGACCACCTCGTCGTGCAGGACATTTTCCTCACCGAAACGGCATGGCACGCCGATGTGGTGCTGCCGGCCTCCGCCCATGCCGAAAAGCTCGGCACCTACACCAACACCAACCGGCAGGTGCAGATCGGCCGTCCGGCGCTCGAACTGCCAGGCGAGGCGCGACAGGACTGGGAGCTGATCGTCGAACTGGCCACGCGTCTCGGCCTCAACTGGAATTATCGCCACGTCTCCGAGGTCTATACGGAAATGGCGAACGTCATGCCTTCGCTCAAGCACATCTCCTGGGAGCGCATCGAGCGCGAGGAATCGGTGATCTATCCGGCCGACGGCCCCGACACGCCCGGCAACGAGATCATCTTCAAAACGGGCTTCCCGACCGCCGACGGACGCGGCCGCATCGTGCCGGCCGATCTGGTGCCGCCCGACGAGGTGCCCGATGCGGAGTTCCCGCTGGTGCTCACCACCGGCCGCCTGCTCGAGCATTGGCACACCGGCGCCATGACGCGCCGGGCGGGCGTGCTGGACGCTATCGAGCCGCATGGCATCGCCGCGATGAACCCGCACGAGATCAAGCGGCGCGGCCTGCGCCAGGGCGACATGATCGCGGTGGAGACGCGGCGCGGGACGGTCGAAGCTATCCTGCGCGCCGACCGCGAGGTCGCCGACGGCATGGTGTTCATGCCGTTCTGCTTCAACGAAAGTCCGGCCAACAAACTCACCAACCCGATGCTGGACCCCTACGGCAAGATCCCCGAGTTCAAATACTGCGCCGCACGAATCGCCCCGGCTCCGAGGCAACAAGCCGCCGAATGACAGCGCCCATTACAGACACGCCGAGGCCTTGATCGATCCCGGCATTCCGGATTGAGGGGAGACAATCCGACACGTGTGGAGGGTGCGGCTGGCGCATCGATCGAATGAATTTGATCATAGCCCACAGCAAAAATCCGGCAGATGCATAAAATCCGACGACGGCCGTCAGCAATTCCTTAAGGAAACCGGCCTTTGCTCAAGTCTTGCGCGGGGCGCCTCCCGGGAGGAAAACGTGCGATCGGATTTTTCTGGCGCGCGCCAATGTCTTGAGCGCGCATTCGACCTGCTTCAAGGCAATGATCGGCTGAGCGTCCAGTCGCGAGAAGCGCTGGGCCTTCTGATTGAAGCGATGATCGCGGAGGAATGTTCGCGCCGAAACGCGGCAAAGATCCTGCCGTTTCCTCAACGCCGCCAAGTTTCCGGCGATCGGCCTTAGGGCCCTGGTGATCTGAAGCAGGAGGTGGGGTGTCAGCCCAGCAGCAAGCTAAGCCTTGCGCCGGCGGGCGGGGGCCAGGGGACGCTTCTCCCAGCGGGCCACCCAATGGATCAGCGGATAGCGCAGGCGAAAGGGCAGAATCCGCACTAGTTTCAGCACCCAGGTTAGCCTGTGCGGGAAATTGGGCTCGAAGCCGCCGCTCCTGATTGCTTTCGCCATCCGCCTCGAGCAGTCCTCGACCTTCATCAGCGCGGGCATCTTGAACTGCGCACGCTCCGTCAGCGGCGTGGCGACGAATCCAAGGTTCATGATCTGCAGGCGGATGTTGATCTTGTCGAAATCGTGCTTGATCGCTTCGGCGAAATTGTTCAGCGCAGCCTTTGACGAGCCGTAGGATGCCGCCGACGGCCAGCCGAAATAGGACGAGGCCGAGCCGACCAGCACGACGTGGCCGCGGCCGCGGGCGCGCATGCGGTCGACCACGGGCACCATGCCGTAGATGACGCCGAAGAAGTTGATCTCGTAGGTCTTCAGTATGTTGAGAACGTCGAGGCGTTCGCCGCGTGTCGGGAAATAGCCGCCGGCGTTGAAGACCGCCAGCACGATCGCGCCGGCTTCCCGCTCGATCGCCGTGACGGTCTTGTCCATGGCGGCTTCGTCGGTCACGTCGCAAGGGAAAGACACAATGCGGCCGGGCAGGCCGGCTGTCTCCTGAACGAGCGTGGCGAGCCTCTCCTCGTCACGCGCGGTCACTGCGACCGTATAGCCCTCGGCGGCCAGGTCACGCGCCAGTGAGCGTCCGATGCCCGTGCTGGCGCCAGTGACCCACGCCACGCCGTCTGCAGGGGCAGCCCTGTACAATGCCATGCTTCAAGATTCCGTCGACCGCATCGGGATGATACCTAACCGCCACGGGCGGGAAAGAAAAGTGTGGAATCCGGACACTGCGTCGCGCTCTGCCATGGGGAAAGCGCGCGCAATGCGGGTGGCGAAGACAGGCAAATCGCTGTGGTGTTCGTGTCGCCGGCAAACAATCGAACTAGTTTTAAGCCCAGGCAAAGGACGCCAGGCCGAAATTGCGGAGGGTCCAGGCAATTTCCTGCCTTGAAACGCCCGCGCCACATTTCTAGGGTTCGACGGCAATCGCACAAGGAAAATTCCCATGTATCGTTCGGTGATCGACGCCATCGGCAATACGCCGCTGATCCGCCTCAAGCGCGCCTCGGAAGAGACCGGATGCGAGATCCTTGGCAAGGCCGAGTTCATGAATCCGGGCCAGTCGGTCAAGGATCGCGCCGGCCTGTTCATCATCCGCGACGCCGAGGAAAAGGGGCTGCTGCGGCCCGGCGGCGTCATCGTCGAAGGCACGGCCGGCAACACCGGCATCGGCCTGACCGTGGTCGCCAAGGCGCTCGGCTATCGCACGGTGATCGTCATTCCCGACACGCAGAGCCAGGAAAAGAAGGACGCGCTGAGGGTGCTCGGCGCGGAGCTGATCGAAGTGCCGGCGGTGCCCTACAAGAACCCGAACAACTACGTGAAAGTGTCTGGGCGGCTGGCCGAGCAGCTTGCCAGGACCGAGCCGAACGGGGCGATCTGGGCCAACCAGTTCGACAATATCGCCAACCGCGACGGCCATACCCGCACCACGGCGCGGGAAATCTGGGAGCAGACCGGCGGCAAGGTCGACGGCTTCGTTTCGGCAGTCGGCACCGGCGGCACGCTGGCCGGCGTCGCAATCGGCCTGAAGGACAGGAAGAGCGGCGTGAAGATCGCGCTCGCCGATCCGCTGGGGGCCGCACTCTACAGCTTCTATACCGAGGGCGTGCTGAAGGCCGAGGGAAGCTCGATCACCGAGGGTATCGGCCAGGGCCGCATCACCGCCAATCTCGAGAGCTTTTCGCCCGATTTCTCGTTCCAGGTGCCGGACGAGGAAGCGCTGCCGATCGTTTTCGATCTGGTCCAGGAGGAGGGGCTCTGCCTGGGCGGCTCGACCGGCATCAACATTGCCGGCGCGATAAGGCTGGCGCGGGAACTCGGGCCGGGCCACACCATCGTCACCATCCTCGCCGACTACGGCACCCGCTACCAGTCGAAGCTGTTCAATCCCGAATTCCTGCGCACGAAGAACCTGCCGGTGCCCGAATGGATGGACGCTACGCCGCAGATCCCGGTGCCGTTCGAAGCGGTGACGTGATGGCGCATGTGACGCAAGCCCTGTTCAGGGACGACGCCTATCTCGGCGAAGCCGCCGCGAAAGTCGTTGCGGTGAATGATCGCGGCGGCATCATCCTCGACCGGACGATTTTCTACGCTACTTCGGGCGGGCAGCCGGGCGACACCGGCCTGCTTCGCCTGAACGGCGGCGATGCCATCGCGATCGCGGCGACCATTACCGGCGAGACGAAGGACGAGATCATCCATGTGCCGGCGCTTGGCCAGGCCGTTCCGCAGGCCGGCGACGAAGTCGGGCTCACCCTCGACTGGCCGCGCCGGCATCTCCTGATGCGCATGCACACGGCCTGCCATCTCCTGACCGTCGTCTGCCCGTTCCCGATCACCGGGGCGTCGGTCGGCGAGGACGACAGCCGCATCGATTTCGACATTCCCGATTCGAGCTTCACCAAGGAGGAGGTGACGAAGCGGCTGATGGAACTGGTCGCCGCCGACCATCCCGTGTTCACGCGGCTGATCACCGATGAGGAGCTCGCCGCCAATCCGGGCCTGGTCAAATCGAAGAATGTGCGCCCGCCCAACGGGACCGGAAAGATCCGCCTGGTCTGCATAGGCGAGAATGCCGTCATCGACAGCCAGCCCTGCGGCGGCACGCATGTGCGCTCGACAGGCGAGGTCGGCGAGATCCACATCGGCAAGATCGAGAAGAAGGGCCGCGAAAACCGCCGCTTCCGCATCCGCTTCGGGCCGATGCCCGCGCAGTGAGCGCGGTTTGAGTTTTGCGCGCGCAGCGATATGTAAGATGCGCGAACAGGAGCGAACCAATGCCGGAAACCAGCCCTTTTGTCATCGACGCTGATTGGCTGGAGCAGAGGCTCGGCACGCCCGGCCTGTCGATCGTCGACGCCTCCTGGTATCTGCCGGCGCAGAAGCGAAACGCCAAGGCCGAATATGACGCAGCGCATATTCCAGGTGCGATCTTTTTCGACCAGGATGTGCTCGTGGATCCGGATTCGCCGCTGCCTCACACGCTGCCACGGCCGGAGATCTTTGCCCAGCATGTCGGCTCGATGGGCATCTCGGCAGACGACACCATCGTCGTCTATGACGGTCCGGGCATGTTCTCCGCGCCGCGCGTCTGGTGGATGTTCAGGGTCATGGGCGTTTTCCAGGTCTATGTGCTGGATGGCGGTTTCGACGGCTGGAAGACGGAAGGCAGGCCCGTCACAGCCGAGCGGACCAAGATCGCGCCCTGCGTGTTCTTCGCGAATTTTGACGAAGAGCGCGTCGCAGACCTCGCCGACATGCGCCGCATCGTCAAGACCGGCGAAAGCCAGATAGCCGACGCCCGGCCGGCCGGGCGCTTTCAGGGCGTCGAGCCGGAACCGCGCGCTGGCGTGCGGTCCGGCCACATGCCGGACGCAAAAAGCGTGCCGGCGCTAGCCCTTTCGGAAAACGGAAAGCTGTTGCCTGTCAATCGGTTGAAGGAAGTTCTTGAGGATGCCGGCATCGACCTGTCGAAGCCGGTGGTGACCTCCTGCGGTTCGGGCATCACCGCGGCGGCGATCACGCTGGCGCTGGAATCGGTCGGGCATACCGACAACAAGCTCTATGACGGGTCGTGGACCGAATGGGGCGGGCGCAGCGACACGCCGGTCGAGACCGGCAAGGATTGAGCTTATGGACAGCGAGGCTGCGCAGACCATTCCGGTCACGGTGACCTTCCTCGAAATGAACCGGCCGCCGGCCTTCAGCCCGCCGCTGCCGGCAAACCGGCAGATCGCGCTGCTCAGGGCCCGAAACATCCCGCTGCATTTCTATCGCTACCTGATGGACCGGGTCGGGCGGAAATGGCACTGGGTCAACGTTCTCCGGCTCGACGACGAGGAACTCGCGGCCGGCCTGCACCGCGAGGACCGCGACATCAGGGTGCTTTATCTTGACGGCTCCCCGGCCGGCTTCTTCGACCTGAAGCCGCATCTGCCGCAGGAGGTGGAACTCGCCTATTTCGGCATGATGGAGCACGCGATGGGGCAGGGGCTCGGCCGCTGGTTCCTGGGGGCGGCCATCGACACGGCATGGACGTACAAGCCGCAGAGGGTGACGGTGCAGACCTGCACGCTCGACCATCCCGCGGCGCTGCCGCTGTACCAGAAGCTCGGCTTTTCGCCGGTCGGCCAGAAGAAGGAGAATGTACGGCCGATGTCGTTCGAGGAACGCGCGCAAAGCGTGATGCGATAACGGAAGAAATCCGGCAACCGCCTGTGAACCGCGCGTTCACCGCTGCTTCAGGTTGCCTGCGTCATCTTCGGAGCTGTGATCGGCCATAATGGCCGCCTGAAGGAGACGAGAATGCCGAACCGCCGCCGTTTCGCCGCCGCCGCTCTGGCTTTGCTGGCGTTGCCCACCGTTGGCTCTGCGCAGGATGCGATGCCGTCGGCATCGCAGATAGAGCGCAAGCTGGAGGCCGCGCCGCGGGTCAAGATCGCGCCCAACAAGCGCGTCACGGTGCGCGAGTTCAAGCAGCGGCCCGAACTGCGCCGCATGGCCCCTTCCATCGATATACAGTCGATCAACTTCGCTTTCGGCTCGGCCGAGATTCCCTATTCGCAATACGGCAAGGTGGAAAATATCGCGACAGCGGTCGAGCGTCTGCTGCGCCGCCGGCCGGACACACGCATCCTGATCGAAGGCCATACCGATGCAGTCGGCTCCGATTACTCGAATCTCGTCCTGTCGGAGCGCCGCGCCGCGTCCCTGAGGCAGACGCTGGTGCGCGAGTTCGGTGTGCCGCGCCATGCGCTGGAGACGGTCGGCTATGGCGAGGACTTCCTGCTGGTGCCGACGCAGAACGAGAACTGGCGCAACCGCCGCGTTACCCTGCGCCGCGTCGAGGATTTTCTCCGGTAACCTGCTGCGCTTCCGCCGGCAGGAATCGGGTGGCCGGCATGCTCCCAAAACCGTATCTCCGTCGCAGGTTTCGCCTGCGATGGAGATGAGTCATGCTTTTGCGCTATGTCGCTTTGCCCACCGAAGATGTCCGCGCGCTGCAGAGGGGCGGGCCAGACGCCTACGGCATGGTTCCGGAACGACGTGTCTCTGACGGCGACGGCGTGCCCTGCCGGCACTGCCTGAAGACTGTGGCGGCCGGCAAGGACTATCTGATCCTCGCCTACCGCCCGTTTCCGGAACTGCAGCCCTATGCCGAGACCGGACCGATCTTCCTGTGCGCCGAGGAATGCGAGCGTGCGCCGGAAACGGACGTCATTCCCTCGATGTTCCGGGCGACGCCGGACTACATCCTGCGCGGGTATGGCAGTGACGACCGCATCGTCTACGGCAGCGGCGGAGTGGTGCCGACACACATGATCTGCGGCCGGTCGCACGAATTGCTGCAGCGGCCGGACATCGCCTATGTGCACATGCGCTCGGCCCGCAACAATTGCTATCAGTGCCGGATCGAGCGCTCCTGAAGCGCCTGCCGCGCCGTCGGCGCACCTGCGTCCAAGTCCTGCGCAGTCCCCGTCCGAGGCCTTGCGGCGGCCCTTCCAGTCGCGAAACCGTGATTGGCAGTCGGCTGCGGCGCAACTAGCTCTGGTTGCAAGAAGGTTCAGGCCGGGCATTTTGTCCTAGCCGGCACTTCTGCCGCTAGGACAGACCTGAATCTTGCTTGGGCGGCGGGGCGTGTTCCTATGGCAAGGAGAATCGAAGTGCAAAAATTACGTCTGCTTCCATTGGCGGTCCTGACGGCGGTTTTCGTGTCAGGCTGCTCCACTTCGGGCTACGACACGATGGCAACATCTTCGACCGGCCCGAGCGCTCCTCTGGAAACCAGGCAGAGCCCGAACTCCGAGATGGTCACCGATGACCGTACCGGCTATGTCTCGCGCCGCATTCGGTAAGTCCTTCAGCGATCCAGGTCCTGAGGCGGCAGGCCTCACAAAAAAGCCCGCCGGATGACCGGCGGGCGAGGCTGGAGGAAACTTTCTGGCCTGGAAATATCAGGCAGCGAGAACCGTCTTCGGCTCCGCCATGTCGTAGCCAAGCGCTTCGGCCACGGCACGGTTGGTGATCCTGCCCTTGTGGACGTTGAGGCCGTTGCGCAGATGGTGGTCGTCCAGGATCGCCTTGATGCCCTTATTGGCGAGCTGCAGGCCGTAGTGAAGCGTCGCATTGTTGAGCGCATGCGCCGAGGTGACCGGCACGGCGCCCGGCATGTTGGCGACGCAATAA
Source organism: Mesorhizobium alhagi CCNWXJ12-2 (assembly GCF_000236565.1). Taxonomy (GTDB): domain Bacteria; phylum Pseudomonadota; class Alphaproteobacteria; order Rhizobiales; family Rhizobiaceae; genus Allomesorhizobium; species Allomesorhizobium alhagi. Next base: position 6,639 of record NZ_AHAM01000116.1, on the reverse strand, counting down.
TGGATGATGCCGTCGACCTCGTAGGTGGGGTCGGCGTGGGTGGTGGCGTGCGAGGTCTCGAAGCAGCCGCCCTGGTCGATCGCGACATCGACCAGCACCGCGCCCTTCTGCATGCCCGACAGCATTTCGCGCGTCACCAGCTTGGGAGCGGCCGCACCCGGGATGAGCACCGCGCCGACGACAACGTCGGCCGAGAAGCACTCCTCTTCCAGCGCCTCGACGGTCGAATAGCGGGTGTGGACGCGGCCGTTGAAAATGTCGTCGAGCTGGCGCAGGCGCGGGATCGAGCGGTCGAGGATGGTCACATCGGCGCCGAGGCCGACGGCCATTTTGGCCGCATGCAGGCCGACCACGCCGCCGCCGATGACGGCAACCTTGCCGGGCAGGACGCCGGGCACGCCGCCGAGCAGAACGCCGCGGCCGCCATTGGCCTTCTGCAGCGCGGTCGCGCCGGCCTGGATCGACAGACGGCCGGCGACTTCCGACATCGGGGCCAGCAGCGGCAGCCCGCCGCGGTCGTCGGTCACGGTCTCGTAGGCGATTGCGGTGACGCCCGAGGCGAGCAAACCCTTGGTCTGCTCCGGATCCGGCGCGAGGTGAAGATAGGTGTAGAGGATCTGGCCTTCGCGCAGTTGCACCCATTCGCTGGGCTGCGGCTCCTTGACCTTGACGATCATGTCCGACTTGGCGAACACGTCGGCGGCGGTCTTGGCGATCACCGCGCCCGCGGCGCGATAGGCATTGTCATCCGCGCCGATGCCTGCGCCTGCGCCGGTCTCGACCAGAACCTCGTGGCCATGCGCGGAATATTCGCGCACCGCGCCCGGCGTCAGGCCGACGCGGTACTCGTTATTCTTGATTTCCTTTGGACAACCGACGCGCATCCGTTCCTCCTCGAATTTCTGATTTTACGGGGTGGACCATAAAACCATAAATAGCGCCGCAAGTGTTTGCGAATCTGGTTGTCGCGAGTGGCGATAATCGCTATTCCTTGCGCCAAAATCTATTCCGTTCGAAGGAAATACGAACAATGTCGCTCGACAGGATCGATATCGCCATTCTCGACTCGCTGCAGAAGGACGGCCGCATCCCCAATGCGGCGCTCGCCGAAAAGGTCGGGCTGTCGCAGTCAGCCTGTTCGCGCCGCCTCGACAATCTCGAGAAAAGCGGCGTCATCCGCGGATATCACGCCCGGCTTTCCAACGCCGCGCTCGGGCATCAACTGACCGCGATCGTGCACATTTCGCTGTCCGGGCAGTTCGAAAAGACGCTGTCGGATTTCGAAGCCGCCATAAAGCGTTGCCCGAACATCCTGTCGTGTCACTTGATGTCGGGCGAGTACGATTACATCCTGCGCATCGCCGCCCGCGACCTCGCCGATTACGAGCGCATCCACAAGGAATGGCTCTCGGCCATGCCGCATGTGACCAAGATCAACTCGTCCTTCGCGCTGCGCGAGATCATCGACCGCACGGCGATGGGCATGAAGCCCGAGATGGCTTGAGAGTCAGCCCCGCGGCCGCCAAGCGGTTGCAATTGCGCCAACCTGTAATTGAGCGTACCAATATAGCCGGACCAAGTTCGACTGTTGGCGGCTACAGGAGACTTTCCATGACACATGCAATCGACCCTTCCGAAACTATGGGCTCGGGCGCTGCCGAACTGCGCTCGAAATGGTGGCTTTTCATGCTCCTCGGCGTGGGGCTGCTTGTATTGGGCTTTGTTGCGCTTTCGAATATTCTGGTGGCGACCGTTGCGTCCGTCTTCTTTGTCGGCGTGATGATGATGGCGGCGGGCATCGCCGAGGTTATCCATGCTTTCGGCGTACGCACCTGGGGCTCGTTCGCGCTGTGGTTGCTGAGCGGCCTTGTCTATGCGGTCGGCGGCTTCCTCGCCTTCTACAATCCGCTGCTTGCGGCATCGGTGCTGACGCTGATCCTGGCGGCAACGCTGATCGTGGCCGGCATCTTGCGGTTCTGGGTCGGCTTCCAGTCGCGTCCTGAACAGGGATGGGGCTGGGTCGTGTTCTCAGGCCTGATCACGCTGCTTGCAGGTATCGTGCTGGCCATTGGCTGGCCCTTCAACACGCTCTGGGTGCTCGGCCTCGTGCTGGCGATCGACCTGACGATGCAGGGCGCCGCATTGGTGGCGTTCGGTTTCGGCCTGAAGCGCGGCGTCCACTAGAACTTACGCGGATGCGGTGACGATCCGGTCCATCGGAATGTCGTGCAGCTGCGGATAGATCGTAGCTATCCGCTGCGTGTCGTAACCCACTCCGATGACCAGCGGCTTTTTCGGCAGCGCTGCGAGCGTGCGGTCGAAAAAGCCTCCGCCATAACCCAGGCGGTAATTGGCCGGATCGACGCCGACCAGCGGCGAGATCACCACGTCGGGGATGACGCTTTCCCCTTCGGCCGGGATGGGGATGTTCCAGACGCCCTTTTCCAGCCGGTCGCCCGGCCGGTAGGCGCGGAAGACCAGCGGATGCGCCTTCTCGATGACGACCGGCAGGGCGGCGCTGCCGCCACGCTCGACGATAGAGGCCAACCAAGGCCTTAAATCCGGCTCGCCGCGAAACGGCCAGTAGAGGCTGACCGTCTTTCCGCCCACATTGCCGATCTCGGCATCCAGCCCTTCAGCGATCTTTACCGCCATCTCCGCGCGGATTTCCGCCGGGATCGCCAGCCGGGCCTCGATCAGGCGCGCCCGCTCCGCCTTGCGCCAGCGCGCGACATCCGCCCAGACGACCGGATCGGCATGGCCTGCGCTGTAGCCAGGCTGCAGTTCGTGCAGGAAACAGGGCGGGGAGGCGTATTGCGCCGGGCCCTTGTCGTCGGGATCATGGTCCATCGATCACCTCGTTCGTTTGCTCTCGAAGCTAGACCCGGCATCGGCGAGCGGCATGTGTATTCGCGACATGGGACGACCATGTGCGAATGACAAGGGAGGATGCGGCTGCCTCTCATTGTCGCGGTTGCGGGTGCGGGGTTGTGCCGGATGGCGCTACGCACCATCATCGAGCTGGCACCGCCTTCGAATTTGCAAAGCATGACCATGCACCATGTCGTTGTCGTCGGCGCCGGTTTCGGCGGTCTGGAATCACGCGTGCTCTGGCCGGCGCGGCGGTCCGTGTCACGATCATAGACCGGCGCAATCACCATCTTTTCCAGCCGCTGCTCTACCAGGTCGCCACCACCTCGCTCGCGACATCCGAAATCGCCTGGCCGGTGCGGTACCTCCTGCGCAGGCGCAAGGAGGTGACGACGCTGCTGGGTACGGTCGTCGGCGTCGATGCCGCGGCGAAGCGCGTCCTGCTGGAAGGCGGGGATGCCATCTCCTACGACACGCTGGTGCTGGCGACGGGCGCGCGGCACGCCTATTTCGGCCATGACGAGTGGGAACCTTTCGCGCCGGGCCTGAAGACGCTGGAGGATGCGACCACGATCCGCCGGCGCATCCTGCTCGGTTTCGAACAGGCCGAGCGTGAGACCGATCCCGAAAAGCGCCGCGCACTGATGACGCTCGTCATCATCGGCGGAGGGCCTACCGGCGTGGAATTGGCCGGTACGATCGCCGAGCTGGCGCACGATACGCTGAAGGGCGAGTTCCGCAACATCGATACGCGCGACGCACGGGTCGTGCTGGTCGAGGCCGGCGAGCGTCTGCTGCCGGTTTCAAGCCGGAACTCTCCACCTACGCGAAGGATGCGCTGCAACGGCTGGGCGTAACGGTCGAACTTGGCCGGCCGGTTTCGGAATGCAATGCCGAGGCCGTCGTGTACGGCGGCGAGAATCTGCCGGCAAAGACGATCATCTGGGCGGCGGGCGTGGCTGCCTCGCCGGCGGCCGAATGGCTGGGCGTTGCCGCCGATCGCGTCGGCCGGATCATCGTCGAGCCCGACCTGACGGTGCCCGGACATCCCGAGATCTTCGCCGTCGGCGACACCGCCCATGTCGAGTGGACCGACGGCAGGCTTGTGCCGGGCGTGGCGCCGGCTGCCAAGCAACAGGGCAGGCACGTCGCGGAAACCGTCCGCAAGCGCCTCGCGGGAGACGCCTCGCCGCGACCGTTCGCCTACAAGCACGATGGCGACCTCGCGACGATCGGCAAGCGTGCCGCCGTCATCGATTTCGGCCGGATGAAGCTCACCGGCTGGATCGCTTGGTGGATATGGGGCTTCGCGCACATCTATTTCCTGATCGGCCTCAGGAACCGGCTGACGGTTTCACTGAGCTGGCTATGGATCTATTCGACCGGGCAGCGCAGCGCCCGGCTGATCACGCAGGGGCCGCAGAGCGGCGATGACGAGGCCGATCCACCCCGGGTGGGGTGACGGCAAATTCTTGCGGTAGTCATCAGCCTGTCACCCGATCCTGCTGGACTTGCGAAAAGTTCGGCGCGAAACTCATTGTTTCGGCGTCGATTTTTTTCGAGCTTCAGTTCCAGGAGGAGAACGCAATGTCCCAGATGCTTCACCCGATTTCGCGCCGCTCCTTTCTGGCGGGGACCGCCGCCAGTGGCGCGCTGGTGATGCTGCACCCGTTTTCGGCGCGCGCTGAGGCAAACCAGGCGCATCTGCGGATCATGGAGACGACGGACCTGCACGTTCACGTCTTCCCCTACGATTACTACGCCGACAAACCGAACGACACGATGGGTGTGGCGCGCACGGCCTCCATCATCGACGCCATCCGCGCCGAGGCCACCAATTCGATCCTCGTCGACAATGGCGATTTCCTGCAGGGCAACCCGATGGGCGACTACATCGCCTATGAGCGCGGCATGAAGGAGGGCGACGTTCATCCGATCATCAAGGCGATGAACACGCTGGGCTACGATTGCTCGACCATGGGCAATCACGAGTTCAATTACGGGCTCGATTTCCTGTTCAAGGTGCTCAACGGCGCGAACTTCCCGTTCGTCTGCGCCAATCTCACCAAGGGCCAGCTCGCCGCCGACGCCACCAAGGACGAACTGTTCCTGAAGCCCTATGTGATCCTCGACAAGAAGATCAAGGACGGCGCCGGCGCGGAGCATCCGATCCGCATCGGCCTGATCGGCTTCGTGCCGCCGCAGATCATGACCTGGGATTCGCGCCATTTGCAGGGCAAGGCCATGACGCGCGACATCGTCAAGGCGGCCGAGGCCTGGGTGCCGCAGATGAAGGAAGAGGGCGCCGAACTCATCATCGCGCTGTCGCACTCCGGCATCGGGCCGGCGCAATATGCCGAGAATCTCGAAAACGCCTCGCTGCTGCTTGCCGGCGTCGACGGGATCGACGCGATCGTGACGGGGCACAGCCATCTCGACTTCCCCGGAACCAAGTTCGACGGCGTCGAAGGTCTCGACAATGCCAAGGGCACGATCGGCGGCAAGCCGGGCGTGATGGGCGGCTTCTGGGGCTCGCATCTCGGCCTGATCGACCTGATGCTCGAGCGCGACGGCAATGCCTGGAAAATAGCCGGTTCAACCAGCGAGGCGCGGCCGATCTCCAAGCGTGTCGACAAGAAAGTGGTGCCCGAGGTCGAAAGCAAGGCCGAGGTGGAAGCGGCGGTCAAGGACGACCACGAGGCGACGCTGAAATATGTCCGCACGCCTGTCGGCAAGACCTCCGCGCCGCTGCACTCCTATTTCGCGCTGGTGGCGGATGATCCGTCCGTGCAGATCGTCAGCCAGGCGCAGGTCTGGTACATCAAGGACATGCTGAAGGACACCGAGCACAGGGACCTGCCGGTGCTTTCGGCGGCCGCGCCCTTCAAGTCGGGCGGCCGCGGCGGTGCGGATTACTATACCGACGTGCCGGCTGGAGCCGTGGCGATCAAGAACGTCGCCGACCTCTACCTCTATCCCAACACGGTGCAGGCGGTGGCGATCACCGGCGCGCAGGTCAAGGAATGGCTGGAAATGTCGGCCGGCATCTTCAATGCCATCGAGCCGGGCAAGGCCGACCAGCCGCTGATCAATCCGGATTTTCCGTCCTACAATTTCGACGTGATCGACGGCGTCACCTACAAGATCGACCTTGGCCAGCCGCCCAAATACGATTCCAAGGGGGCGATGCTCAATGCCAGCTCCAACCGCATCGTCGACCTGATGTTCGACGGCAAACCGATTGATCCGGCTCAGAAATTCGTTGTCGCCTCCAACAATTACCGTGCCGGCGGCGGCGGCAATTTCCCGGAGATCAACGCCTCCAAGCTGATCTTTGAAGCGCCGGATACCAACCGCGACGTGATCGTTCGCTACATCGTCGAGCAGGGCACGATCAATCCATCCGCCGACGCAAACTGGTCGTTCGCGCCGATGGAAGGCACGTCGGTGATCTTCGAGACCGGACCCAAGGCGAAGGATTTCATCGCGGATGTGAAGAGCGTGAAGATCGAGCCGGCAGGCGAGGGGGCGGAAGGGTTCTCGAAATATCGGATCACGTTGTAGAGTAGGTCCACCAGCGACCTGGAAAGGCGGTCCGCCATGGCGAGCCGCCTTTCCAAGGCAAAAGCCAGAGTCTGAACCTACATCATAACGGGCGGAGCCGCGAAACGCCTCGATAAGGGTAGTCCGGCTACCCTTATCGTCAAAGTTTGCGGCCACGCTTGACTGATTCATATCTCTGTGGTTATACGTTAATCAATAGCCAAC
>NZ_AHAM01000117.1 GCF_000236565.1 Mesorhizobium alhagi CCNWXJ12-2 | reverse complement strand
ACGAAAAGCCAGTTTCGCTCCAATCATGAAATACAGCCATCAGATGATGCGAGAAGCTCGCGATGATTTGCCCCGCATCGACCGCTTCGAAGCCCAGTTCGTCAAGCGCGCCAAGCAGAGGCCGCAGACCCGGCTCGCTGGCGCGGATGGCAGCAGTGCGGATCATGCCGGAAATGACGAGCCAGTCCGGTATTTCGTCCTCCCGGGTCTCTTCGGGCCAACCGAGGCGGCCGCCCCCAACGAGAACACCATCAACGCGAATCGCATCGGGCCAGTCGAAATTAACGGGCCGCGACGGCGGCGCATGGACCGATAGCGCATCGGCAATCGCGTTCATACCGGCATAGATCGCGCGGCGCGCTTCCGCCAACGGCTCTTCGGGCTCGAGCACTACCGCGAATTCGGCCAGATCGTAGCGGCGCACCCAAACCAGCGTCCCGGCCCCTTCGTCCGCCGCGATGGCGCGGGCATGCGCAAAGGCATCGCCCGCCTCTCTCAACGTGACGAGGCTGTAAGGCGGGGGCAGTTCGAGGGCACGGTCGGAGACCGATGCGCGTAACGACATGGTGCCGGTCCATATTTTGGTGACGGCGATCTTATTGTCTTTATAATACTTCCAAAGGGTTGGCGCTACCGCACGAGCGGCTGGCGTCCCGGGAGCCGATATGAAGCCAACCAAGCAGCGGAAAGTCCTGGTCTGCTCCTGCGAGGGAAGCATGCCAAATTATGGCGGCAGCGTCGCCCGCGGGTGTCAGGGTGTGCAGGTCGAATCCGGAGACCAGTTCTGCGGCGCGGAACTCGACCGGGTGCGTAGCGCCCTGAGCAGCGGCGAAGCAGTCACGATCAGCTGCACGCAGCAGGCGCCGCTTTTCAGCGAACTCGCCGAAGAACTCGATTTCGCAGGCGATCTGGTTTTCGCAAACATTCGCGAGGCGGGAGGCTGGTCGCAGGGCGCCGCTGCCGCCGGCCCGAAAGCGGCGGCTCTGCTCGCCATGGCGGCCGAACCCGCTTCTCCGCCCGCGCTCGTTACGCTTTCGAGCAATGGCGTCATCCTGGTCTATGGCTGCGACGAGACGGCGATCGATGCGGGTCGGCAACTCGCCGAGAAGCTGGACGTCACTGTGTTGCTTACCCGTCCGCACGAAATCGCGCCGCACCGGGTCTGGGATTTTCCCGTCATGCAGGGCACGGTCCGCAATGCGAGCGGCCATCTTGGCGCCTTCGAACTGACGGTCGACGACTTCGCGGCGCCCGCTCCCTCATCGCGCGATCGGCTTCGCTTCGGGATATCGAGGGATGGCGCGGTCTCGAACGCCGACATTGTCCTTGACCTCTCCGGCGGAATCCCGCTTTTCCCTGCGCATGAATTGCGCGACGGCTATGTGAAGGCCGACCCGCGCGATCGCGCCTCCGTCGCCACGGCGATCGCAAAGGCAGCCGACTTGGTCGGCGAGTTCGATAAGCCGCGCTTCATCGATTTTTCCGCCGATCTGTGCGCCCATTCGAGGTCACGCATCACCGGCTGCACGCGGTGCCTCGATCTGTGCCCGACCGGGGCGATAGCGCCTGCCGGCAACCACGTCGAAATCGATGCGGAAGTCTGCGCCGGCTGCGGCAGTTGCGCGGCGGCATGTCCGACGGGCGCCGCGGCCTACGCCGTGCCGGATGCCGAGTCGCTGCTTCGGCGGCTGCGGACGCTTCTCCTCACCTATCGGGAGGCGGAGGGCCAGGACGCGATCGTGCTTTTCCATGATCTCAGCCATGGCGAGCCGCTGATCGACGCGCTCGCCCGGTTCGGTGCGGGTCTCCCCGCAAACGTCCTGCCGGTAGCCGTGAATGAGATAACCCAGTTGGGGGTCGAAGCGTGGACCGCGCCCGTCGCCTGGGGCGCTTGCGCCGTAAGGGCGCTCTCATCGGCCAAACCAGGACACGAGCTTTCGGGAATTGCCGGAAACATCGCCATCGCCAACCTTTTGACCCAGTCTCTCGGCTATGGCGCGGAGGTCTGCGGATTGATCGAAGCCGACGATCCCGACATCCTCGCTTCGGCGCTTGACCTGATCAGCCCAGACCTTACGCCCCGGCGCCCGGCGGCATTCCTGCCGCTCGGCAAGAAGCGCAGCCTGCTGACCAGCACGATGATCGAGCTGCATCGCGCTGCGCCGACGCCGGTCGACCGCGTGGCTTTGCCTGCTGCAGCTCCGTTCGGGGGGCTGGATGTCGATGTCGACGGGTGCACGCTCTGCCTCTCGTGCGTATCGGCCTGTCCAACGGGCGCGCTTTCCGACAGCGAGCAGCAGCCGGCCTTGTATTTTTCCGAGAGTGCGTGCGTGCAGTGCGGCCTTTGCGCCGCGACCTGTCCGGAGAAGGTCATCACATTGACGCCGCAGGTGGATTTCCAGGCGTGGAGCGCGCGGCGCCGGGTCGTGAAGGAAGAGGAGCCGTACAACTGCATCCGCTGCGCGAAGCCATTCGGCACGAAGAGCACGGTTGAGCGGATCGTCGCCAAGCTCGAAGGTAAACACTGGATGTTTGCAGGCGAGAACGCACGGCGGCTCGACCTTGTGCGGATGTGCGACAATTGCCGGGTCGATGCGGCCATGAATGAGGGCTTCGACCCTTATGCCGGCCCCGGCCGCTCGCCGCCGCGGACGACGGAGGACTATCTGCGGGAGCGCAAGGCCTCGAGCGACAAGGCGGTCTGAGCCTTAATCGGTGCGTGTCTCGGCCTGAAGAAAGCGGATCAGGGCTGCTCGATCCTCTGCGTTGCTGATGGTCTGTTCAGGCATCTTGGTGCCAGGAGTGTAGGCATTCGGGCCTAACTCGAACAGCTTCGATACGGTTTCCGGTGTCCAGACGATGTCCATCTTCCGGAAAGCGGGCGAATAGTGGTAGCCCGGCACGGACGCAATTTTGCGGCCGAAGATGCCATGTAGCGTGGGGCCGGCTCGATTGCCGTCATTCGGGCCTAGTGTATGGCAGGCGATGCAGGCGCGAAATACTTCCGCGTCCGGATTATCTGCGTATCTGGCCATCGGATCGGTCTTGCCGGTGACAGCGGCCCCGAGGCGCTCGCCTGTTTCGACGTTCCATTCCCGCACCAAATGGTCGGCGCCGCCGGCCAGAAGCGTCTTGCCGCCAGCCGCGGATGCAAGCGACCATACCGCCACGTCGGATGTGTCGAGCGTGCGGATGGTGGAGAGGCTCCTGGTCTCCAGCAACAGGATCCCATCATCGATGCCGGCGGCGGCGAGATAGTTCGCGTCTGGCGTGGCGGCGAGAGCAATCACGGGTTTGCGTGAGACCTGCATTTCCAACTGCACTTCGCCGCGCCGATCGAGCAAGCGCACATGCCCATCCGCACCTCCGACGAACAGGCGGTCGCCGGGCGCTGTCACAAGCGTGTTGAGCGGCGTCGGCATGACGGCCCGAACCGGCGGCGCCCCAGCTTGGCTTGGCCAATAGATGACGATAGCATCATAGCCCGCGCTGACGAGCGTTCCGTCCGCCAGGAAGGCGAGCGCGTTGACGTTCGCGCCATGGCCTTCGAAGACGCGCGCTTCCCCACCGGCAAGCGGCCAGAGCCGGACGGTGGCGTCCCAGGACGCCGAAGCGAGCATCGAACCGTCGGGCGACACTTCGAGGTCGGCGACAGGTCCGGCATGCCCTTCCAGAATGCGGGCGGGATCGCTTCGACCGGTTTGCCAGATGGCGATGCGACCATCCGCGCCAGCGCTGGCAAAGCGCCCGTTCGGCAGGGCGGCGACGGCAGTCACCTCACCTTCATGGAAGAGCAGCACGTCGCGCGCTTCGCCGGTCTCTAGCGACCAGATGATCGCCCGGGTGTCAAAACTGCCGGTTGCCGCCGTCTTTCCGTCCGGCGCCACGGAGATCGCCCGCACGGGGCCGCCATGCCCGCGCAGTTCGGCGCTCTGCGCGGTCGCGCCGCTGAGGAGAACAGCAGCGAGCAAAGGTATTGCGAGCCTCTTGTGCATTGCGCACCATACCTTTCCGTGTTCCGCTGCCCGGCAGCACCGTTTGCCGGAAGGCAGCACCTGACCGACGGGCGCACCGTCCAAGCTATCAGAGGCAATCATATGACTCAAAACACGGAAACCGATCCCTTCAACGTGTCGATGCGCAAGTTCCTGAGGCAGGTCGGCGTAACCTCGCAGCAGGCGATCGAAAAAGCCGTGGCGGAGGCGGGACTGAAAGGACAGGAGCGCCTGACCGTGAGGGCCGTGATTACGGCTGAACGCGCCGGCCTGCACCACGTCGTCGAAGGCGAAATCGACTTTGGCTGAATAGGTGCGCTCTGCGTTCGATCGACGCACTATATCAATTGACGAACCGGATCTGCCCGGCCGAGCTCGTGTCGTACCCCGTGAGTTCCTCGGCGCGCCGGGCGAAACTGTCTTGGGCCAAAAAGCGGACCAGCGCCTGGATCGAAGGCTGAAAATAGGTTCGCTGCCGCATCAATAGATCGAAGTTCTCCCACGCCAATGACACGAATTCGAGGCCGGCGCCGCGTGCAGCCGCGCGTGTGGCGATGCCGCAATCGGCTCTTCCGGTGCGGATGGCCGCAGCGAGATCCGGTCCTGTCAGGCATGGCGGCTCGAGCCGGTTCAACTCCTTCTGGCTGGCGCCGGCGCGGGCGACCAGGACATTCAGCAGCATATGGGCTCCGGCACCGGCCTGGCGCACCGCCATTTTGGCGCCGCTTTCAAGGACATCGACCAGGCTATTGAGCGATCGCGGGTTGCCCGGCGGCAGCAGCAGTCCCTGTTCGCGCCGCGCGAAACCGATCAGCACCGCATCGTGCAGCCGCGGCATTGCGCGCACGGCATCCACATTGGGCTCGGCGGCTTCATTGTGGAAATGGATCGCTGCGGCGGCGACTTCGCCACGCAAAAGGCGCGCAACGCCGCTTCCGGTACCCTCGGTAAGGGAGGCGAGACCGGAGCCTGCCTGGCGAAGGCTCCATTCGAGCAGGTCGTCCTGGCTGCCGCCGACTATGGGCGGCGGCTCGGGCGGGATCATTCCCTCAGGACGCGCGAGTCCCGAGAGAACCCAGCGGTCGAGTTCGTGACGCGGAAACAGCCACTTGCCCGTCACCTTGCTGCACGGGATCTTATTTTCGGCGACCAGTTCATAAAGCTTGCGTTCGCCAAGGCGAAGATAGTCGGCGGTTTCAGTTGTCGTCAGCAAATCCATCTTGCATCCATATGCATATTCCTGCGCAAATTCAACAATTTGACTTCTGCGTAACGATTGCAGAAGAACGCTTGTGCGTTGCGCAAGCGAGAGGTGGTATGTCGGAAGGCATCAGTGCATGGCAGCTTGTCGCGAGCGGAGACGCGACATTGTTCGCGATCGTGCGACTGTCGCTCGCCGTCAGCCTGTCGGCCGTCGCGATCGCGGTCGTCGTGGGCCTGCCGCTCGGGGCTGTGCTGGCACTGACGCGCTTTCCAGGACGCTCTGCGCTCATCGTTATTCTCAACGGTTTCATGGGCTTGCCGCCGGTGGTCGTCGGCCTGGCAGTCTATCTGCTCCTGTCGCGATCGGGTCCGCTCGGCGAATTGGGATTGTTGTTCACACCGGCGGCGATGGTCGTCGCGCAGGCGCTTCTCGTTCTGCCCATCATCGCGGCTTTGACACGCCAGACCATCGAGGATTTGTGGCGCGAATATCGCGATGAGTTGACAGCGATGGGCGTCGGCCCGACAGGCCGCGTGGCGACGCTTTTGTGGGACAGCCGCTTCAGCCTCATCACCGCGTTGCTCGCCGGCTTTGGCCGGGCAGCTGCGGAAGTCGGCACGGTGATGATTGTCGGCGGCAACATCGACGGCTTCACCCGCACCATGACCACCACGATCGCGCTCGAAACCTCGAAGGGGAACCTTCCGCTCGCCATGGGGCTCGGCCTCGTCCTCATCGGGCTCATCATGGCGATCAACGCCGCCGCGTGGGGCGTGCGGCTATGGTCCGAGCAACGGGCGGGCTGATGATGCGGGCCTCGCCGAGCGATCTGCCGATTGTGCTTGACGGCGCCTCGTTGCGTGCCGGCGCGACGACGATGCTCGACCGCCTGAGCGTGACGATCACGCCGGGCGCGCCGACGCTGGTCGTCGGTCCAAACGGCTCCGGCAAAACGTCGCTGCTGCGGCTCTGCATGGGGCTTGCTGCTCCCTCTGCCGGAATCGTGACTTGGGGCGGGCGCACTGATAGCGGGCAGACACGCCGCGCCATCCTGTTCCAGAAACCCGTCATGCTGCGCCGTTCGGCGGCCGCCAATGTTGCCTATGGGTTGGCGCAAGCTGGTTGCCCGCGCCACCTCCGGACCACCCGCGCCGAGGAACTGCTCGATCGCGTCGGCCTTCTCGACCTCGCTGCCCGCCCCGCGAGACGCTTGTCCGGAGGTGAGCAGCAACGCGTCGCACTCGCGCGCGCTCTGGCGCGGCAGCCCGAAATCCTGCTGCTCGACGAGCCCACCGCCAGCCTCGACCCCGCCGCGACCCGTCATGTCGAGGAAATCATCCTCATGGCTGCCCAGTCCGGCACGAAGGTCGTCATGGCCTCGCACGATTTGGGGCAGGTGCGCCGGCTCGCGGGAGATGTGGTTTTCCTGGTCCGCGGCCGGCTCTGCGAGCAGACCAGCGTGAAGGATTTCTTCGATCGTCCTTCGACACAGGAGACGGCCGCCTTCATCCGCGGCGATCTCGTTCTTTGACCAACTGAATTGGAGTTTTCGATGCTGAGCCGCCGTCTGTTTACCGCCATTGCCGCTTTCGCCATGCTCGCCGTGGGCGGAATTTCAGCCGTAGCGCAGGACAAGTCGATCGTCGTGGCGTCGACGACCTCGACGCAGGATTCCGGCCTGTTCGACCATATTCTGCCGCTATTCGAGGCAGAGACCGGCATCGACGTGAGGGTGGTCGCGCAAGGCACCGGACAGGCGCTTGACACCGGCCGCCGCGGCGACGCCGATGTCGTCTTCGTTCACGCCAAAGCGCAGGAGGAGAAGTTCATCGAGGAGGGTTTCGGCGTGAAGCGCTTCGATGTCATGTACAATGACTTCGTGCTGATTGGACCCAAAAGCGACCCGGCCGGTATCCGCGGCTCCACGGATATCGCGGCCGCACTCACCGCTATCCGGACCAAGGAAGCGCCTTTCGTTTCGCGCGGCGACAAATCCGGAACCCACTCCGCCGAACTAAGACTCTGGAAGGAAGCCGGCATCGATATCGCTTCCGCAAAAGGCGACTGGTATCGCGAAATCGGACAGGGCATGGGAGCCGCACTCAACACCGCCGGCGCCATGGATGCATATGTGCTTTCCGACCGCGGCACCTGGCTTTCATTCAAGAATCGTGGCGAGCTCGGTATCGTCGTCGAGGGCGACAAGCGGCTGTTCAACCAATATGGCGTGATGCTCGTCAATCCGGAGAAGCACCCAAGCGTCAAGGCCGATCTCGGCCAGAGCTTCATCGACTGGCTGATCTCGCCGGAAGGCCAGGAGGCAATCGGGGAATACGAGATCGACGGCAAGCAGTTGTTCTTTCCGAATGCGGAGCGGGAGCGCTCGTGACCACGTCTTCGAAAGACAGTTGCAAACAGGTCCGCGTCTGTCACATCATCGGGCATGAGCAGAACGCAGCCTTCGAATGGCGCGCTGACCAGCCTCGAATCGGCTCTCGCCGCACTGCTCGACGGTCTGGCGCCGATCGCCCCCAGCCAATTGCCGCTTGACCGGGCGCTCGGGCGCATCGCGGCCGAGATGCCGTCTCTCGCGCATGCACGGCCTGCCCGCAACACCGCCATGACAGATGGCTGGGCGTGTCGTGCGCTCGATCTTGCCGGGGCGTCGGCCTATTCGCCGCTACCGCTGATGGCGGTTCCGGTCTGGGTAGAGACAGGCGATGCCATGCCGGAGGGATGCGACTGCGTTCTCGAAATCGACCTTGTCGACAGCACTGGCCCGATCGTTCAGGCGCTCGCTGAAGCCGTGCCCGGCCAGGGCGTCAGGCGCGCCGGCGAGGACATGGAAGCGGGCGGGCCGATCGTCATTGCGGGACAGAGGCTGACCGCGGTCGATCTTCTGGTCGCACGCAGCGTCGAGGTTGGGGAACTTGCGGTGCGGGCGCCGCTCGTTCATGTGATCGATGTTGGCGCAGCAAGCGGCGAGACTTTCACAGCCCATCTTGTCGCCGACAGCGCAAGAGCCTCCGGCGCGACGGTGAGCGACATCGAAACGGTAGCGCGGGATACGGCTTCCATCGCCAAGGCGCTCGACGATCGAGCCTGCGATCTGATCATCCTGATCGGAGGCACTGGTGCCGGGCGAGCCGACGCAACAGCCGAAGCGCTTGCCGCGCGCGGGGCGCTCATCGCCCACAACATCGCGCTCCAGCCCGGCCGAACCGCGGCCATCGGCCGGCTCGACGCAGTCCCGATCATCGCTCTGCCCGGCGCGCCCGATCAGGCCCTTGCCGCCTTTCTTGCGCTGGTTCAGCCGGTCATAGACCGGCTGTCGGGCAGGAGCGCCCGGCGAGACGCGACACTGCCGCTGGCGCGAAAAATCTCCTCCACCGTCGGACTGGCCGAAATCGCCCTCCTGAAGCAGGGACAAGACAGATGGGAGCCGCTTGCGATAGGAGATTTCTCGTTGGACGCGATGCGCCTGGCGGATGCCTGGCTTGCTATTCCGAGCGGCAGTGAGGGTTATCCCACGGGAACATCGGTCGGCGCCTTTGCGCTCCGCGATCCGAGGTGAGTAAGTCGCAAATGGCCAGATCTCCAGTTTCTTCCCGCCAGGATCCCGACCAGGAGCAGTTCCTGACGGTCCTCTCGCGCGATGAGGCGCTCGCCCGTTTCGAGGCGGCGCTATTTCCGCGAGCGGTGCCTACCGAAGAACGAATGCTCGCGGATGCGCTTGGGCTGGCGCTTGCCGATGATGTGAAAGCGCCCATCGACGTGCCGCCCTTCGACCGTTCGAACGTCGATGGCTTTGCGGTGCGCGCCGCCGACATAGCCACCGCGTCGGAAGCGCTTCCAGCCCGGCTCTTGCTCAATCGTGAAACCATCGCCTGCGGCGTCGCCCCGCAACTGCCCGTGCTCGCGGCCACCGCAACGTCTATCGCGACGGGCGGACCCGTGCCGCGCGGCGCCGATGCCATCATCATGGTGGAGCACACCCAGCCGACCGAAGATGATGCCATCGAGGTCAGGCGTGGAGCCTCGCCCGGCCAGTTCATCTCGCATGCCGGCTCCGATATCGCCCGGGGTGAGGTCCTGCTGCGCGCTGGGACGGTGATCGGCTCGCGGGAAATCGGCATGCTTGCGGCCTGCGGAATTGCGCTGGCGACGGTCGCGCGCAAGCTGCGCGTTGCGGTTTTGTCCACCGGCGACGAACTGGTCCAGCCGGGCCATCTCCTGCGACCCGCAGGCATCTATGACGCCAACGGCGCGATCGTCAGTGCGGCGGTGACCGAAAATGGTGGCGAGGCGACCTTTCTCGGCGCATTTGCCGATGACGAAGCCACGCTGGAGGCAGTCATGCGCGAGGCGCTTGCGACGCACGACATGCTGATCCTGTCGGGCGGAACGTCGAAGGGCGCGGGCGATGTCAGCCATCGCATCGTCAACCGCCTCGGCGCGCCCGGCATCGTCGCCCACGGCGTGGCGCTGAAACCGGGAAAGCCGCTTTGCCTCGCCGTTTGCGGCGGTAAGCCGGTCGTCGTCCTGCCGGGATTTCCGACTTCGGCCATGTTCACTTTCCACGACATGATCGTACCTGTGCTGCGCCGTATGGCGGGCCTGCCGCCGCGAACCGAAGCGCAGGTCGCGGCAAGCATTCCGTTGCGCATTCCTTCCGAACTCGGCCGCACGGAATTCGTGATGGTCTCGCTGGTCGAGGCTGAGCAGGGGCTGGTCGCCTATCCCACCGGCAAGGGCTCGGGGGCGATAACGTCTTTTGCCCAGGCGGACGGCTTCATCAGCATCGAAGCCTTGGCCGACAACATGCCTGCCGGAAGCGAAGCGGCGGTGACGCTGTTCACGCCGCACGTCCGTGTTCCCGACCTCGTCGTGATCGGCAGCAACTGCACCGGCCTCGATCTGGTCGTGGGCGCGTTGTTTCGCGCCGGACTGACGGTGCGGTCGATCGCAGTCGGAAGCCTCGGCGGCCTGGCCGCCGCCAAGCGGGGTGAATGCGATATCGCGCCGATCCACCTCTTCGATGCCAAGACGCAAAGCTACAATGCACCGTTCCTGAGCGCCGGCCTCGAACTTGTGGAAGGCTGGCGGCGCATGCAGGGCATCGCGTACCGCCCGGGCGACGCTCGATTCGAGGGGAGCGACGCGGAAGAGGCGTTGCGCGCCGCGCTTGCCGATCCCGATTGCATGATGGTCAACCGCAACCAGGGCTCCGGAACCCGCATCCTCATCGACCGACTGCTTGGTCCGGCGCGGCCCGACGGCTACTGGAACCAGCCCCGCTCGCACAATGCCGTCGCGGCGGCAGTGGCGCAGAACCGTGCCGACTGGGGCGTCACCATTGCGCCGGTTGCGCGCTCGGCCGGGCTCGGTTTCATTCCGCTGACGGAAGAGCACTATGATTTCGCACTGGTTTCGGCGCGCAAGGAACGGCCCGCGGTGCAGGCTTTCCTTGCCGCGCTGGCTACGCCCGAAATCCACGCTGCGCTGGAGCGGGCGGGTTTCAGCCGGCCTAACTAATCGGCAACAAGCGAAGCGAGCCGTTCGGCCTCGTCGAGATCGTCGACCGTATTGGCGTTGAAGAAGGGGTCCACCGGCTCGGTTGGCCAGGATACGGTCGCGAGCCGGTAGCGGGCCGTCCAGCGGTCGATCTTGCGGATGTCCTCTCCGACGAGCGCGTCGCGCAACTCTCCTCGCAGGGCGACTTTCCAGAGGCCGATGACGGGATGCGTCTGGCCCCCGGATGCAGCCACCGCCAGCTCCGCGTCTTCCGCCACCCGCGCCCGTTGCAGACGATCGACGAGATCGCGCGGCAGAAAAGGACAGTCTCCCGCGACGCTGACGACCCAGTCAACGCCAGGCTCGCTCGCGGCCGTCCAGTCGAGCGCGGCAAGCACCCCGGCGAGAGGGCCCGGATAGTCCTCGACCGTGTCGGCCACGACCGGAAGGCCGAACCGCGCAAAACGGGCAGGGTCGCCGTTGGCGTTAAGCAGCAGGCCGTCGCATTGCGGACCCAGCCGATCGAGGACGTGATCGAGCATCGTGCGTCCGCCGATCCGACGCATTGATTTGTCGCCCCCGCCCATGCGCCGGGCGAGCCCTCCGGCGAGAACGACGCCCAGGGTCGCCGGTTTCTCATTCGGCATCGTCGGCTCCCTTGCGTCTGTGGCGGGGCGCTTCCTCGTCGACGGAGGCTACGTCCTGGTCGAACACGATCCGATCCTCGCCCGACAGGACTGCGAACCGCTTGCCGCGGGCGCGGCCGACGAGCGTCAGGCCGGCCTGACGCGCCAGATCCACGCCCCAGGCGGTGAAACCCGAGCGCGAGACGAGGATCGGAATGCCCATTCGAACCGTCTTGATCGTCATTTCCGACGTCAGCCTTCCGGTCGTATAAAGGATCTTGTCGGCCGCATCGACGCCGTGGCGGTACATCCAGCCGGCGATCTTGTCGACGGCATTGTGACGCCCGACATCCTCCATGTAACAGATCGGCGTGCCTTCCTTGCAAAGCACGCAGCCATGAATTGCGCCCGCTTCGAGATAGAGCGAAGGCGTCGTGTTGATCGTACGGGTCATCTGGTAAAGCCAGGAGGTGTGCAGTTCGGCCGCGGGCAGGGCGGTGTTTTCGAGCGCCTCGAGAAGATCGCCGAAAGCCGTTCCCTGCGCGCAGCCCGAGGTCTGCGTCCGTTTCTTGAGCTTCTGTTCGTAATTCGTGTTGCGCTCGGTACGAACGATCACGACCTGCAGGTCGTCGTCATGTTCGACTTCGGTTACGACGTCGTCGAATTTGAGCATGTTCTGGTTGAGCAGGTATCCAAGCGCCAGATATTCGGGATAGTCGCCGATCGTCATCATGGTGACGATCTCCTGCGCGTTCAGATAGAGCGTCAGCGGGCGTTCAACGGGGACACGGACTTGGACAGCGGCGCCCGTATGATCGATGCCGCTGACCTGTTCCGTCAGCCGGACGTCTTCCGGGTCCGGCATGACGATGGCGGGGTCTGGTCTGGTTTTCATCTGGTGCATTGCGATCTCGAAATTAGCAATCCCGCATGCCGGGATGGATGCGTAACCTTCGGCTTGACGTCTACTATATAGGCTGTTCAAAACGAAGCCGGTCGACAAAAGCGCCAACCAGTGCAGGATGGCGCCAACCTGCCGGTTCGGCGGATCCACAGAAACTGAAGGCTCAATGGCGCAACTTTCAGACGACTGCTTCGCTTTCGGCGGCCCGATGCGATCGGTCGACGAGACCGTCGCACTGATTGCTTCGCGGCTCAGCGCTGTCGAGGAGAGCGAAGCAGTTCTGCTGGCGATTGCCGACGGGCGCATCCTGGCAAAGGATATGGTAGCGCCGCTGCCCTTGCCGCCTTTCACCAACTCGGCCGTCGACGGCTATGGCCTGCGCGGCGATGATTTGCCGGGAACCGCGGAGAAAGCTTTCCCAGTTGTCGGCAGGATCCAGGCCGGGATGGCGCCGGATCAGCCCGTTGCGCCCGGACAAGCTCTACGCATCTTCACCGGCGCTCCTCTGCCCGAGGGGGTGGACACGGTCTACATGCAGGAAGACGTCCGCGTCGACGATGCCGGGTGGGTCATTCTGCCGCCTGGCCTGAAAAGGGGCGCCAATGTGCGGCCGGCGGGCGAGGATGTCGCGGCAGGCAAAGTGGTTCTGCAGGCCGACCAGCGCATGCGTCCGCAGGATGTCGCGCTCGCCGCGGCTCTCGGCATGACGCAGGTCGAAGTGCGGCGGAAAATTCGCGTCGCGATCTTCTCGACCGGAGACGAGATCGTCGCGCCGGGAACCGTCCGGGGGCCGGCGCAACTCTTCGATTCGAACCGTTTCATGCTGATGGCCATGCTCGCAAGGTTGGGCTGCGAGACCACCGATTTGGGCATCCTGACCGACGATAGCGGTCTGATCGCGGATGTGCTGAGCGAGGCAGCCTCGAGGCATGACCTGATCCTTGCCTCCGGCGGGGTCTCGACCGGGGAGGCCGACTACGTCAAGGCCGCCGTCGAGAGCGTCGGCACGCTGGTTTTCTGGCGGGTGGCCATAAAACCCGGCCGTCCGGTCGCCATGGGAGTGATCAGGGGAACAGCCTTCATTGGGCTGCCCGGAAATCCGGTGGCAAGCTTCGTCACCTTTGCTCATATCGCCAGGGCCGCGATCTTTGCGCTGGCCGGGGCGAGGCAGCAGCCGCCAGTTTCGCGGCCTTTGCGGGCCGCCTTTTCCTACCGCAAGAAAGCGGGGCGACGCGAATATGTGCGGGTAAGCCTGCGTCGGACGGAGGACGGCACATATGAAGCCGTCAAATTCCCGCGCGAGGGCGCCGGCCTGCTGTCTTCGTTGGTGGAAACGGACGGCCTTGTCGAACTTGGCGAGGAGACAATCCAGGTAGAGCCGGGTCAGACCGTCCAGTTCCTTGCCTATGCGGACCTGAATTGACGAACGCCCTCGCGCCGGCCGTACGCGTCGTTACCAAATGCGGTGCGACGACTGGCCGCTCTCATTTGCGGGCTCCCCGCGGCCGCGGTCGTTGACGACCGGGTACCGGTCCGCCATCGTGACCCACTATGACAACCAGACAGCTCGATCTGACGGGATTGAAATGTCCCTTGCCGGCGCTGAAGACCCGCAAGGCGCTCAGTGGCATAGGACCAGGCGATCGCCTTGAGGTTCGCTGCACCGATCCGTTGGCCTCAATAGACATTCCCAATCTGGTCAACGAAACGGGCGACCGATTGGAGGCGACGAGGCGGGATGGCGACCACATCATCTTCGTGATCAAGAAGGCGGAGGCGGTACCGGTATAAGCGTTGCGACAAATCGAGGCGCAGATCAGTTCCGCCGAACCGGAGCTGGTCTGCTAAAGCTGCCCTATCGGCGAGAGCGCGACCTGTTTACAAGCCTCCACAGGTATATATTATACCAGAGATAGACATCGGCGGCTGGAACCGTCTTCGACAGACAGGCGCTTCGCCCCCGGGAGAGAGAGTATGACAATGCAGGCACGGCGGACACGGGATCGCGGACCCAAGGGACGGGCGCTGGATGATGCTGCGCTCGCCGAGGTCCGGAATATTCTCGGCGTTCGCGAGCGGCGCCGCGACCTCTTGATCGAGTTCCTGCATCTGATCCAGGACCGCTATGGTTGTCTGTCGGCCGCGCATCTGCGGGCGCTTGCGGAGGAGATGCGCCTGTCGCAGGCGGAGGTCTACGAGGTGGCGACGTTCTACGACCATTTCGATGTGGTCAAGGAAGGCGAGGCGCGGCCCGCGCCGCTGACGATCCGGGTCTGCGATTCGATAAGCTGCATGCTGGCGGGCGCCGAGGACCTGTTCGGCGAACTGGCGGCTGGTGTCGACCCGAAAGCCATTCGCGTCGTGCGCGCGCCCTGCATGGGCCGTTGCGCCGGTGCGCCCGCCGCCCGCATCGGCGACCGCGAAGTCGACCATGCCAGTAGCCAAGGGCTGTTGAACATGGCGCGCGAGGGCGCCATCAAGGTCGTTGTGCCCGATTACATCGGCCTTGAAGCCTATCGTGCCGCCGGCGGCTATCGGTTGCTGCAAAAAGTGCGCGGCGGTGCGCTTGGCGTCGACGCGATCATCGA